>PLJQ01000467.1 GCA_003140275.1 Limisphaerales bacterium
ATCCAATCCTCGTGGCCGGGCAGGTAATCCGTCTCCAACGATAATTTAATGGTCAGGTTCGGATGATCGCGCCTGGCTTTTTGAACTTTCTCCACGTACTCATCGAGTTGATCGATGCGCATGTGCCAATCGTCAAAATCGTCGCGGATCATGGGGTTGTGGTCGGACATCCCGATTTCTTTCAGCCCCAGGTTGAGCGCGTGGGCGGCATATTCGGTCGGCTCGCCGGTTGCGTGGCGGCAGAGCGGAGTGTGCATGTGATAATCAGCAGGCAAAGCCATGAGTCAAAATTCAACCAAATTTGATTCGAGTTACGAGAACAAAAATATCGGCGGAAAAGTCTTCAACACCTCGCAGGTGGAAGTGTTTGAACGGGATTGAGCAGGCGTTCATTCCAGCGTTGACAGCCGCGCGTCGCCTCTTTACCGTCCGCTGGTAAATAGCGTGCATTGACCCCGAATTTACATTTCGGGGCTTTTTATTGTCCGTGCGCAGCGATTGAACTATGGCAAATACAATTCTAGTCGGCGCCCAATGGGGCGATGAAGGCAAAGGCAAAATTATCGACGTGTTGACCGGGCAAGCCGACATCGTCGTCCGCACCCAGGGCGGCAATAACGCCGGTCACACGGTCTTCCTCGGCCCCAAAAAGTATGTGCTGCACTTGGTGCCCTCCGGCATCCTCCGCAAAAAGAAAATCTGCGTCATCGGCAACGGGGTGGTCGTGGACCCGGTCAACCTGGTCGAAGAAATCCGGGGACTCATCCGGCTCGGCATCAAAGTAGATGGCAACCTGTTGATCAGCGAAACTTCGCACCTGGTTTTTCCCTATCACCGCGAATTGGACGAGCAGCGCGAAATTCTCAAAGGCAAAAACAAAATCGGCACCACCAAACGCGGCATCGGCCCGGCCTACGGCGACAAGGCGGCCCGCACCGGCCTGCGCATGATTGACCTGATCAACGCGGAGCGTTTTGCGGACAAGCTGGAACTCAAAATCAAAGAGAACAACGAAATCCTGAAGGCGTTCGGCGCGAAGCCGCTTTCCTTTAAATCGGTTCATGCCGCTTATCGCACCGCAGGTGATTACTTGAAGCCGTTCGTGGCCGATACGGTCGTGTTCCTCCATCACGCCTGTCAGCGCGGCAAGAATATTTTGTTTGAAGGCGCACAGGGAACGTTCCTCGACATCGACCACGGCACGTATCCCTTTGTCACTTCGTCGAACACCACGGCGGGCGGCGCATGCACCGGTTCGGGCGTGCCGCCGCATCGGATGGACCGCGTGGTCGGCGTGATGAAAGCCTACACGACGCGCGTGGGTGAAGGCCCGTTGCCCAGCGAGAACGATGAGATCGCCGATCTACTGCACAGCATGGGGCGTGAATTTGGCGCCACCACGGGTCGCGCGCGCCGTTGCGGCTGGTTTGACGCGGTGGCCACCCGTCACGCCACCATGGTCAATGGCATCGACGAACTGGCCGTAACGAACCTGGACGGATTGGATTCGTTGGAAACCATCAAGGTTTGCGTGGGCTACCGTATCGGATCAAAACGCTACGAGTACGTGCCCAGCGATATCGAACTGTTCTCACGGTGCGAACCGGTATATGTCGAATTCCCCGGTTGGCAAACGCCCACCAGCAAGATTCGCAAATGGAAAGACCTGCCCGCCAGGGCGCGTTCCTACTTGAAGGCCATTGCGGAGTTGTCCGGCGCGAAGTTGACGATTGCCTCGGTAGGGCCGGCCAGGGAGCAGACGATTTTTGTTTGAGCAGTCGGATGCGGGAAAAGCCTGATGAGCGCCGCTTCACCCCATTTAAGTGCTGACGCGAAGGCCGACCTGCCGCGTCATGTGGCCATCATCATGGATGGCAACGGACGTTGGGCGAGGGAGCGTCATTTGCCGCGCATTGAAGGCCATCGCGCGGGTGCCGAATCGGCCCGGGTCATCATTCGGATGGCGGGCGAACTCGGCATCAAATACCTCACGCTCTATGCTTTTTCGGTCGAGAACTGGAATCGCCCCAAGGACGAGGTGGACGCGCTGATGAAATATCTCATTCACTATCTCAAAAGTGAAACACCGGAGTTGAACAAGAACAATGTGCGGCTGGAGGTCATTGGCCAGATTTATCGACTGCCCGAAAATGTGCAGGAGCAACTCAAAAAGTCCATCCAGACGCTTTCGAAAAACAACGGTCTGACACTCATTATGGCGTTGAGTTATGGAGGCCGGACGGAGATCGTGGATGCGGTGCGCAGCATCGCGGAGAAGGTAAAGCAAGGCAAAGTCGATCCTGCGGACATTACCGAGCAGGTTTTTGCGCAACACCTTTACACGCGAAGCTGGCCCGACCCGGACGTGCTGATCCGTACCAGCGGCGAAATGCGCGTGAGTAATTTTCTGTTGTGGCAGATTTCTTATGCCGAACTGGTGGTGACGCCCACGCTCTGGCCGGATTTTCGCAAGCCGCAATTCCTCGCCGCGTTGGAGGAATACAATCGGAGACATCGGCGGTTTGGCGGGCTTTGAAAAGCATCCGACGCAAATTCAAAACTAGACAGTTGTGGTCAGGGCGCTAACTTCTTCAGGCATGCCCGATACCACTGTTCCTTCGCCGCAACTTTCCAAGACGAAAATCTTTCTCCGCCGTTTGCTGAGCTTCGTCGTGTTGTGGACGGTGGTTATCGCGGCATTGTTTTCCGGGCACAAATGGATTTCCGATTATGTGTTCCTGGTCGTCATGGTTTTGCTGGGTGGCTTCGGGTTGGCTGAGTTTTACGGACTGGTGGAGAAGCGTGACCTGGTCTGCTTCAAAGGGTGGGGACTTTTTGGCGGGCTGCTGCTGATCGTGGCGACGTTCTTGCGAGTGTCCGGCACTTGGGGAAGCGACGACGGGCGGGCACGGGTAAATGATTTTGAAACTAGTTTTCTTATCCTGTTCGTTTTGGGTCTGTGCCTGCGGCAATTCGTTTCGCGCAGCAACACCGCCGGAATCCTCGCGATTTCAACCACGCTCTTCGGGCTGATGTATGTGCCGTGGCTGCTGAACTTCATTCAAAAGATCAATTTTTTTCCTGACATCGGCGACAACGGAAAATTCTACGTCCTTTACTTCATTCTCGTCACCAAGTTCAGCGATACGGGCGCTTACGTCGTCGGTTCCATGATCGGCAAACATAAAATGATTCCGCGTATCAGCCCCGGCAAAACCTGGGAAGGATTCGGGGGGGCGATCGTGGTTTCGACCGCCGCGAGCATGGTCTTTGCGCACTTCCTCGGTGATAAAATGCCGGGCATGACGCTGACGCACGCGGTCGCGCTGGGTATTCTGTTGAGCGCCGCTGCGGTGTTGGGGGATTTGGTTGAATCGCTGTTCAAACGCGAAGCCGGCGTCAAGGATTCCGGGAAATTTTTCCCCGGCATCGGCGGCATTCTCGACTTGCTGGACAGTCTTTTGTTTAATGCACCAATCATGTATTTGTACCTGCGGTATGTGCTGACGCACACGTGAGGAATTTACGATATGCGATTTACGACTGACGCGTGGTCACCAAATCGCGCACGTCCGATAAATCAACCCTGAATTGTTATGACACGTGAAGAAATGAAGCACCGGACAAAAGCATACGCCAACCGCGTGGTCCAGCTTTGTGCGGCGCTCCCTAAGAATTGGATCGCGCAAACGCTTGGCAGGCAACTGTTGCGTAGTGGAACGTCCGTTGGCGCGAATTACCGCGCCGTGTGCCGTGCCAAGTCGAACGCTGACTTCATCAACAAGCTGCGCGTGGTGGAAGAAGAGTGTGACGAATTCTTGTTTTGGATGGAACTACTCGTGGATAACACCTTGATCAAAGCCTCCCGGCTCCGCGAGTTGATGAAAGAGGGAAACGAGATTCTCGCAATCGTGGTTTCGTCGGCAAAGACCGCTCGCACCTCCAGCCGCGCGTAAATCGTGAATCGTAAATGAAGAACGTCGTGTTACTTGGCAGCACCGGTTCGATCGGCACCAGCACGATCAAGGTGGCGGAGGATTTGCCCGACCACATCCGGCTGCTCGGTTTGGCGGCGGGGAACAATATCGATCTGCTGCGGGAACAAACACGCAGGCATCGACCCGAAGCCATTTCCATCAGCGCTCCGGCAAAAGCGGCCGAATTACGGGATTCGCTGGGCGCGGTCACCGATGTTTATTCCGGTGGCGAAGGGTTGATCAAACTCGCCACGTTGCCGACGGCGGACATTGTGCTGATTGCCATTGTCGGCACCGCGGGGTTGCAGCCGGCACTGGCGGCCATTCGCGCCGGCAAGGACATCGCCGTGGCGTCCAAGGAGATTCTGGTCATGGCCGGGGAAATTGTTATGAGCGAAGCGCGCAAACATGGCGTCCGCGTGCTGGCCGTGGACAGCGAGCACTCCGCCATCTTCCAATGTCTGGAAGACAAACCGCCCGGCTCGGTGCGATCACTTTGGTTGACGGCCTCCGGGGGACCGTTCCGTACCACACCCAAAGAAGACTTTGCGCATATCACCGTCGAACGCGCCCTAAAACATCCTTCGTGGGTGATGGGACAAAAAATCACGATCGATTCGGCCACGCTCTTCAACAAAGGGCTGGAAATGATCGAAGCGCGCTGGTTGTTTGATATTGAGGTGGGTCGTGTGCGCGTGGTGGTGCATCCGCAGAGCGTGGTGCATTCGATGGTTGAATTTGTGGATGGCTCGTTGATTGCCCAACTTTCCACACCGGACATGTGTTTGCCGATTCAATACGCGCTGACTTATCCCAATCGTGTGCGCAGCGAGCGGGTCCAAACAAATATCGCTCAGCTTGGCAGTTTGACATTCGAGGAGCCAGACCTGGAGCGTTTCCCGTCATTGAACCTGGCGCGCCGGGCGGGCGAGCTGGGCGGCACCATGCCCGCCGTATTGAACGCCGCGAACGAAGTGGCGGTCGAAGCCTTTGTGAACCGCCGGATCAGTTTTATACAAATCCCTCAAACCGTGGCGCGGGTCATGGATCGCCATGAGTTGGTCGCTCACCCGAAACTCGAAAAAATCCTTGAAGCTGACGCCTGGGCACGGAAAGAGGCGGTGGTGTGAATTCGGGCGCGGCCCAGACTCGCTCGTCAAGCAATGTTTTCCAAGGTTGCCAGTTCCCGAATGGCCGGTATATTGGATGCGCCGTCGTCTAAGGCGGTTTTTTAATTAATGACTATTTTTAACGTTTTGTATGTGGTCGGTGCAGTGTTGCTCTTGTTTGGCGCGGCAATTTTCGTCCATGAATTTGGCCATTACTGGATGGCGCGGAAGCGCGGGATGAAAGTGGAGGCGTTTGCCATTGGATTCGGCCCAAAGATTCTTGGCTGGAAGAAAGACGGTATCGACTACGCCTGGCGACTCATTCCCGCCGGCGGCTACGTCAGGTTGCCGCAGATGATTACTTCTGAAACGTTGGAAGGGGGTAAATCATCGACCGACGAACCAATCCCGCCCGCCTCACCGCTTTCAAAAATCCTGGTGGCCTTTGCCGGACCATTCATGAACATCGTCTTTGCCTTCGTCATCGCCACCCTGATTTATTTTGTCGGCCTGCCGGTTGCGGTAAATCCGCCAATCATCGGTTACGTTGAGTTGGGTTCCGCCGAAGCCAAACTCGGAATCAAGGAAGGCGACCGGGTCATCTCAGTCAACGGAGAAAAGGTAAAGTCGTGGCAGGACGTGACCATGCACACGATTCTGGCGCGCACGAATGTGATGCCCGTGGTCCTCGATCGCGATGGCGTGAAAAACACTTATCAGTTGATTGCGAAGGTGAATGAAGCGGTCGGGCTGAAATTGTTGAACCTCGATCCCCGGGATCATCCTGAAGTTATGGAAGTCATCTCCGGTGGCGCTGCTGAAACAGCGAAACTCCAGGCCAAAGACGTTATCCTTTCCTTTGCAGGAGTGCCGGTTGCCAGTCGTGAACAATTGATTGATCTCATTCGGAAGCGGGGCGGCCAGGAAAGCGAAATCCGGCTGCAACGCGGCCAGGAAAAAATTACTCTCACGATTACTCCCCTGGTGGACCCTGCCACCAAACTCGGACGGATTGGCGCCGCTCTGGGCAGCAATTCGGCCATGGTTTATCAGGTGCAGCGACCAGGCCCGACGCCATGGGAACAGGTCGTTGACGTTTTCGATAAGACCATCAAAACCTTTAGCGCATTGATTCATTCCAAGGAAACGGGTGTCGGCGCGAAGGACTTAAGCGGGCCGGTGGGAATTCTCTCTGTTCTGGCAGCGCAGGTGAATACTGATTACCGGCTGGCGCTTAGCTTTTTGGTGTTGCTGAACATTAACCTGGCGATTCTAAATCTATTGCCGGTGCCGGTGCTCGATGGCGGGCACATTATGATGGCCATTCTTGAAAAGATCCGCCGGAGGCCGTTGAGCGTGAAGTTTGTGGAATACACCACCACGGTTTTTGCCGTGCTGCTGATATCCTTGATGTTATACGTTACATTTTTCGATATAAAGCGCGTTCGCTTTTTCAAATCGATGTTCCGAACCGATACCCAAATTGAGAACGTGGAAAAGCCGGCCCCGACCCCCAAACCCGCGAAGTAATTCTCATGCCATACTGCGCGTCGCCATTCCTTTATCAGCGCCGCAAGGCGCGTGAAGTCGTTGTTGGTGATCCGGCGCGCGGCGGCGTCATCATCGGCGGTAACCATCCCGTGATCATGCAGTCGATGATCACGTGTGACACGATGGACACGGCGGCCAGCGTGCAGCAAACGCTCGACCTCGTCGCGGTCGGTTGCCAGATCGTTCGCATCACCGCCCCGACGGTGAAGGACGCGGCGAACTTGCAGAACATTGTCACCGAACTTCGCAGACATGGCTGCAACATACCCATTGTCGCCGACATTCATTTCAAACCCGAAGCGGCGATGGAAGCCGCCAGGTGGGTCGAGATGGTGCGCGTCAATCCCGGCAACTACGCCGACTCCAAAAAATTTGTCATCAAGGAATATACCAACGAGCAATACGCCGCCGAGCTCAAGCGCATTGAGGAAAAATTCACGCCGCTGGTAAAGCTGTCCAAAGAGTTGAAACGCGCCTTGCGCATCGGTACGAACCACGGTTCGTTGTCGGACCGGATTATGAACCGCTTCGGCGACACACCGCTTGGCATGGTGGAGAGCGCGCTGGAATTTGCCCGCATCGCCCGCAAGCACGACTTCCACAATTTCAAGTTCTCGATGAAGTCGTCCAATCCCAAGGTGATGATCGAGTGCTACCGCCTCCTCGTCGTGCGGCTGGAACAGGAAGGGCCGGACTGGAATTATCCCATTCACCTCGGCGTCACCGAAGCAGGCGAAGGCGAGGACGGACGCATCAAAAGCGCCATCGGCATCGGCTCGCTGCTGTGCGACGGCTTGGGCGACACCATCCGCGTCTCGCTCACGGAGGATTCGCCGCACGAAATTGAAGTGTGCCGCGATTTGCTCGCGCAGATTCCAAAACTGACGACTTCAGACTTCAGACTTCAGACTTCAGACTTTCCCTTCGATCCCTTCCACTTCGAGCGCCGTGTCACACCGGAACTCGAATTGAACGAGGATTTCAAATGCGGTGGCGAACAAACTGTCCGCGTCGTCGTTACACGCGCGACGTGGGAAAAAGTCGCGCCGAAGATTCGTCCCAAGGACGACGTGAAGCCGGAAGCGGTCTATGAAGACCTAAACGTCGCCGAACTCGACCCTACGCGAGACTTCGACATCAATTGTGACACGCAACTCGTCACGGTGAAGGACGGCGTAAATCTGCCTGCGATCACTGCATTTCGTTTGCTGGCGGCGAAGTTAAAGCGGCTTGGCCGGAGCAATCCGATTCTCCTCAAGGACTGCATCAACTTTGAAATTTTGCCAAACGAACCCAAGATTGCCTTGCTCCGCGCTTCCGTCGTCATCGGCTCGCTGCTGGCGGATGGCATTGGCGACGTGATTCTGGTGCGCGGCGAATCGGGCGGCGGGCAATCGCTAAGACTGGCTTACAACATTCTGCAGGCGGCGGGTTGCCGGTCGTTCAAGACCGATTACGTCGCGTGCCCGTCATGCGGGCGGACGCTGTTCAACTTGCAGACCGTGACCGCGCTCATCAAGACGCGCACGGAGCATCTCAAGGGCGTGAAAATCGCCATCATGGGCTGTATCGTAAACGGCCCGGGCGAAATGGCCGACGCGGATTTCGGTTACGTGGGCGGCGCGCCCGGCAAGATCAATCTCTACGTTGGCAAAACACCGATCAAATTCAACATCCCTGAAGGCGAGGCCGTGGAACGCCTCGTGGATTTGATTCGTGAACACGGGAAATGGGTTGAGCCGGAGGCGAAAGAAGTTGTGGCCAAAACATAGCTTGATTGAACGTGATGTAATGTTTCGAAGCCTGCGTTAATGAAATACGCGATTACTTGGTTAGCGCTGACCGTCGCGATAGCTCTCGGGATTGGTAAATTGAGTTGGCTGGAATACCGTCGGCTTGCAGTCCATGGTGTGCGCACGCAAGGTCTGACAATCGAGATACTTCCAATGCAGCACGGCACAGTGCGGTATGAATATCATGTTGACGGGCGAAAGTTCGAAGGACAAACGCAACCTTGGCCGCCAAATCCTGAGTGGATGAGCGTTGGACAGACTGTTGTTGTTTACTATGACCCGGAATATCCAGAACGCTCTGTGCTTGGGGATCCAAGGCCGATTCTTAAGAACGAAACTATATCCATTGCACTCGCCGCACTGATCGGGCCGACATTCATTGTGCTGGTCTGGCGATTCCGACGTCAGAAAAGTTGAATTTTGTTGATTCTCTCAACCGACCACTCGGAAAGCCCGGTTTGAAACCCAGCGCTATCGGCTGCGGCCCTTTTACCCGCGTTGAGATAATGCCTCACATTTTTCCTCACCCTGACCCTCTCCTCACGGAGAGGGAACGGCCGCCGACCGTTTTCTGATTGCGCGACGCGCATCCGCCAATTGCCGACCCACGACATTCCAAGAAACTGGCGAACGATTCTCCTTCTCCTTGGGGGGAGAAGGCCGGGATGAGGGCGAGCCTCGGACTAGATCATCCGTCCTTTCGGAATCTTGCCGAGGTGAAAGTCTAAAAAGCCGTGGAGAAACTGCCGGAGTTCCTTCACTTGAGCGTCGCTCAATTTCAATCGCGCCAAAGCAGGCCAGTCGCTTTGGAGAAGGGCGTTGGTAATTTCTTTTGCGCCGGGCGTGAGGTGGCTTTTCGCCAAATCCGGTTTGAGGCCGAGTTCGTTCAGCAGCTTGAGTTCAAATGCGAAGGTGGTTTGTGGTTGCGGCAGTTGTTTAGGCAGATGTTGCAGAAAACCGGTCATCAACTCGAAGATGGCGGACAGGGGCGTTTCGATTTCGGTGGTTTGCTCGATGAGCGCGGCGCCGTAGGAGGCCTGCTGGAGATAAGCAAGGTCGTGGCGGAGAGCGCTGAGTGTTTCGCGCAGGCTGACTTCGTGCAGCGAATGTAATTCCGAGCGTCGGCTGCGTTGGAAACTGAGGTCGGCGTGGTAAAACAAATCCAGTTTTCCTGCGAACGGGGACCTGGGCCGACGCGCGCCCTTGGCGACCGTGGCGATGCGTCCAAAGTCCGGCGTGAGCCAGGAGACGATCAGGCTCGTCTCCGTGAGTGGTCGCGTGCGGAGGATGAGGCCGGTGGTGGATTCGATCATCGGAAAGAAGAAGCAGACGAAAATCGAACACCCGACATCGAACATCGAACATCGAATAAACGGTAGTTCGAGTATTTATTGAGCGGTGGATGTTGGATGTTGGATGTTGGATGTTTCCGAGATAAAGATTCCCAGCGCATGGCATCAAGGGTGATCAAGCTTTCAGATTTTTGCCAGATGACGTGTATTCCGGCGCGATGGAACCAAGGCTGATGATGTATTTGATGCCGTCGGCGACGGACATTTCGAGTTTGGTCACCTGGTCTTCGGGCACCAACATAAGAAAGCCGGACGTAGGGTTGGGCGTGGTGGGAACAAAGACACAAACCACCTTTTCTTTCGTCTTCACCTGGACTTCTTCGTGTTGTTCGCTGGTAATGAAGCCAATGGAATACATGCCCGGGCGCGGGAATTCGATCAGCACGACGGTTTTGAATGAACTTTTGCTGCCGGAGGAAAAAGCCTCGTTGACTTGCTTGATGGCACCGTAGATTTTGTTGAGCAAGGGGACGCGCAACAGTGCGGTGTCCACCCAGCGGATCAATTGTTTCCCAAAATAATAGCGCGTCAATAATCCGGCCAGTCCGATCAAGAGAATCGCCAGCATCAGAGCTACGAGGCTCCAGTACCAATACATCGGCCCTTCGCCGCCGCGTTCGTGAGTCAGAGTTTGCGGGAGGAAAATGAGCAGCGTATCGGTAATACTGGAAACCGTGCCGAACAACCATTTTACCAGCGCCAGGGAAATGACGGCGGGAAGAACCACCACAAGGCCGGTGAAGAAATTGGCCCGCCCGCGGCCAAAAAAATTGTTCATGCCGCCACTTTAGTCTTGCGACTGAGTTTGCTCAAGGGAAAGCGCCGGGCCAGTTCGCAAAGCAGTCGCTGTTCTTCGCGCTTCATTTTGCGGCGAGCGGCGGGTTGGGCGTCGTCATGGCCGAGCAAATGAAGCAGGCCGTGAACAAGGTAGCGCACCAGTTCCGACTGCCAGGTGGAGCGAAATGAGCGGGATTGAGCAACCGCTTCGTCGATGCTAATGAAGATTTCGCCGTGCAAAGTTGATGCGGGTGGCGGGTGGCAGGTGGCGGGATCTGAGTAGTTGAACGTGATGACATCCGTTGAACCGGAATGTCCGAGGAAGGTTTCGTTGAGCTGGGTCATCTCCGGTGTAGCCACGAGGTGGATGCCCAGTTCAAACTGCTCTACGGCCAGCAACTCGGTCAGAACAGTGTTTGTGATTCGTCGGAGCAGACGCAGATCAATGGCGAAGGTGCGCTGGCGATTTTGAACGGAGAACTCACCGCTCATTGGTAATGCCCCGGTGTGATTCGTAAGCAGCGATGATGCGTTGAACGAGCGGATGACGAACCACGTCGCGTTTGCTGAACTCCACGATGGCGATGCCGTCAATGCGTTGCAGCGCGGTATGCGCTTCTACCAATCCGGAATGCTTGTGAGGCGGGAGGTCGATCTGAGTGGTATCGCCGGTTATGACGGCTTTGGCGCCGTGGCCCAACCGGGTAAGGAACATGAACATCTGCTCGGTGGTGGCGTTCTGGGCTTCGTCCAGGATGATAAAGGCATGATTGAGAGTACGACCGCGCATGTAGGCCAGGGGAGCAATTTCGATGGTGCCGCGCTCCATGCTTTTTTGAATTTCATCGGGTGGCATCATGTCATGCAGCGCGTCGTGCAACGGACGAAGGTATGGGGTGATTTTTTCGTAAAGGTCGCCGGGTAAAAATCCGAGCGCCTCGCCGGCCTCGACGGCGGGACGGGTAAGAATGATGCGAGAGGCTTTTCCTTCGTGAAGGGCCGACACTGCCATCGCCATCGCCAGGTAAGTCTTGCCGGTGCCGGCCGGGCCAATCCCCAAAGTCACGTCGTGCTGCCGGATGGCCTCGACATATTTTTTCTGACCGACCGTTTTGGGTGTGACGCTGGCTTTTTTGTCGGAAGTCTGGATACGGTCGGACATCAGGTCTTTGAGTGTGGAAACGCCCTCGTGCTGGATGACGTTGAGGGCGTGAGCAAATTCTCGATTGCGCACGGGCGAGCCGGCTTTCAGGGAACTTTCCAGCAGCAAGAACAATTGTTTCGCACGTTCGATGGCTTCAACAGAGCCGTCTAACTTAATCCAGCCGTCGCGGGCGGCAGCCTTGACACCGAGTTGCTGTTCCAAAGCCTGCAGGTTGCGAGTGTCATTGTTGAAAAGCTGTTGGGCCAGGCGAGCATTTTCGAAATGGAGCGTTTCGGAAGGCATCGCGACAATTAGAAATTAAGCATGCAAAATGAATAATTCATTGAGCGAGGGCAGCGCGCAGTTTGGCCGCCAAATCCGTCAAGGCCTCGGGCAGGACGGAAGTGTGGGCGATAACGGGCATGAAATTGGTGTCGCCAGTCCAGCGTGGCACAACATGAATGTGCAAATGTCCCGCGACCCCCGCCCCAGCGGCCTTGCCCAGGTTGATGCCGATGTTAAACCCGTCCGGCTTCATCACCAGCACAAGGGCGTTCAAACAGCGACGGGCCAGTTTCCACAAATCGGCGAGCTCCTCGTCGGTGAGACCGTCCAGGCCGGGAGTTTGCTTGTAGGGAACGACCAGCAAATGTCCGCCCGTGTACGGGTAGGTATTAAGGACCGCGTAACAAGTCCGGTCGCGGGCGATAACATAATTGGCTTCGTCATCGTTTGACCGGGCAATTTGCGTGAAGATGGAGTGCTCCGCGACTGCCATTTTGGGCGCCAGAATATATTCAATGCGCCAGGGAGCATACAGTGTTTCCATGTTTCAAACCCTAGTCACGGAAATGGGAAATGTCAAAATCCCGGCCTTGAGTTGACTTCGGGCCGGACGCAGACAACCTCATATTCTTGAGTTCGCCCATCACTTGTTCGCAGCAAGGCGTCCGCGCAGGACATAGAGCATGGCTTTGACGGCGAGTTCCATGAACAGAAATGGTTTGGCAATCAAGTCATTGCCGCCGCTGATGGTGGATTTCGCACGACTCTCGAAGTCGCTCAAAGCGGTGACGAATACCACCGGTGTCTCTTTGTGCGCCGGCAGGGCACGCAATTTGGTGCAAAGTTCAAAACCATTCATTCCCGGCATGTTGACATCCAATAAAATCAAGTCGTAGGTGTTTTCTGAAAGCAGTCTGAGAGCAATCATCGGATCTTCCACACTGACCGACGGCAGCTTGGCTTTTTCCAGCGCATGGATCACAGCTCGCCGGGAAAGTTCCTCATCATCCACCACCAGAATACTGGCCGGGACGGTGGCGAGATTATCCACGAAGTTGACCGGCTCAAAAAGCACGGCCAGAAAATCGATGGCATTAGTCACCGTGCGCAGGGTGGAGGCGTTGACGCTTTTTGGTTTTTCGAAAAGCTCCTTGAGCAGCGCTTCGAAGGCATCGCAAAACTGGGCGATCTGGTGCATGCCGGCGATCCCGGCGTTGCCGGTCAGCGCATGAACTTTCCGGTAAAACTCGTACATTTGTTTCTGCCGCTCGGCTTCAGGCTCGCCTTTAAACAATCCCCGAAGTTGCGTTCGCAAAATGTTCAGGGTCGTCGGCAGGCTTGCAATAAAAGTTTTACGGAGTTCCGCTTGAAATGCTTCCTCCGCGCCTGTTTTCGCGCCCCGCTCAGTCGTCTCGGCCTCGACTGCTTTCTCAGCGCTCCCGCCTGCAAGCGGAGCGGCTACCAAGATGCTTTGCACCAGTTTGACGAGTTGGGCCGGGCTGCAACTGCCTTTGGAGAGGCATTTGGTGGCGCCGGCTTTCCATGCTTCCTGCACGGTGGCGCTCAGGTAGGTGCTGGAAAAGACAATGACTGGCAGCTTTTGACAATCGGCCAGGTTGCGAATGGCAGTCAGAAGCTCAACGCCCGACATCTTGGGCAGCATGAGATCGAGGATGACCACGTCCGGCTTGAAAGACTTCACCAGATCCAGCCCTTCTTGTCCATCGGAGGCAATCTCCACTTTAAACCCTTCCACGGAAAATTTGTTCCGATAGATATTACCGATCATTTTATCATCTTCGACGAGGAGTACTTTGTTCATGGTTAATTTATTATGCGGGAAGGTTTGAGATGTGATGCTGTTCCTGGTATTGGAACAAGAATCGCCGGATGCGGTCGAATTGTCGGCACGCCTCGTCGCAAACCGGCAGCGCGTCGGCCAAGTTTTCTTCATGCCCCATCCGTTCGAGTTTATGCAGCAGCGGAACGATAGTGACCATGCCACAGGTGGCGCTGGCGCCGGCGCAACTATGGGCCAAGCGTTTGACCTCAGGTGCGTTGCCGGCGCGGGTGGCGGCATCGAGCTTCTCGATTTGATCGGCGGTTTGTTGCAAATACAGGGTGATCAGCTCACGCAAATTCTTGGCGCTCCCATTCGCAAAATCCAGCAGCCGTTCCATATTCACCGGCGGCTCCGGGTCCGGGACGGTTGGGAAAGGTGTTGGTGAATTCGGGGCGGCGGATGGTTTTGCGGTGACGGGAGTGGTTGCTGTTGTGACCGGATGCTCCGGGGAATGGGCCTTGTCACCCCATCGTTCGATGACCGAGCGAATGTCCTCTGGTCGCACCGGCTTGGCGAGGTAATCGTCCATGCCTGCTTCGAGGCATTTCTCGCGGTCTCCCTGCATGGCATTGGCCGTCATGGCGACAATGGTGATGGGCGATTTGAAGTTGGGGTGTTGAGCTGGGTCTTGCTGGCGTTGGCGAATCATTTGTGTGGCGGTCAACCCGTCCATGATCGGCATGTGGACATCCATGAGGATAAAACTGTAAGGCGCTCGCTCCAATGCCTCGATGGCTTCCTTTCCGTTGTTGGCCAAGTCTGCTTTGTAGCCCATTTGTTGCAACAACCGGATGGCAACTTTTTGATTGATGACGTTGTCTAAGCACACCAACACGCGCAACGGAAAGCGGCTGGCGAGCGTGACGTCGAGTCTGGCTGGCGCTAAAGGTTTTCGGGAGGGCGGCTTCGCACCGGAAATAACTCGGACCAGTGTTTCGTGCAATTGAACCGGTTTGATCGGTTTGGTGAGGCAACTGGCAAAGGCGACGCTGGCGAGGGCTGGCGCGTCCGCGCGAACGCCGGCGGAGGTCAGCAAAATGAGCGGCATCATCATCGCGCCGGATAACGTGCTAATTTCCTTGGCCAGCATCAGTCCATCCATCCCTGGCATTTGCATGTCGATGATGGCGATGTCGAAACTTTCACCTTGCCGCAACCATTCCAGTGCCTGTTCGCCGCTTTGCGCGCCGCGCGCAATCATTCCCCACTTGCCGGTCTGTAAGGTAAGAATACGGCGGTTGGTGGCATTATCATCCACAATCAATAAGCGCAAATCGGCCAACTGGGGTTGTGTGCCCTGGAGCGGGAATCGAGTGGCTTCAGCCGACGATTTGAATGAGGTCACAAAATGAAAAGTTGAACCTTTTTGCGGCACGCTTTCCACCCACATCCGGCCCCCCATCAGTTCCACGAGCCGCTTGCTGATGGCCAAGCCGAGGCCCGTGCCGCCGTACTGTCGCGTGGTGGAGGCATCGGCCTGGCTGAACGATTTGAACAGCCGGTCAATCCGGTCAGGCGGAATACCAATGCCCGTGTCGCGAACCTGGAAATGCAACTCCCACGGCTTGGCGGACGATGGCGGGGAATCAGCCTTTGCGGGCGCTGTGTCGGCCAACGGCGAAGATTGGATCTTGACTTGGACGACGACTTCACCGCTGGAGGTGAATTTAATGCCGTTGCTGATGAGGTTGACCAGCACTTGCCGCAACCGGGTGACATCGCCCATGACGAGGACGGGAATTTCGTCATCGATCTGATATGCGAGGTCCAACTGTTTTTCCACGGCCTTGGCTGCCAGTAGTTCGAGCGTGCCTTCGATACACTCGCGCAGATCAAACGGGAGATTTTCGAGTTCCAACTTGTCGGACTCAATTTTTGAAAAATCAAGGATGGTGTTTATGATGGTGAGGAGCGACTGGCCGCTGGCGTGGATGGTTTCCACGTAGCCAAGCTGCTCATTGTTGAGCGGCGTTTCAAGCAGGAAACCAGCCATCGCGATCACGCCG
Source organism: Limisphaerales bacterium (assembly GCA_003140275.1). Classification (GTDB taxonomy): domain Bacteria; phylum Verrucomicrobiota; class Verrucomicrobiia; order Limisphaerales; family PALSA-1396; genus PALSA-1396. The sequence continues at coordinate 15,838 of PLJQ01000467.1, forward strand.
TTCATCGGTGTCCGGATTTCGTGACTCATGTTGGCCAGGAATTCCGCTTTGGCGCGCACGGCGGTTTCGGCGGCAATACGGGCGGCTTCCAACTCCCGATTGGTTTGCGTCAATTGATCCTGCAGGTGTTTGGCGCGCAGGGCCGCGCGCAACCGGGCGCGCAACTCGGCGACTTCGAACGGTTTGGTGAGATAGTCCACCGCGCCCAGTTCAAATCCGCGCAATTTATCCGTCGTGCTGTTCCACGCGGTCAGAACGATAACGGGAATGGACTGGGTCTGGGGATCGCTCTTGAGGTGCCGCAACACCTCAAAACCGTTCGTGCCGGGCAGTCCCAGGTCCAACAACACGAGGTCGATTTTTTTTTCCTGCACCTGGGCCATCGCGTGTTGCGACGTGGCAGCGTTGGAGAGTTCGATGTTGTCCTCGTGCAGAAGGGTGGAGAGGACCTCTTGCATTTTAAGGTCGTCCTCAACCAATAAAACATGGGAGAGCGGCAGGCTCATAAATGAATCTTTCCAGTTTTCATCATTTTTTCAAATCATCGTATCCCAAGGCCATCAGTTTAATCGCGCATCAACCTCAAAGCCAATGCTAAAGCGAGGCGGATTTAGATTGTCTGGTTAGAACCATTCCCCCGGGGAAGTTCTAAAGCCCAAGAGCCTTCACACAAAAAGCATCACAAACACGCGATTGATTTTAACAAGGAGACAATCGCACCCCGTCAAAATGTTGGCAAGCATCGAGGTTATCCAAAAACCGCAAGGGCGGTTGGCGTTCCGCGTTTGCCCCAAAGAAACATTGCGTGGGGAGGGTAAAGACGCGTAAAACTTCCTCACATGATTCAGATGGTTGCTAGCCGCCCGGCCACTGGCGAAGTCTCCTCTTGTCGCGATGCCTACCTGAGCGCGTACCGCTGGATGTTGCTGGGGCGCATCCTGGACGAGAAATTTGCCAGTCTTTACCGGGCCGGTAAGATCCACGGGGGCGTCTTTATCGGACGCGGACAGGAGGCGCTTAGCGTTGCCATTGGTCAATCACTGCGGAAAGGGGATATTTTTGCTCCGCTGATTCGCGATCAGGCGGGCCGGCTGGCTTTTGGCGAATCGGTGCTGGAGGCGGCCCGCACTTACCTCGGGTCGGTGTTGGGGCCGATGCGCGGACGCGATGGCAACGTTCATCGCGGCCGGCCCAAGGAAGGTTATCTGCCGATGATCAGTCATTTGGGCGCCATGATTCCGGTTGTCAACGGCATGTTGCTCGCTCGTCGATTCAAAGGCATCGCGGGGACGGTTGGCGCAACCTGCCTTGGCGAAGGCGGCACTTCCACCGGCGCGTTCCACGAGGCGCTCAACCAGGCCGCCGTTGAAAAATTGCCGCTCGTTTTGATCATCGCCAACAACCAATTTGCCTATTCCACTCCCAGCTCGCGGCAATTTGCCTGTCGCTCGCTGGTGGACCGGGCGGCCGGTTACGGCGTGGAAGGCCATTCATTGGACGGGACGGATTTGACCGCATGCCTCAAAGTCGTTGGTGAAGCGGTAGCCAACGCACGCGACGGTCGTGGACCCCAACTGGTAGTCGCCCGCCTGCTTCGTCTCTGCGGCCATGGTGAACATGATGATGCCGGTTATGTGGACACTAAATTAAAGCAATCGCCTGTCGGCCGTGACTGCCTGAAAGTGGCCGGGGAATATTTGGTGCGACAAAACTGGGCGGAAAGAGAAACCCTTGTTGCCTGGCGCAACGAAGCAACACAAAAAGTCGAGGAGGCCATCGCTAAAGCGCAGCGAGAACCGGCGCCCGACCCCTACACGGAAAACTGGTGCGCGCTGGCCTCGAAACATTTGAGCGAAGTGTATGAATAGGCGGGCGTTAAACCGTGGAACAATCGAACCGTTGAATCGGTGGCGCGCCGGAGTTGTCATCCCACGTTTCAACGATTCACGGTGCATGTCTCACGGCCATGAGCATTACCTATCTTGAAGCGATTCGTCTGGCGCAGAAACGCGCGCTGGCGGAGGACCCGCGCGTCTTCATCTACGGTCAGGATGTCGGCGCGTTCGGCGGCGCGTTCAAGGCGACAAAAAATCTGGCGCAGGAATTTCCCGGACGCGTGATTGACGCGCCGATCAGCGAAGATGCCATGGTCGGCGCCGCCATCGGCGCGGCGATTGAAGGAATGCGGCCCATCATCGAAATGCAATTTGCGGATTTCTCCACCGTCGGTTTCAACCAGATCATCAATCAAGCCGCAGCCCTGCATTGGCGGACTCAAGTCCCCTGCCCCATCACCATTCGTCTGCCGTCCGGCGGCACTTCGGGCGGCGGACCCTTTCACAGCCAGAGCATGGAAGCGATCTACGCGCATTATCCTGGTTTAATTGTAATGACACCGGCCACGGTCGAAGATGCCTACAGCATGTTGCTCGAGGCGGTGGCAATCGACGACCCGGTGATCTTTTGCGAACACAAATACCTTTATTACCATTTGAAAGCCGATCAGCTTCCCACCGAGGCCATGCCCACCGGCAAAGCGCGGATTGCGCGTTCGGGACGGGACCTCACGATTGTCGCCTACAGCGCCATGGTGCATGAGGCTCTCGCGGTCGCTGAGGAACTGGCAACCGAAGGGACGGAAGTGGAAGTGGTTGACCTGCGCTCCATCAAACCATTGGATACCGACACGGTCATGGCCTCGGTCGCCCGCACGGGACGCTTGCTATGCGTGGGTGAAGCGTTTCCTTGGGGTGGCGTAACCGCCGAAGTGATTGCGCGAGTCGCCAGCGAAGGGTTTGGACTGCTCGACGCGCCGCCGCAGCGTCTCAACGCCAAAGACACGCCCGTCCCCTACCATCCCAACTTGTGGGCGGTGCATCGGCCCACGGCCCGCAGCATCGTCGTGGCCGCGCGCAAACTTCTCCGACAATGAAAAACTCGAAACTAAAAATCAAAAATATGGCGGTGTTCCCATCCAACGCTTGGTGCGGCCATCTTTCATTATTCATGATTCATTTTTAATTCTGTCATGCCTCAAATTCCCATCATCATGCCGCAACTCGGCGAGTCGATTGCCGAAGCCACCGTCGTTAATCTTTTGGTGAAAGTTGGCGACTCGATTAAAGCCGACCAAAGTGTCATGGAAGTTGAAACCAACAAGGCTACGATGAATGTTTCGTCGCCCTGTTCCGGGCGGGTCCAACAGTTGCTTGTGAAGCTGAATGAGAGTTATGCGGTCGATTCAGTGCTCGGCTATCTCGAAGCCAGTCCGGAAGAGGTCGCTCGTCTGGGCCTCGACGGTCTGGCCCCAAACACAACTTCAAAAATGGCGGAACCGGCATCGACCGACGATGGCAAAACTTCGGTCGCCGGGAGAACGTCTGGCGTCGAACCGACCGTGCGTGGGTTGCCGGTGCCGGCCAATGCCGCAGGCGCGAGCTATATGTCGCCCCGGATGAAAGCGCGCATGAATGAACTGGGGTTGCACGCGGCGGACCTGGCGGGTGTGGCGGGCAGCGGCGCCGGGGGACGTTTGACCATCCAGGATTTTGAAAAATTTCTCGCCAATCTTGAAAAACACAAACTGACACCGGCCTCCAGCATGCGCGTCGCCGTCGCCGATGGCATGCGCCGTAGTTGGACGCGTCCGCTCGCCACTGTGGGTCTGTCAGTTTGTCTGGATCCGATGCTGGCCCACCGTAAAGGCTCGGACCCCAAAGCGGGGCCCGCGCTTTACGCATTGCGCGCCCTGGCCCTGGCCTTGGCTGAGAACAGCGCGCCCGCCGGCCGGTTGGTGGGGAACAAAATCGTTCACCCTTCCGCCATCGACCTCGGCTTTGCCGTCGAAGTGGAAGATGGGGTTCTGGTCCCGGTAATTCGCACTGCGGATAAAATGTCACTGAGTGATTTAGTGGGGCGCTATAATGAACTGCTCGACTTGGCGCGCCAACGCCGGCTGCCGCCGGACGCGACTGGGGGTTCGATCGCCACCGTAACCAATTTTGGCACGTTCGGCCTGATGTGGGCCACGCCGATTCCGTTGCCGGAGCAAACGCTCGTGTTGGGTCTCGGTGCCGGACGACGCGCGCCGCATTGGGACGAGCAAAGAGGCCAGTTCGTGCCGGTGATGGAAGCGAACCTGACGCTCAGTTTCGACCATCGCGTGCTTGATGGCGGCGCGGCCGGGCGTTTGCTGACGCGAGTGGCCGAGTTGCTGTCACATCCCGAGAAACTGTAAAGAGACTTACTCAATAATTCGATTTTCAAACGTGCCGTTAAATAATCTTTGTCAGCACTGCGCGGTACGCATACCATTCGTCGGTTGGTTTGCCAGTTTAGCTCAGTGGTAGAGCAACGGTTTTGTAATTCTACAACGGTTTTTTGCCATCATTCGCGGCGTTTGATTCCCCTTGTTTTACAAGGCTTTCTCGATTTCGGCATTGGCTATGATTGACTGCGTTTTGCCCTGAAAATCGCAAACCGTATCCAAAAGCGATATACAAATCTTCAATTCAAAGCAACGCGACGGGATACTGTCGCACGAGAGCATCAGAGGAAGCGAGTGTCAGACTGTGAGCCTTCGCCTGGCAGATCAACATCCGGTCAAATGGGTCACGATGCAGCTCCGGTAATCCGCTCAATTGCGCCACGGCGGCTTCGTCCAACACCAGCGGCGCAATCAGGTGCTTCTCGCGTTGCTGCAGAACAAACTGCGCGGCCGGCTGTGGCAATGGCAGTTTGCCGAGGCTGTGCTTCAAGGAAATTTCCCAGAACGATACGGCGCTCAAAAAAACCTCGTTCTGCGGGTCGCGCACCGCGGATGCGACTTGAGGAGATAACTTGGCATCGCCGGCCACGAGCCAAAGAAACTCGCAGGTGTCCAGCAGAATCCTCATTTGCCTTCAAACGCCTGCAATACGTGTTCCGGCAAAGGGGCGTTGAAGTCGTCGGGCACGGTGAATTGGCCCTTGGCCAAACCAATCGGACGCGGCTGGGAAAGGGGCGGCGGATTCAGGATAGTGAGCAGCCCGGACGCTTTCTCCGGCAAAGCCTCAGCGCCTTTCGGCGAAACGCGCCCGTGGTCAATTTCAACTTCAAGTGTCAAATAACTCATGGCAAGGAAGGATAATTTGGAAATCCTATGGTTTCAATTTGTGTTTCAGGCACGCCTGCACATCGGCGCGAGTCAGTTTCGGATATTCCTCCAGAACGTCCTCGACCGAATCACCAGCGGCGAGGAATTCCAAGACCGTTTGCACCGTGATGCGCGTGCCGCGAACCACAGGCCACCCGTTGCAAACATCCGGTTTGATTGAAATGCGTTCCGACATAACTCTACACTACCACAACCGCCAACGAATCCAAAAGGAAACGCGGCGGTCATTGGCCAGCCAGCAAACGCACAGTATTCAACCTCAAAACGGACATTTTATTGGATGACACTTACCCCGCCTTTTGCCGGTGACAAATCTGCTCATGTCGTGCTCGTTTGCTGCTCGATGGCGAATTGGCTTTGCGCCGAGTCGTATGCGTAGAGATTGGTGGGCGAATATAATCCAGATTGAGCCTTCGGCACGGAGGACCGAGACGCGCACGGCAACACAACGAAAACAATCGCCACGCCACCCCTGATTCGGAATGAAGTTTGAGCGGTCGTGCGCCCGTTGGCATCTACATCTTTCTGAGCGCTCGAAAGGCGTCCACGCCCTTGGCGTTGCCGGCATCGATGTCTTTGATTCGCTGCTCGACTTCTGCGCGGAAGGCCGGATCGAGTCCCTGGGCGTCCGCCTTGTCGTGGAGGGTGGTGATCAGATGCTCATGTACGGACACCATCTGTTCCACAGGGAGCTTTCGGAAAGCACGTTCGAGTTTTTCGGTGGCTACGCTCATACCGGTATCTTAACGCGGCAACCAGGGCGTTGTCAAAATTCAAAAGGCCCCGGTAGTCAGGTAGTTCAAGTGCGTTCATGGACTCGGATTATTATTCCGATTTTTGCGAGATAATTTGGTTGGGTTTTTTAATCTCCTTTCGAGCCGGTGGGATTCGTTGGCAACATATTAGTAAGTGTGTGAGCAAAACTTTGAGAAGGAACGGCGGAAGTCGGAATTTTGAAGACACGCTGAGTGCCAGTTTGAGGGTCGTGAAAAACGCGGCGGAGTTGCCTTGAGTGCGGGAGCATTTTTTCTTTGCAGCGTTCGCAACAGGCGATACTTTCAAGTCGTCTGCTGCCGTCGTTCGGCAGGCAAGTCGCTTGAAGTTCTGACACTTGGGCGTCGCTTGTGAAAGACACTGTTCTTTGAAAAGCAGGCGAAACGCTTGTTTTTCAGACCGTTAAGCCAGTTTAGCTCAGTGGTAGAGCAACGGTTTTGTAAACCGTCGGTCGTCGGTTCAAATCCGACAACTGGCTCCACTTGAAAAATAAGGGTTCTCACCTGTTTTTAGGGTGCGGAAGCCGGACTCCTTTTGCTCTTGTGACACACTGATGCAACAGTTGGCACATGGAAACAACGCCTTGTGTTACTCCTGCGCAACCTGCCGTTTCGCGCTCACGAATGACGCCGGGCGCGTGGCGGGCGCGCGCGGAAATCTGCCAGCGTGATTCACATACATTACCGCAGCTTGTGCGGCCAGTGGACGCGCAACGCTGGTTCAACGTCAAACCCGAAAACCCGACCAACGTGATTGCCATGTCCGCAACGACCACCGCTTGAAGTGAATCACAGCAAGCAGGAAACTTTTTTTTGGCTGGAAGACGCACACTTGCTCAAATCCGCAGATATTGTCTTGCGCGAGGTAAACGAACTGGATGGCGCAGAGCAGAAAGGATTTTGGGCGGGTCAAGAGTCGGCGGAACTTTTAACGAGACTAAAGGCACTGCCAGACAAAACATTCTCCAGAATAATCCGCAAAACAATCGCGTCTCATCCCACGAAGATTTTGGATTACAGCCGCGTCCAGAAGAGTCGCAGCCTGGCTCAGGACATCGTGATCTCTCTTGCCCGGCGTGAGGTCTCAATTGACGAATTGGACAAACACCTGAACGAGCCGGGCGATATGGCAAGTGGCGCTCTCCGGTTGAGATTAAAGAAGGTCGCACTTGCCCACGTTGGAGCGACAGGCAACATCAATGACCGCTTGGTAGCCGCCGCCCTGAGCCTCGGAAAAATCACCATGCAAGACGTGGATCGGGCCAAGCGGAAACGAAAGAGGCGTGCATTGGTTGACTTGGAACGAATCAGCATTGTCGCTCGATTCCTTGTGAAATTCTGGTGCGGTGAGAAGGGCGATTTCACCCGCGTGCGCCAGCGTCGAGGGAGGGTAGAAATGTTCCACATTTTCTCCTGTTATGAAAAGGACGGAAGGACTGTCTCGCGCAATGTGCCCGGTGCGAAGTTTCGTATCCATCGGTGGCCTCGACAGCAATTCTTCGTGCCGCCGCTCTGCTTTTTCAACAACAAGACGCTCTCGACTTTCTGCGCAATTGGTTTGAACATGAGCCAGAGCGCGCCGGAAACCTCCGTTGCTGCCATTAAGCAGTGGGTGAGCCGACTCCAGTTGGAACGGCCAAACCACTCAGCCGCACCGAAAATTAGAGAAGTGAGGCAGCAAGAAGACGGGCTTTGTTTTTATCATTGAAAGGGGGTGCCGTTTTCACGTTACACTTTCAAGTTAGCCGTAATTGCGCGACGGGCGTTAAATTCCGTCCATGAAAACGCAAATGCACCTCGACGCCGCTGCGGACAATAAATCAGCGGCAACCAACGACCCTGTGGCCGTGACCACCAAATCCACCCGCTTGACAACCAAGCCGCCCGCCCGACGCAAAAAGGGGCGCCCTACCGTCCGCACACCGGAGCGGGCGAAAATACTTTGCGACGCCGTGGCGGCGGGCCTGCCATTCATCCAAGCGTGCGCCGTGGCAAAAATCTGTGCCGAGACGTTTTGCAAGTGGCGCGACCAGGACGCAAATTTCCGGCAGGCAATTGAAACCGCGGTGGCGCTGGGCGTGGCACGGCGGCTGAAGAAAATCGAGGACGCGAGCGACGCGGGTGACTGGCGCGCGAGCGCCTGGCTTTTGGAACACGTGCATCCGCAGTACTTCAGCCGCAATCGAATTGAAGTCACCGGGGCGGACGGCGCGCCGCTCTCGGTAACCGTCGCGGTGTGTCTGCCGCAAAAGGACGACGAACCGGCTATTGAAGTCCACGCCATCCCGGAAAACATCCCAGTCAACGGAGGCAAAGATGAAAACTAAACTGCAACTGCAACCGCAACCGGGACCGCAGACCGAGTTTCTTCGTTCGCGGGCGGACATCGCCATTTTCGGCGGTGCCGCGGGCGGGGGAAAATCGTTCGCGCTTTTGCTTGAACCGCTGTTCCATATCAGCAACGCAAAATTTCGGGCGGTCATCTTCCGCCGCACCGTTCCAATGTTAAAACAGCCGGGCAGTCTGTGGGACGCGAGCTACGATATATTCACGCGGCTCAGAGCGGTGGCCAAAGAGTCAACCCATGAGTGGGTATTCCCATCGCGCGCCGTCGTTAAATTCAGCGGCCTGGAATTGGAATCGGACGCTTACGGTTGGCAGGGGAGCGAAATTTGCCTGCTCGCTTTTGATGAGCTTACGCAGTTCAGCGAGAAACAATTTTTCTATATGCTCAGTCGCAACCGTTCAACGTGCGGCGTGCGGCCCTACGTGCGGGGCACCTGCAATCCTGACGCAGATTCATGGCTGAGGAATTTCCTCCGCTGGTGGATTGATGACGCCAGCGGACTTCCGATCAAAGAACGTAGTGGCGTGCTGCGCTGGTTCGTTCGCCGTGATGATGAAATCATTTGGGGCGACACGCGGGCGGAGTTGATTGCAAAGTTTGGCGACGATGCCGAGCCAAAGTCCGTCACGTTCATTCCGGCGAACGTCCGCGACAACAAAATCCTTCTCGAAAAAGATCCCGCTTATGTCAGCAACCTGAAAGCCTTGTCGTTGGTGGAACGCGAACGGCTTCTCGACGGCAACTGGAATGTCCGGGCGACGGCGGGCAGCTATTTCAAGCGCGAGTGGTTCAGCATCGTGGACGCCGCCCCCGGTGAAATCGTCGCCCGTTGCCGCTACTGGGACCGCGCGGCCACGGAGAAGCGCAGCGACAATAATCCCGATGCGACCATTGGCTTGCTCCTCTCGAAAGACGCGCGCGGTATCTACTACGTTGAACACGTTCGGAAAATGTTCGGCAGTCCGCACAAAGTTGAACAAGCGATGGTCAACTGCGCAAAGTCGGATGGTGTTCAAACCATCGTCGCCTTCATGCAAGACCCCGGCAGCGCGGGCGTCGCGGAAGCACAGGCCACAGCGCGAGCGCTCGACGGCTTCAACGTGCGGTTCGCCCCGGCGACCGGGGACAAAGCAACGCGAGCCAAACCCGTGTCAGCGCAAGCCGAAGCGGGCAACATCAAATTAGTTCGCGGATTGTGGAACGATGATTTGCTCCGCGTGCTGGAAAACTTCCCCGTCGCCAAACACGACGATGAAGTTGATGCACTCAGCGGCGCACACGGAATTTTGGGCGACCATTCAACGGGCGCGTTCGCCTCCTCGCGGGACTACCACATGTCCGCGCTTCGCAGCGACCTGTTCATCACGGAGAACATACAGCTCAACGCGGATTTTTTCGGGACTTGACCCGTCGCTGCCATCGCCGAGAGATGGATGGACGACGCCAGCTTCGAGGCCATAGAACCGGAAGCGGAGCACTGGGAGCGTTGGCGGGAAAAATTTGGACAGTAGTGGGCGACGCGGTTTGTGGCTTTGAGTTGCGAGAGTAAGTCCAATCTCAGGGAGACAAAGTAACCGCCCGGTAAAACCTGAACGGCAAATTTGTTCCACCAGGATCAGTGAACTGAACCGTGCCCCAAGTGTTAGTCACCGTGCCCGTTGAAATCCAATCCACGAGATTCGTTGACCCTAGAATCTGGTAGGACACGCCAAACTCGCCCGTCAGCGTCAATCGGAAGCCGTCGTCAACCAAACCCTCCAGGCAGGTGCCGACTCTCAAGCTCGGTCGCTTCGTGAAACTCGCCGTAATGACTTTGCTGGCATCCATCATCACGGACAAAGGATTCTGCGTCCCGCTCGCATCCCCACTCCAACCAATGAAGCTCTGCCCCGTGTCTGGCAGTGCCGTCAATTGAACGCTGTCCCCGGTGGTGTATTGATTCGCTTGCGGACTGCCTGTGATGTTTCCTCTACCATCCGCAACCAGAGCAAGAGCAAACTGGCTTGAATCTAAAGGCTGAAAGACAGCGGCAACGGTCGGATTCGCGTTGGTAACGAAAAAGGCCAGCGGATTGTCTGTGCTATTGGCGGCATTGCCCCAAAAGGACAAATAACTTCCGGCTGCTGGCAGCCCGCTAAAGCGAATTTGTGAGCCATACGGGTAAAATGCTGCGACCGGCGCTTGCCAGATTGAACCGTTGCCGATTGTCATCGTGCTCACCGCTGTTCCGAAAACCGCTTGAACGCATTTGTCCCGCGTCATCTGAACACTCGCGACGGGATTAGTGCCGCTGACATCACCGAGCCATTGCAGAAGCGTCCATCCGGGCGCAGCCGTGGCCGTCACCACCACCTGCAAGTTGTTGAAGTCGTCGCCCGTCGGCGGTCCGATGGCCACGCTCCCGCCTCCATCGGTCCAACCCGACAAGGTATAAGGGCCTTGATACTCGTAAGCGCCAACGTCCACCGTTCCGGCGACGATACGTGCCCGGCCAGCCACGTCGGTCGTGCCGACGGCGTAGGAGTTGTTACCGGCGTTGATGCACGGAGAATCGGTTTGCAGACGCAAGTCGCCGCTGGCCAAGTCCACGAACAGCGGTGCGCTGGTGAAATTGCTAGTGCCGCTGAAGGGAACTGGCATCGTGCAGCAGTAATTCAAGTTGCAGCCGACGGAGTTTGCGTTTTGATTCCCGTTGTTGTCGTTGTTGTAATACACGATGCAATTATCCAGATTGCAACCAAAGGCCCCGCCGCTACCACCGGATGCCCTGTTGCCAGTTAACGTGCAGTTCTTCAATGTGCCACCGCTTGCCCCGCCGCCTTCACCAAAAACAGCGACAGTGTTGCCGGTCAACACGCAGTTGTTCAACGTGCATGAATATGCTCCGCCGCCGTTAGCCTGGGCCGAGTTGCCGCTCAAGGTGCAGTTGTTCAGCGTGCTAGAGCTTGCGCCGCCGCCCCAATTATTGTCGTTACTGTCACCGGCTGCTGAGTTGCCGACGAGCGTGCAATTGTTCAGCGTGCTTGCGCTTGCACCACCACCTTGGTTTGCCGAGTTACCGGTCAGCGTGCAGTTGTTCAGCGTGGCACCACTTGCCCCGCCGCCGCCAGCAGCACGTAAGTTGCCCGTGAGCGTGCAGTTGTTTAGCGTGCCTTTGTCGGCACCGCCACCGTTAGCCTGGGCCGAGTTGCCGGTCAGCACGCAGTTGGACACAACCGCACTGGTGGATTCGCACAAAACGCCACCGCCACTTCGTTCAAGAATTGGATCCGCCGTTTGGGAACTCCGCGTGGCGCCGTTGGTCAGTGTAAAGCCGACGAGGGTGGCGCCGTTGGTCAGATAGACGCAGCGCACCGCGCCGTCGCCGTTGGTTGTGCCCGGCACTTGATAGCCTTGAATCAGCGTCACTGCCGGGCCGTTGACACTCTGTAGCGTCACTGCTTTGTCCACGGCCACGCGGTTGCCCATCGCGCCATACATCACCCGCACGCCAGTCTGGTAAACGCCATTGGTCACTACGATTTCGTCGCCAGGGTCCGCCGCGTCAACAGCGTCTTGGATATTCGTCGCAGAGGTAGTCCAGTTGGTGAAAGGCGGCGTCGGGCTGGCGTTGTTCAAATCCACGTAACGCACCGTGACGCCGCTGACTTGGTTAAGCAGCGCAAGGCTGAGGAGGGTGATTGCTGTTTTCATATTCGGCGGAATTAGGATGGCAAGAGAACACTACCGATAGAGGGGTGTAAGAAGCAACCCAAAAGTCGGACGCTTTCGGGGCAGTGAAAAGCTCCACGCTTAAACGTCTTTTGAATCATCTGAGGCAACTCCGCACCGGGAGGCACTTGACTCAGGAGGCGTTCGCCGAAATCGCGGGCTTGTCTTACAAATACTATCAAGCGGTTGAGACCGGCAAAAAACCAGACCTCCGACTTTCAACTTTGGACAGACTGGCCAAGGGTCACGGATTGGAATTGTACGAGTTGCTGTCACCGACTTTGCCGCGTACCAAAGCAAAAGCTCGCAAGAAATCCTGACCAGGAAATGGGGCGGAATTTTCGGCAATCGCAACCAGCTAAGTCAGCTTTGCTTCGATCAGAGAAATGATACTCCCCCGATGCGCTGCGTCGGGGTCAACCCAATTCGAGGCGTGCAACCAGCCAACGCCCTTTCTTGGCGAACGGTCGTTGCCGCGCGCGGCTGGCGGTCGCTCCCGCAACTGCACTGGTTTGCCAGCTCCGCCATTGGAGTTGTCTCACCGCACCGTTAGACGGTGGATTTTGGGTCGCCCGCGAAGTGGAGAAGTTCCAGGATCTCGCTCCGCAGCCGGAGAAATTCCGGACGGTTGCGTTGGCGCGGACGATCGAGGGTGATCGGAATCGTTCGTTCGATGCGGCCGGGGCGCGGCGTCATGATGATGATGCGGTCGCTCATGTAGATCGTTTCGTCAATGTCATGCGTGACGAGGAGCACCGTGGTGCGGCGGGTTTGCCAGAGGCGCAGCACTTCGTCCTGCATGCGCATACGCGTGAAAGCGTCGAGCGCGCCAAGCGGCTCATCGAGGAGAAGAACTTTGGGATGATTGATCAGCGCTCGCGCCAACGCAACGCGCTGAGCCATGCCGCCGGAAAGATGATGCGGGTAGGCGTTCGCGAATGTCTCAAGGCCGACCAGGCGCATAAATTCGTCCACCTCGTGGCGTTTCTCGCGCAGCCTGCCGCGCGCGACCAGACCCGACTGGATATTGCGACGAACGGTGAGCCAGGGGAACAGATTGGGATCCTGAAAAACCAAACCCCGTTCGGCACTGGGACCGGTAATTGGTTCCGCGCCGATCCACCGTTCACCCGTGTTGGGATCATCGAGACCCGCGAGCAGGCGAAGGAGGGTGGATTTCCCGCATCCGCTGGGACCAACGAGGGAAACCAGTTCTCCCGCCCGGACGGCAAAGGACACGTTGTCCAGCGCCAGGGTCCTGGTATTCACGTTGTCAGGCGTCGGGAAATCCTTGCTTACGCCCACGATGCGGAGCGCGGCGACTTCGGTGGTGACAGTGGCGGCGGACATGGCTACCACTTAATCACGCCTTTTTGCCAGACGAGGACGCGGTCGCGCACTTTGAACAGCAGGGTCATGATGGTTGAGAAGAATACGGCCATGATGGCCAGCGCGGCGAAGACTTTCCCATACTCCGCCCAACCCTGCGCCCAGGCCACATACCAGCCCAACCCTGACTTCACGCCGACGGTCTCGGCGACCACGAGGGTCAGGAATGAGGCGCCCAGTCCCATGAATAAACCGATGAAGATATTCGGCATGGCCGCGGGTATGGCGACGCGGAAAATAAGGTAGGCCGGGCCGGCGCCCAGTGTCCGGGCCACGTCAAGGTATGAGGCGCGGGTGTTCGAGATGCCGGAGGCGGTGAGCATCGTTACTGGAAACCAGACGGCGAGGGCGATCAAGCCCACGGCTGAAAACATGGCAAACGGTGAAATCACCATGGCGAGCGGAATCCACGCCGTCGCGGGGATCGGGCCCACAACCTTCAACAACGGCATTCCCCAATAGCGCGCGAAAGCGAACCAACCGATGCAAATGCCGGTGACCAGCGCAACTGCCACTCCGAGGGCGTATCCCGAAAGCAGAAGAATGAGCGAATGCCAGGTGCTATCAAACAAAAGCGCGCGATCATTCAAGAGGCTCTGCAGCACTCCGGCAGGACTGGGAAAATAGGGCAGCGGGAGCAATCGGAAACCGGAAGTGATGACCTCCCACAAGCACAACAGGGAAATCGCAGCGGCGATAATGGGCCCCATGTGTTGCATCCAACGCCGCAGGTGTGACCACCAGGGATGCACGGCGGCGGCAACCATTGCTGTAACGAAAACAATCCCAAGGAACACGGAGTAGGAATGTGTTTCCGCCGCCGGCTGCCCCTGGGAGGCCCACACGGATTCTTCTCGCGGTTCCGTTGACGGCCTCAGTCACGCTCGGCGTTCACGTG
>PLJQ01000110.1 GCA_003140275.1 Limisphaerales bacterium
GGCAGTGTCAGGATGCGCCCCGTTGAACGAGCAGTCAAAGAATGTACTTGAACCCCTCTAAAACAAGGCTGGAATAAGCCTTGAAACAGAGTGTGTTAGGCTCGGAACGGTAAAGCTTCCTCGTTCGCGTTCGCCTTTGGGATAGAAAGGCTCAATGACGGCCAGCAGTTTGGCCCACGGGATGAGGGCTTCCATGCGCGCGAGAAACTTCTCGCGGCGCGTGATCTTCTTTTTATCGGCAAACTCGGCTTGTGAAAAACTCGGTTGGTGCGTCATGCCCTTGAGCGTAGGAAACCACGGCCAACACGTCTGCCATTAAAATCGGAAACTAAAAAATTAAATCAACGTTTCCTTAAGTCTTGGGATTATTTTCCGGTCTCGTGGGCAGTGAAGGCAGTTTACCAACGACGAATTCAAGAGCACAATCCAACCACCGACTTTTCCCGGCGCTGCCCGGTGGATCAGTTGGCACGGATGCTATTCTGGACCGGACGAGAATGATTTCAGGACGGATTTTCCGTCAAGCCATTTCCCAGCCGGATGTATTCGTTGATTTTTCTTCGTTCGTAACGGTGTTTCTGAGCTTTTTTGGGGCGGTGTTCTACTTTGCGGAAGGGATGCTTGGTGTTAAATATGGCTTCCGTGATAACTTCCAACGTTTTCGTCATATCTCGCTTCCTTTCTCAGTTTGACTGAGCGTGAATGAAACCAACATCTGGTGGCGCTCCAGGCGCGCCGCGCAACATTGTTGAATACTACTGCACAATTTGACCTGAAACAAATCAAATAGTTCAAAAATTCAAATTTTATGTGCGGCGTGCAATCGACCGCTCCTTCCCGGACAATCGAATCCAAAGCGAAACACAAACGCACCGGACTGCCACTCCCGCTCAACCCGGTGGCCCACCAATCTCAAGCCGGCCTTTTCGTAAGCGGTACGTAGCGACGCAAATTCCACCTTCAGAATTCCAGCCAACACCAGTGCGCCGTCTCTTCGCAAATGATTCAGTATGCGTTTCTGTTCAGCCAATAGCAGGTTGGAAATCAAGTTGGCGCAGATCAGGTCATACTTTCGCCGGCGGCTCCGCGGAAGTTTGGTCAAATCCTGACGGTCGAACTGAAGTTGTTTGAAGACGCCGTTTTGACGGGCATTCGCGCCCGCCACCCGGATCGCTTCGGGATCACAATCAATCGCATGAACCGGCGCATAGCCGAGTTTGGCGGCCGCAATCGCCAGAATGCCCGAACCGGTGCCGAGGTCCAGAAAGGATTGGGACTGTTCCTTTTGCCGAAAAGCCACGAGTTGTTCCAAACAAAACGCTGTCGTGGGATGCTGTCCCGTGCCGAAACTCAGCCCCGGATCAAGCACGACCACGGGCTGGTCTTTTCGCGCACGACGCCTGCTCCAACTCGGTTTGACCAGGAGTGTGGCCCCGATTTCGATGGGCTTGAAGTGGCGTTTCCACGATTCCGCCCAATCTTGTCGGCGCACTCTTTTCATCGTGACTTTTCCGGGACCAATGTCCAGTCCGCAGCTGTTGAGTTTCTTCAAACCGGCCGCCAGGCGCGCGCGTTGCGCGGGCGATCCGTCGGAATTCTTCCGGCAAAAGACACTTGCCACAATCGCTTTGGTTTCCATGTCGGTGTAAATCGAAGGCGGCTGATGAAATAAATATTCCAGCAACGCGGTCACGGCCTCTTCTGCTTCTGCTGAGATGACCACGGAGATCTGCCTTAACGCGGCGGTTTTCATGCGAGGTCGCGCCAGGGGGTGAAATTAAGCCGTTGGATTTCAATTTTATGCGAGTGATGATGCACCTCCGTCAGGCTGGCGTATTCGATGTCAAACGTCGCGGTCTTGGGCAACGGCAATCCCAGCAGAATGGCCAGCATCATCCGGATGACGCCGCCGTGACAAACCACCGCCACGGTCTGGCTGGAATGTTCGCGGAGAATTTGTTGGAGGCAAGGTTCGACGCGGTCCCGGAATTGTTGGACCGATTCGGCGTTGGGGATGGTCGCCTGCTCCAATTTGTGCAGCCATTCAAACGGTTCAACCTGGAATTGTTCGCGCACCTGTTGCCAGCCCAGCCCGGTCCAGGCGCCAAAATCAACCTCACACAAGCCGGGCAAAACCGTCGGCGCGCGCCGGCAGTGCGATTTCAGTGGAACGAGCGTTTGCTGCGCGCGCTTCATCGGACTGACGTAAATGGCATCGAAAATTGTTGGGCGCAAATAATCCGCCAACCGGCGGGCTTGTTGATGTCCGTGAGGAGAAAGTTCCATGTCGATGCGGCCACCGAACACACGATGGTAACGCGATTCCACTTCGCCATGACGTAACAAAAAGAGCCGGGTGGGAGAGGTCAAGGTTGAGAGTTGAGGGTTGAGGGTTAAGAAAGGAGAACTCGGCGACCTGAAACTGAACCTAAGCCAACGCCGCCTGCTGCGCCGCCAGCAATTCGCGGATGCCGGCCTTGCCCAGTGCCAGCATCGCCGTGAGTTGAGCTTCGCTAAAAGTAGATTCTTCACCGGTACCTTGCAACTCGATGAACTCGCCGACGGCATTGACGACCAGATTCAAATCCACGGCCGCCGCGACATCCTCAGTGTAACAAAGATCGAGCAGCGGCTGCTGATGGACGATGCCGACGCTCACCGCCGCCACCGGATGGAGGAGTGGGTCTTTGGCCAGCTTGCCTTCCGCAAGTAATTTTCGGATCGCCAGCGACAAGGCGACATAGACGCCGGTGATGGCGGCGGTTCGCGTTCCGCCGTCGGCCTGCAAAACATCGCAGTCGGCCCAGATGGTGCGCGGGCCGAGCAATTCGAGATTGATGGCGGCGCGCAACGCGCGCCCAATGAGCCGTTGGATTTCCTGGGAGCGACCATCAATTTTTCCCTTGGTGATGTCCCGCTGTTTTCGTTGCAAAGTGGAATAGGGGAGCATCGAGTATTCCGCTGTAATCCAGCCGCCGCTGACGTTTTGTTCCTTCATCCAGCGGGGTACAGTTTCCTCCACCGTCACGCCGCAAATGACGCGCGTACTGCCCCATTCGATCAAAGTCGAACCCGTGGCGTACGGCGCAATGTGGTTCTGGAAACGCACGGGCCGGAGTTGATTCGGCTGTCGGCCATCGGCCCGGGTCGTCGCGGTGGCGGCTAAATCGGTCATAATGTGCGCGCATGGTAACGATGCAACCTGGGTCGGGCAACGTCGAAAAACAGCGCGAGCCTCTCGCGGTGAGGCTTCCCAAGCCCGCCACAAGATGGATGCCCCAAGCTAAATCATTCGCTACGCAAAAAGTGGGCTTACCCGGTTAGCCGCCCGTCGAAAAACTGGTTTCCCTGTAGGAGACGAGGTGACGAGTCTCAAATGTCTCCGGTTTCTGAGGGATCAGTCAGAGTCTCCTGACGTCGTCTCCTACTTAGCCTCCTACTTATTCAAGATGCAACCCGGTCCCTTGCAGCTTGCCCGCAACATCGCTGCCGCCCTCCTGCGGACCACCCGCAGAGCCATCACCGGCCAGCCCGTTTTAGTCACTGATGAAGTCGCCGCCGCGCGCCGGCAAGTGTGTCAAAAAGGCTGTCAATTTTACCGCCCCTCAGACAGCCGCTGTGCGCACCCCAACTGTGGGTGTTTTTTGGCCGGAAAACTCCTCTCCAAATGGAAGTTAATTACCGAGCAATGCCCCCTCAAAAAATGGCCCGTTTGAAATGTCCATTTTCCGCCCCTCCTCCACCCTTTGCACAATCAAAATCCACCCTTTGCAATCTTTCCGCGCGGCCCCATGATCCGGTTTATAATCCTAATACAGCTCTAGCAGGATGCTGAAAAAACCCATGCAATCTGAAATCGCCGAAAATCGGGGCTTGAAAATCAAAGACTTGCATAAGCAAAAAACCGCAAATTCTAGTTTTTCAGCAGCCTGTTAGCGAAAACAATCAGCGACCCAGCGCCAGTGGCGTCCGCCATGCCACTGCAACGTGATCGCGGGTTCGCTGCATTCTCTTTTTGTTAGACCGCTTTTTTGGCTGCGATTCCATATCTGCGTAATATCTTTACTGCATCCTCGAAATCAACACTTCGGTCAACACTGACAATTATGTGTAACTCACGCATTAGGGCGACAATAATATTGAGATCCTGCCCAGACGCCTCTGCAAGATATTTTACGGCCACTTTCTCGGGCAACACAACCTGACGAGTAATCGGAGGGTCCGGCGTAGGTGCCTTGGCTGGCTGAGGGGCCGTCCAGAATGGCGCTGGCGAAGGTTTACGCTCGTTGTCTCCTGCGTTCGCCATAGGCAAAGCCCAACGTAAACGATCAGCGACCCAGCGCTCGTGGCGTCCACCGTGCAACCGCAACGTGATCGCGGGTTCGCTGCATTCACTTTTGTTCTGCTGAGGTTTTCCGCGCTGGTGGCCAGCCCAGACTCTGAATCAGATTCGTAAGTCGAATCAAGTCGTCAGGCGAGTTTTCCAGCAGGCTGCCCATCCCTATGAAGCAACCACCGAAATCAACCCTGCCCACCTGAATTTCATTCGTGTGTGCGATCAAATAATCTAGGTAGCCCTTGGCGAATTTTGAGGCGTCTTCTCGCTGCACCTTGGAAATCTGAGCCCGCGCTCCGAAAACAGGCAAAAACCCTGCGTCGACGTTCATCGTGGTGATCAGCAGTCGCTTTGCCTTCGCGACGTCGCCCCGATCAAGTGCCTCTAAAACGCGGAGCTTGATCGTGCCATCCGTAACGTTACTAGCGTACGCTTGAGCATAATCGGTAGTGTCTTTCTTTACGGCCAGTTTGTTGCGATCATCTATAATCGTGGCCATCCCTTCGGGAGTGAGGGGAACATCGTGATAACGCTCAAGAAACTCCTTTTCGCTCAATTGTTGCGGCTCCCGTGTTGAACATCCGGCACAAACAAAGGTTGTGAGGATCACGAATAAATTAATCGCTTTCGACATATTCGCAGCAGAACGCCAAGCGTCAGCCACGAGAGGCAGCCGCCAATGACGCCCGAGTACGCGCTGATGGAAACGGCTGCCTCCCGTTGGCTGCACGCTCTGGTTCGGCGAGGAGGGGCTCATAGTGCAACCAGGGAGTAAACAATACCTGCCACCATGAACAGCAGAAAAGCCGCGACGATGAATGACCCCACGAAAGCCGCGGTCGCTGCTAAACGATCAGGGGCGGCACGTCGTGCGCGGAACGAATACACAACCGCGACCGGGGCGAGCAGCAGGAACGCCAAGAACATGGGTAAGCTCGATGGGCGTGAACTCTCCCCGCTCTCAATCAAGGCCCACGCTAAAGTTGCGACCAGCAACAAGACTACCCCCACCCAGCCGCGCATTGGCGCCCGCCGTGTGATGACGGAAAGGGCGGCCCCGGCTCCGACGGCGCCCAAGCCAAGAACCTGTAATGTCCGTAAGGATGTCATGTGGGTGCGAGCTACGCCGAACGCTCCGGATCACCGACCCCGCGCCAGTGACGCCCGGATTGCAACTGAAGCGTCATCGCGGGGTTCGGTGCAGCCGGTTGGTTAGACCACGTCATACACTTCAAGACGAATATCTCCCACTCCGATACTTAATGGTCTTCATTCTCTTGTTGGTCTTGTCGTAAATGAGCACATGCTTCCACCATGTGCCATCCAGTGGTATCGAAATCTCAACCGCGTGCTGACCTGTCCCGTCCTCACAGAAAAGCTGGTCATACGGAAATGCGGCAAGCTCTCTCTCTTGCGGCGGCAACGTGCTGATGTAGCTCTGAAGATCGTTCGTAATTGCTTTGTCGAGATGATAGCCGGTATCTGTGCCCCACTTTTTCCAGCCAGCCAAAGGATCAGGATGTGGCTTCGGGTCGCAGCCCGCGATCAGCGCAAGAACGACAACCAACAGAAAACAAGACGCGAATTTGTTCATGCGTGCGTAGTGGCCTAACTTTTAATCAACGACTGCCG
>PLJQ01000212.1 GCA_003140275.1 Limisphaerales bacterium
CGCATGGGCAAGAAGCGCATCATCGCGGAAACCGGTGCGGGGCAGCACGGCGTGGCATCGGCCACCGTGGCCGCGCGCTTCGGCATGGAATGTGTCGTGTACATGGGCTCGGAAGACATCAAGCGCCAGTCGATGAACGTGTTCCGCATGAAGCTGCTGGGGGCCACCGTGGTACCGGTTGAGAGCGGATCGAAGACGTTGAAGGACGCGCTCAACGAAGCGATGCGCGATTGGGTGACCAATGTCGAGAACACGTTCTACATCATCGGTACCGTCGCCGGTCCGCACCCTTATCCGATGATGGTGCGCGATTTCAACTCGGTGGTGGGCCGCGAACTGCGTACGCAGATGCCGGATGAGATCGGGCGTCAGCCGGATGCCATCCTCGCGTGCGTCGGCGGAGGATCGAATGCGATCGGCGCCTTCTATCCCTACATCGAAGACAGGGACGTACGTCTGATCGGCGTGGAAGCCGGCGGACTCGGCATCAAGCCGGAGCAGCACGCGGCGCGGTTTCAAGGCGGCTCGCTCGGCGTGTTGCAGGGCACGCGCAGCTACATTTTGCAGGACAAGGACGGGCAAATCCAACTTACCCACAGCGTCAGCGCCGGGCTGGACTACGCCGCCGTGGGGCCGGAACACGCCTGGCTGCACGACAGCAAGCGCGTGGAATACACCTACGCCACCGACGACAAGGCGCTGGAGGCGTTCATGAAACTGGCGCGGCTGGAAGGCATCATCCCCGCTCTGGAAAGCGCCCATGCCGTGGCCGAGTGCATGGTGCGCGCGCCGAAGATGGGCCGGAACAAGCTCATCATCGTGAACCTCTCCGGTCGCGGCGACAAAGACGTGGCGCAAGTGGCGGACAAGGTGAAATTGGAAATGCCGAAGTGAAATAACCGCAGAGACGCAAACGTGCGGAGTAAATGAAAAGGTTGAAAATCAAAATTGAGCATCAGCGACAAGCCAACAAACCAAT
This sequence comes from Limisphaerales bacterium, assembly GCA_003140275.1. GTDB lineage: Bacteria > Verrucomicrobiota > Verrucomicrobiia > Limisphaerales > PALSA-1396 > PALSA-1396. The sequence goes on from PLJQ01000212.1 coordinate 980, forward strand.
TTATTTGCTTCACAATGGTTCGATTGTCTGTGGTGCATTTCAATATGAAGGCAACCAGAAAAAGAGGTTTCAGGAGTTCTATTCTTATATTCTCGAACGTGCTTACAAAGCACCAGCCGGTGACATATTAGACGTTTCTCAATCCAGATTTTGGGACGCACAGGCAATTTGCGACGAAATAATTGATCGCAATGCCCAAAGCACAATTTCAGCGGGGAAAATCTACAAGCTCGCTTGCGAAACAGAAATCCGAATTAAAATCGAACAAGTTCGGCCAGTTTTCATGGATGCGGTTCGCTTGAAGTGGCAGAAGATTTTCCGCAAAGCTGCCGGCGATAAATCCACGCCAAAAAACCCTTGGCAAATTCTTTAATAAGATTTTGAAGTTTAATAATTGCGAACGAGTTAATCATTTCCAACCTTTGATTACTATTGAATTGAATCTCGTTTCAAGCGGTTACAGTTCTCGCAAAGCAGTTCAATGTTACGCGCTGTGTTGCTTCCGCCTCTTGAGACAGGAATGATGTGGTCGAATTCCAAATTTTCGCGACTACCGCATTTCACACACCTCCCTTCGTCTCTGCGCCAAACTTCTCGCCGGACTTCTGACGGAATGGCTTGCCGTCCATTGTCAGATTCTTTTTCAAATTCGGCAGAGGACAAAAGTTTCAACGCCTCCGTTGCGATGTCTGCTGATATTTTCTCGGAAGAGTTTTTAATGTGCGCGTAATCACGGATGTGCCGTATGCGATTTAATATATCTAACGGCGTGCCATCCGATGAGCGCGCAATACGAGCAGCCACAGTTTCGTCAATCTCAAGCTTCAACACTTTGGCAAATTGGTGCGCGATGTCGGAAAGGTGTTCGTTGCTGTATGCGTCCATGCTTTCGACAATCGGGAAACACGACAGCAAATCGCGCGGGACACGCTCCGGTCGTGGCGCTGTTCCGATGAGTGTGAAATGCGGAAGATTCAAGCGGACAGACCGCGCGCCAGGGCCTTGGTCAATAATGACGTCGAGTTTGAAATCCTTAGCTGCTAGATGAAGATATTCTCCAATGGCTCTTTTCAGTTGATGGATTTCGTCAATAAAAAGCACATCACTTTCGTCAAGATTCGCAAGTAGTCCCGCAAGGTTGGAGGCATTGGTGATGGCCTGACCGTTGGTGGATTTGATTCCCGCGCCCATTGCATCTGCAATGATATGGGCGAGCGTGGCCTTGCCAGAGCCGGCGGCCCAACGAGTAGAACATGCCCGAGTGTTTCGTGTCTTGATTTGGTTGCTGCAATTGCCATTTCAAGCCGAGCCTTAACTCTGTTTTGGCCGACAAAATTTGAAAACGAATTCGGTGTCATTTGTGGATCAAGTGACATGATTGAAGATTACTGCATCGTGATTCCGCAGTCGAGCACGCGAAAAAACGGCGCAAACTTTTTCCCACCCGTTGACGGATTACGCGACGTTGAAAAAATAAGAATGGCTGGACTCGGACATCGGCGAAGATTTGGTGGAAGCAGTCCGCAAATATCACATCCCTGATTTCACGAACTGGAAGAACCACGACGCCTCTGAGCGCGTCTTCGCCCGTCTGGAAAAAGACTTGCGAACCTCCATTGGAAGGTAGGACGCGTCACTCCGTGCGCGCCG
>PLJQ01000249.1 GCA_003140275.1 Limisphaerales bacterium
GCATCGACATCTGGGAAGTGATCAACGCGGCCAAAACCAAGCCATTTGGTTTCATGCCCTTCTACCCGGGACCGGGCCTGGGCGGACACTGCATTCCGTTGGATCCCTACTACCTGACCTGGAAAGCGCGCGAGTACGGGCAGACCACCCGCTTCATTGAACTGGCCGGCGAAGTGAACGGCCGCATGCCCGAGTATGTGGTGGACCGCACGGCTGAGGCCCTCAACGCTCAACGAAAGCCCACCAACGGATCCAAGATCCTGGTGCTGGGTCTGGCCTACAAGGCCGATGTGGATGACGACCGCGAATCGGCGAGCTACCGTTTGCTGGACATGTTCCAGGCCCGGGGCGCCGCCGTGGACTATTACGACCCGCATATTCCCGTGATCCGGCCCAGCCGCGAGCATGGTCATTGGGCCGGCACCCGTTCGGTGGCTTGGAATCGCGAAGCGATCTCCGGTTACGACGCCACGGTGATCGCCACGGCCCATCGCGCCGTCAATTACGAGGAATTGGTGGCCTGGTCACCTTGCATCGTGGACACCCGCAACGCCACGGCGGGCTTGACGGGCGGCAAAGGCCGCGTCTGGAAAGCGTAACTGAATAATTTGCGCGCACCATGTCCGCTTACGAGAAACTTCAATCCGAACTCAAAGCGTCTCCAGCAAAGTGGCTGGTGACGGGCGTGGCCGGCTTCATCGGGTCCAACCTTTTGGAAGAATTGCTCAAGTTGGACCAGTCGGTCGTGGGCTTGGACAACTTTTCCACCGGCAAGCAAGCCAACCTGGAGGAGGTCAGCGAATTAGTCAGCCCGGCACAGTGGTCCCGGTTTCGGTTCCTTGAGGGTGACCTCACGGACCTGGCAACCTGTGAACGGGCGTGCGCCGGAATGGACTTCGTTTTGCATCAGGCGGCGATTGGATCAGTGCCCCGCTCGTTGCTCGATCCCCTACGCTATCACCACAGCAACGTCACCGGATTCCTAAACCTGCTGGTGGCCGCCCGCGATGCCCGCGTGAAACGATTCGTCTATGCGTCCAGCAGTTCGGTGTACGGCGATCATCCGGACCTTCCTAAAGTAGAAGACAAGACCGGTACGGTCCTCTCGCCTTACGCGGCCACCAAAGCGATGGGCGAGACCTATGCGGATGTGTTCGCGAGAGGTTATGGAATGGCGACGGTGGGGTTGCGGTATTTCAACGTGTTTGGTCCGCGCCAGGATCCGGACGGCGCCTACGCAGCGGTGATTCCCAAATGGATCGCGGCGATGCTCAAGGGCGAGCAAGTCGTGATCAACGGCGATGGCGAAACGAGCCGCGACTTTTGTTTCATTGCCAACGTGGTTCAAGCGAACCTCCTGGCCGCCACCGCACCTGGCTTGGATTCAGTTTCCAACGCTCAACCCTCAACCCTCGACCCCCAACCGGCGACCGCCGCCATCTACAACATTGCCGTGGGCGAACGTACGACCCTCAACGAACTCTACCGGCAGATTTCCGTCCTCTGCCCTCCGTCCTCAACTTTGCCCTCAACCCTCAACCCTCAACCCCGCAGTCAACCCTCAACCTTGACAGACTCCGCACTCCGCACTCCGCACTCCGTGCTTGCAACTCCCCCCCTTTACCTCCCCTTCCGTCCTGGCGACGTGCGACATTCGCTGGCGGACATCAGCAAGGCGCAAAGGCTGCTCGGTTATGAACCGACCCACCGGATAAGACAGGGACTGAATTGTGCGATGGACTGGTATCGGAGCAGTGCCGCCAGACGGCGCATCAATACACCGACGCACGGGTCCGTCCCGCACAAAAGCTCGATAATGGGTGACCCTCCTATGAATTACGCTTGCGCGGCCAGAAGCTCTGTGCAATAGCTGTAATATGACAAGCAATTCTACAGTTACCATGCGAGGCGCAGGCGAACCTGCCCAAGTTGATCCGGCAGGATAGCCTTGCCACCGCCCGGCACGGCAAGGTGGTCGGCATATTCCTGTCCAAGGACCGGATGGAGGCGCTGGTGGAAAGCATGGAGTTGCTGACGGATCCGGAATTCAAGAAGGCTTTGAAGGAACACAAGTCCGGCAAAACAAAGCTTCACGACGTGGCGGAACTCGACGCCGAAATGTCGGCATGAATGCCCGGGTAATCGTCGGCCAGCGGGTGAAGGATTTTCTGGAAACGCTCGCCCCGGTGCCGCGCCGGAAGCTTTGGCGCGGGCTCAAGAGACTGGCCCAAGACGGGGCGACCTCAAACAACTGGAAGGGAACTCGCGCCGTATTGGCGGTTGCGCGTGGATCGGTTGCGCGTGATTTACGAACCGGGATCGGTGGCGGGCCAACGGCAGTTGGTTTGTTTTTTCGCGGATCACCGGGCCACGGTCTATGCCGTGCTGGAGCAATTGCTCGCGTCCGGCCTGGTGGCCGAGTTGAGGCGCTAAGCCGGAACCATGCAGTTGGGATCATCCGGCCGAATGAATCGCATTGGAAAACTAGCTTCGTGACATGTTTTTGAGCCGGGATTGTCGGGCACCAAAATGTGAGAAAGAACCAACTGCAATGCAGTAGGATTCTGCTCTGCAACTGATTGAAATATGAATGATTGCGTTTTTGGCTTTAGTCAGTTTATTGGCTCAACTGCATGGTTCCGGCTAAGCGCCTGTTTGAAATTCGCTGGCGGACATCAGCAAGGCGCAGAAGTTGCTGAACTACGCCCGTACTCACCGCGTTCACGAAGGACTGCGATGCGCCATGAAATGGTACCGCCAAAGCCTGTGCTGAAACTTAGGACAAACCGATTTACCGGCCGATGGACGTGGTCGAGCCGGCGAGTCAAGCTGATCGCTTTCAGTTCGGCGGTTATGTCGCTCATCGGAGGCCGAGCGTCGGCGGCTCCATTCGATGCCTCCTACTTTGGATTTTCTACAAACGCGTCGAATAATTATCAAGCCATGCGCGTTATGGAAACCTACGCCAACAGCAATCATGGAGTTTCAGTGACTTTTAATCCTGGAACGTATGTAGTTAATCTGCCGGTCTCGGGAGAACCCGGATATAGAGGTTTGCAGCAAGGCGCGTGTATGATGGCGGATGTGTCGGGAGTGACTATTGATGCAGCCAATGCCGAGTTTTACTGCACCAATCTCAACAGTAGCGAGCAATCAGTCTTCCGGTTGAAGTCCTGCACGAACGTCACGATCAATGCTCAGTTTCGTGGTGTTCACACGGGCTTTGGGCCGGGAACAAAGGCCATCCATCTGGTTTCAAACAACTCCGCAGTGAAATTGAAAGTCAAGACTACGCGCATGTGGGACGGGGTTAGTATTGGCGATTATGCCGATCCGTTCGCCGCACCCACCTACGAAGGCAATCATAACATCACGGTGACGGCCACCAATACCGATACCTTTTATGGCGTCGTGGCTTGGTTGACCAGGGACATCAACATTGTTAGTGAATCCGAAGGGACCAGCGCCAACAGTTTCGGGGCGCATCGGAATGTTTACATCGCCGGTTGCACGAATGTTCTGGCTCATTCGTATTTCAAAAACTTGAACGTACCTGATGGCTGTAACCTCATAACTTCAGCACCAAGCGCCGTGAGTCCACACCACTTCGGGTGTTCCAATGTTACTTTGTACGCAACCGACACAGGCACGACCCACTACGTCCAATACCAAAGCGTGGTTAAGCTGGGTGTCATAACCTCTCCCGTCAGTGCAACCAACATCCAGCACAAACACATTCAAATCCATGTGGTAGCTCCTTCAACAACAACCATGCGGACGAATAACTACGCAATTGCCATTGGTTCGCTTGGGGCGGGTGCAGAGCATAGTTTCGACGACATAACACTCTCTGGTACGTTTGAGCGAGGACCATCGAATATTCAAGCCACTGTTCAAATCGAGTCAAATCTTATTGGTCTTTCAAGTTTGCAATTGATACTAAACGATTTCCACGATGCGCCGGCCCCTAGGAAGTTTTCCGTAATTGTGGCATCCAGTCTGCCAAAAGCGGTCATTGAGGCAGCCTATTCAGACATTAATCAAGTTTACCTTGTCGCTCCCGCAAAACAAACCTTTCAGAATTACGGCCAGCGCTCTGCACCCCGAAAATAACCTCGCGAAGTGGGTGCGAGCCCGCTCTGAGACACGCAGCTTGATCTACGCTGATGTTTCTGCGGGGATTAAAGTCCGGTGTATCAGGATTTCGGTGCAGAGGACATGCTTCATTCGCTGGCGGGTATCAGCAATGCGCAGAAGCTTCTGAACGACTCCTCTCGCAGTACCGCGTTCGACAGTGCCTCCAGTGGCTTTGGGGTGGTATCGGCGTAATCGCAGCCAGACCGACGCATTGCCGCGCCGAAGCACTGGCCGCTAGTCCACAGGGCGTCCTCCGGGGTGAGACTATAGAATCAAGAATGGAATTGAGTTTCAGAGCCAAGTCGTTAAACAACATCGCACCTATCCTGAGCGGGGTTCAGAAGAAGCTGCCCGCTTTTCTGCAGTTGTTGGTGGAGCGAATTCTCCGTTCGCAATTGGCTTGTCGCTTTCTGAAAGGCGCTCTCTGGGTCACCTTCGGCTCAGTCATTTCCCGGGGACTTGGATTGCTGGCGTCTGTGGCGGTAGCGAGAATTTTGGGCAAGGAGAGGTACGGGGAGATTGGAATCATACAGAACACAGTGGTGATGCTCACCACGTTTGCGGGATTCGGCTTGGGAATGGCGGCCACCAAGTTCGTCGCCGAGTGCCGGAACTCGGATCCGTTGAAGGCCGGGCGCGTTCTCGCACTAGCGAGTGCTGTCACCCTGGCTACGAGCGGGGCAGCCTCTCTCTTGCTGTTCTTCGCAGCACCGTGGGTTTCGGCGCACGCGCTTTCTGCCCCGCAATTAACCGAAGCTGTGCGCATCGCGGCCGTACTGCTCTTCTTCAGCGGCCTTAACAGCGTCCAGCTCAGTGCGTTGTCTGGTTTCGAGGCCTTCAGGGCGATTGCGAGAATCAATATCCTCTGCGGGGCCATGAATTTCCCGCTCATGCTGGGGGCCACGTATTACTGGGGCTTAACCGGTGCGCTCTGGACGTTCGTTGTTACTGCTGCTTCGAATTGCTTGCTCACCCAGATTGCATTGCGCGAAGAATGCCACCGAGCCGGAATTATTTACTCTTATCGCGGTTTTTGGCCGGAAAGGGCCGTCCTAGCCAGATTCTCGCTACCTGTTTTCGTAAGCGGGCTTTCGGGTACATGTGCCGACTGGATCCTAAACGCGACGCTCGTCAAGCAACCAAACGGCTTCAGTGAACTAGGCTTGTTCAACGCGGCGCGCCAGTGGAACGCCTTAATGATCTTCGTTCCAGGCATGCTGGCGGCGCTGACTCTACCGGTACTTTCGAATCTGCGCGGGGAGGGGAATTTTTCTCAGTTCAAGAAAATACTTCTCTTCAACTCGTTTCTGCTGTCCGCGTTAGCGGTGGCGGTGGCTGTACCCGTTGCGTGCTTCGCAAAGCCGATCATGGGCCTATATGGGCACCAATTTGCTGCTGGTTGGCCGATCTTAATGATTAATTGTTTCTATTGCGTTCTGTATTCTTCGAGCATCGTTGTCGGCCAGGCAATGTGGTCAATGAATTTGGTTAAGGAGGGTGTCGCCTTTGCGATCGGACGCTCTCTGCTGATACTCCTCCTATGGAACTTGCTCAAAGGAAAAGGAGCGACCGGGATGGCTTGGACCTACTGCCTGACTTTCGTGATCCAGACAATCTGTTTGATTCCTTATGTTTGGTGTCGGGCCGACAGGCTTTTCCATTCTGGCAAGCAACCTCCGGCTCTCCTGATAGGCTTATGAGCGAGCAATGTATTTTGTGTGGCAGCAGCGAGACCAACCAAGTTTCGCAGGTTCGAATTAAGGATCTTTGTTTGCTTTACCACAATTACCTCGGTTGTGACATCTCACAGGAGTTCGGCGCGCACACGGAGATTTCTTACTGCCATTGCCGGGAATGCGATCTGAAGTTCTTCGCGCCCTCTGTCACTGGGTCCTCAAAATTCTACGAAGTCATAAGCAGCAAGATGGGACCCAACTACTACCTCAGTGAAAAAAGCGAATATGCCTTCGCTGGCGCTGTTCTCCAGGATTGCGACAATGTGCTCGACGTCGGTTCGGGGGCGGGCCACTTTGGCCGGTATGTCAAAGGGGGCTTTACTGGGTTGGAGCTTAATCCGGCCGCCGTGAGTGCCGCCCGAGAACTCAAAGTTAACGTCAGGAACGAATCGATCGAGGAACATTTGCTACAGAATCCCGGGCGGTACTCGGCCGTAACCAGCTTCCAAGTCCTCGAGCATGTTGCCTCTCCACATGCTTTCATCCAGTCTTGCTTGCAAACGATAAGACCCGGTGGCCTCGCCGTGATTTCCGTGCCAAGTGAGGATTCCTATGTCTCCTTGCAGGAGAATGCACTTCTCAATATGCCGCCGCACCATGTGAGCCGCTGGACAGACCGGTGTCTGAAGAATATCGAAAATTTTTTCAAGATACACCTTGAACAACTCGAGCACGAAGAACTTACAGAAGTTCACGCTGCTTCATTTGCCGGCATCATCGCAAGACGGTTGGTGCGCCAGAGGTTGGGTTGCCAGACTACTAAACTGATTGATCTCTCCTTCCGATCAAAAGCCGTGGGCCGCATCGCATACTGGATCACTCCCTTTTGCTCCAGGTTTCTCGCCAACTCGCCGATCTACCCGCGTGGCCACTCCGTAACCGCGGTGTATCGAAAACTACGCTAACCAGACATCCTCAGCCCAGACCGTGAAAGAGAGACGTCCGAACACCATATCAAAAGCATTCACCGTTTCGACATGATCTCAGGTGGATACCTCTTCTTTTCCTCTTCACGAGAATGGCTATTCGTCGTGCATCCGTTCTGTCAGCCCGTACGCTGGCTAGGCGTGCGTCTGCCGATGCACTATGAGAATTCTCCAAGTTAGCTCTACCGACATGGGTGGCGGCGCTGAGCGCGTTGCCTTGGACCTGTTGGGTGGGTACCGGCAGCGGGGGCATGAGTGTGCCTTGGCGGTGGGAAGCCAATCGCGGAACGAGCCTGGGGTGGTGCGCATTCCAAACCTTGAGTGGCTGCCAGCCTGGGGCCGGCTTTGGGTCAAGCTGGCCGCTCCGTTGGTGCCGCTCGTCGGGAGGGTCCGTGGTGCCGGGTGGTTGCACTGGTTGCTCACCAAGAGGGTTGGCCAGCCTCGTAAAGCGCTGGCTTGGTGGCGCGGTCAGGAAGATTTTGAAGCGCCGGGCACACGGTTGCTGCCAACGTTAATCAACCCACCGCCCGAGGTGGTGCATTGCCACAACCTGCATCGGGACTATTTCGACCTCCGCTTTCTGCCAGAGTTGTCTCACCGGATACCTGTCGTGTTGACCTTGCACGATGAATGGCTCCTGACGGGTCATTGCGCGTGCTCTTTTGGATGCACTCGCTGGCTGGCGGGCTGCGGGCAGTGCCCTGCGCTTTCGACTTATCCGGCCATCCGCCGGGATGCGAGCGCTTTCAACTGGCAACGAAAGCGGGAATTATTGACCGACGCTCGCGTTCATCTGGTCACGCCTTCCCGGTGGTTGATGGAGAAGGTCGAGCAATCTCCGATCATGCGCGGGCATCCCCAACGCACCGTTATTCACAACGGGGTGGATTTGGCGACCTTCTGCCCAGGCGAGCAGTGCGCGGCACGCCAACGTTTGGGGCTGCCAGAGCTATCCCGCATCATACTATTTGCGCATCCGGGGGTTAAGGAGTCGCAATTCAAGGATTACCCAACCTTTGCCCGGTGCGCGGGCCTGTTGGCCAGCAGGCGGCTTCCGTGGCCGCTGGTCTTCCTTGCCGTCGGGCCCTCGCTGCGCGAGGAGGATGTCGGTGGCGCTCGCATCCGCTTTGTGCCCCGAGTCGCTGACCGGCGCACGATGGCCGACTATTATCGCGCTGCGGACCTGTACTTGCACCCGGCA
>PLJQ01000067.1 GCA_003140275.1 Limisphaerales bacterium
TAAGTCCGACAGGCTGCTAGTGCGCACAATTGTGCGAGCCTATGCACAAAACGATGTCACTAAAACAAATTGCCGCCAACCGGCAGAACGCCCGGAAATCCACCGGGCCAAAAACGCCCGAAGGGCGCGCGGTTTCCAAAATGAACGCGCTCAAGCACGGCATCTTGTCCAAGGAGGCGCTGGTGCGCGGTTGGAACCTCAAGGAAAGCCGCCGGGAGCTTACCGCCCTGCATCAACGGTTTTGGGACGAGTTGCAGCCCGTCGGACCGGTGGAGGAGATGCTGGTGGACCAGATCGTGACGGCGCACTGGCGGTTGGATCGGGCATTGACGGCGGAATCGGGCGNNCGTTGAGCGTGGACGAGGGGCAGCGGGAACGCAGCCGCACAAAGCATCCGGAATTACAACTGTTGGAGTTGGAGGTGTCTGGCGATCCGATCGGGAGCATGAGAGATTCGGCCTTGGGGAATTGTGTGCTCGAACGGTTGCTGGGCGAAATCCGCCAGGCGGTGGAGCAGGAGGGCGAACTGACCGAGGCGGCCATGCGCATTCCATTTGGCGGCAAAAGGAACAGCCTTACGCAGGAACTGGACAAACTCCGTTTGCAATTGCTGGAGAATCCGGAGGGCCTGGATGCGGCTTCGTTGAAGCAGAAGCAGAAGACCGGGGCGCTGGCATTTCTGGACCGGAAGTTACTCTTCCTCTCATGGCGGAAAGCGGACTGTGAAAAGCGGGAGGCCAGGGAGGAGGAAGCGCGGCAGGCGGCGGCGGTGCTGCCGTCCAAGGAAACGCTCGATAAAATCCAGCGCTACGAGACGACGCTGCAGCGGCAATTGTATCGCGCCCTGGCCCAGTTGGAACGGTTGCAGCGTATGCGCCGGGGCGAGGCGGTGCCCGCGCCACTGACCGTGGAGGTGTCGGAGAGGGCCTGAATGAAAAGCGCTTTTTTGCCAAACGAACCCATCTTGGAAACCGCGAAATCCGGACGCGTCGAAATCCGATCCCATCCGACTGAATCAAACCAAATCAAACCAAATCAAACCGGATGAACAAACAGCCTGATAACCGCAGAAACGGGAATTAAATGCAAAATTGTTCGCTTATGTTCGCGGATGTGCGGATGTGTTCGCTTAATGGGAGGAAAATATTGGCGGGCCGATCCGGCGATGGCACGGGCAGACCCGCAAAAAGTTGTCCAAACCGAAAAATTTCTGCCTTAATTAAATCATGCAAAAACGATTGCCGGCCCTCGCGCACGATACTTCAGGTGACTTCGGTCGCGCATTGGAAAACCAGGCGGGGTTCACGACGACCAAAAATCTTCCGACCACCCGGCCATCGCAGATTTTACTCCGCATTTGACATGGCGCACCATCCTCAACCTTCCGCTGAAGACGATCCCACGCTCACCGCCAAGTCCCGTTCCACCTGGGAGATCATCCGGCGGGTGGCCATTTATCTGCGGCCCTACAAACTGATGGCGTTCGGCACGTTTGTCTGCGCCCTGCTCTCGCTGGCGCTTTCCTTTGCCTACCCCAAACTGACTCAGTTCGTCATCGACGAGGTCATCACCAAACGGCGAACTGAATTGCTCACACCGGTGATGCTCGGTTTGATTGGCGCGTTCCTGTTGCGCGATTTGTTCAACAGCCTCCGCATCCGCATCAACAACATTTTCGAGCAAAATGTCATTTACGACATGCGCCGCGAAGTTTATGCGAAGCTGCAACGACTGCCCGTCAATTACTTCGACCAACGCGCTTCCGGCGACCTGATGACCCGCGTCATCGAGGACGTGAACTCCGTGGAGCGCGTGCTCATTGACGGCACGGAACAAGGCACGGTCTCGATTCTCAGCGTGGTTGGCGTGTTGATCATTCTTTTTTCCACCAACGCGACCCTGGCCGCGGTCGCTTTGATTCCCCTCCCGATTCTCGGCGGCGGCGCCCTGTGGTACACGCTGACCGCGCATCGCCGGTATCGCGCCCAACGCCGCGCGGCCAGCGCCATGAACGCGTTGCTCATGGACAATCTACAAGGCGTCCGCCAGATCAAGGCGTTCGGCCGTGAACCGCACGAGGACACGCGCTTTGCCAGACGCGCCGATGATTTGCGGGAAGGCACGCTCGGCGTAATGCGCGTCTGGGCGATGTATTCGCCGGCCATGAGTTTTGCCGCCGCGCTAGGTTCGGGACTGGTATTCTGGGTCGGCGGCAGAATGGTGTTGGGCGGTTCCATGACCCTCGGCGAGCTGGTCGGTTTTATTTTTTACCTCGCTCTGTTTTACGAACCGGTGGCCCGGCTGCACGGTTTGAACCAGATGATGCAAGCCGCCCGCGCCGCCGGCGAGCGGGTCTTTGACATTCTCGACACGCCGGCGGAACGCGCGGATGCCAGCCGGCACCAGACGTTTCGAGCGATGGTCCGCGGTGAAGTGATGTATGAAAACGTCGGGTTCAGCTACGGTCCGGAGAACATCGTGCTGCGAAACATTTCCCTGCGCGCGAAACCGGGAGAAATGATCGCGCTGGTCGGACCGACGGGCGCGGGAAAATCAACATTGGTAAATCTCCTCCCCGCGTTTTACGAAGTGACGTCCGGCCATATCACCATCGACGGCGAAACCATCAGCGGCATTTCATTGGAATCCCTGCGCGCACAAATCAGCGTCGTGAGCCAGGAGGCGTTTCTATTCAACGGCACGGTCCGCGAGAATATTCTTTATGGCAAGCTCGACGCCACGGAGGCGGAATTGCTTGCGGCTTCGCAAGCGGCGAACTGCCACGAATTTATTTCCGAGTTGCCGAACGGCTACGATTCCCGCGTCGGCGAACGCGGGGTGAAGTTAAGTGTCGGAGAAAAGCAACGCGTCAGCATCGCCCGCGCCCTGTTGAAGAACGCGCCAATCCTCATCCTCGACGAAGCGACCGCCAGCGTTGATACCGCCACGGAACGGCTGATCCAGGAAGCCTTGGAACGCTTGATGGCTAATCGCACGAGCTTCGTGATTGCGCATCGTCTCAGCACCATTCGCAAGGCCGACCAGATTTTGGTGATGCGCCATGGACAAATCATCGAACGCGGTACGCACGAGGAGTTGCTCAATCTGGACGGTTTGTACGCCCGGCTCGCCCGCATCCAGAACACAACGTTTATCGAAGAAAGTTTTGAAAAGCTGTCGGTTGCGTAAAGTTGAAACTATTTCGCTGAAATTTTCAGTCCCCCCTTGAGTTTGTTTCCAGGCAATTCATAATGCGTTGGACGTATGGTGAATGAACAAACAATTCAACACCCCGATAGTGGTGTAATCACACGACGATGAGCCGAAAGAGTATTTCTCGCAACCGATCCCTCGCAGCGATGGTATTCGGCGTCGGTTCATTTGCTCACAGTGTGGCGCAGATTCTGAAGGATGATGGGGCCGCGGTTTCAACCTACCTGACGCGCAATTACGGACATTTCCCGCCGTCGCTGTCAGGGCCGGTTTACACCCGCGAAGCCTTTCCCAACCCATGCCCGCTGCTCGCCCGGAACAAGATCGACGTGGTCTTGCCGATGTCCATCGACTGGGCTCAAGCGCCGTGGGCGGCGGAGTTGCTCCGTTCCAAAATTCCAATCTTCAGCCCAACCGGGGAAGCGATGAGGATCGAACGCGACCGGGATTTCGCGCGCAAGCTCTGCGCGGAGTTTGGAGTCCCGTCTCCGAAGGCTGCGGTTGCGCGCAATCGCCTTGAAGCCGGGGAATTTCTCCGGCGGCAACCGCGACCGTATGTCATCAAGAATCCGTTGTGTTCGCCCACCAGTCCCATTCACACGATTCTTTGCGAAACACTGGAGGACACGCGCTCCTGGCTGCGGAACATCGATTACGCGGAGGGCGTTTTCTTGCAAGAATACATGGGGCGGGCCGAAGCCGGCCACATCGCGCTGATCAGCGGAGGTGAGGTTCATTCGCTCGTCACCAATCAGGAATACAAACGGGCGTTCGTGGGCGACATGGGAGTGGTGGCCGGCGCGCCGCTCGGCGGGCTGATCGAGCGCGACCCCGATGACAAGTACGGGCTGGCGCGACAGTTGATTCACCCCTTGCTCCCCTGGTTTCGCAAAGTGAAATATCACGGGCCCATTCAAGCGACCGCGGTGCGTAGAGACGGCCAATGGTTTGCCATCGAATACAATATCCGCGTCGGCGTCACCTCCGGCCCGATGATCCTCCGGATGCTAAAACATCCGACGGAAATTATTTTGAACACCGCGCGAAACAAAAAGTTAAACGTCGAGTTTCGGGAGCGGTTGCATTTTGGCTGTTCCCTGACGCTGGCCGGTTATGGTTATCCTTATGTGCAGATTCGAGGCCCACAACTTCCGGTCGAGCTTGTTGAACCGTTCGACTGCGACGTCTGGTGGAACGAAGTAACTCGCGACAACGACGGACAATTGATGACGACGGGGCACCGAATCGCCGACGTCATCGCGCTCGGCGTTTCGCTCGATGAAGCCATCGGAAAGGCTTATTCGAACATTCGCAAGATTCGCAGTCTGGCCAGCTATTACCGGACCGACGTGGGTCGAAGTCTTTGGCCGCCGGGAAATATCTAGTGGACGAGAATCAAACTTAGTTACTCAATGACCTCGGACACGGAAACGAACACAATGTCCCAAGACATGGTCGAGACACAAACCGAAACGACAACTGCCCCCGATGCGATGACTCCATCGGTCACCACCATTGATGAACCATCGGTGCAGACGGTTTCAGACATGCCGCATCGACCGGCGTGGGTTGAAATTGACCTTGTCCGGCTTGGTCGCAATTTTCAAATCATCAACCGGGATAAACCTCCGGGCGTGCAGTTCCTCTCCGTGGCCAAAGACGACGCTTACGGTCATGGAGCTTATCAAGTACTAAACATTGCACTGGCGGAAGGAGCAGCCGCCGTGGCGCTGAGCACGTTGGAAGAGGCGGTCCGTTTGCGCGAGCGTGGTATCCGTGCGCCCATTTTGTTGTTGGGCCAAAGGCAGGAATCGGAATTGCCCTGGTGCATCGCGCACGATCTGACGTGCTGCGTGAACGATTCGCATACCGCAATGAAGCTCGCACGGTTGGCCGCCGCCGCCGGCAAACGCGTTCCGGTTCATCTCAAAATCAACACCGGCATGAACCGCTATGGAGTCGGCTGGAATGAAGCCCTGCCGCTCGTCGAAGAAATCTGTTCGACGAAATCCCTTCTGCTTGAAGGCGTGATGAGCCATTTCGCCCAGTCCGATGAAACGGACAAGACCTTCGCGCGGTTGCAACTGGAGCGGTTTAACCGGTTTTTGCGCGACCTGACCGGGCGGCGGATTTCTGTGAAGTACCGCCACCTCTGCAATAGCGGCGGATTTCTCGACGTGCCCCAGGCCCACTTCGACATGGTCCGGCTCGGCATTATCACGTTCGGCGTTTATCCCTCTTCCGTCTGCCGGCGCATCCCCGGCATCGAAGCGGTGATGAGCGTCAAGGCGCGCATCGCAGCCTTTCAAAAACTGCAACCCGGAGACCACGTCGGTTACGGCATGCGTTACACAGCGCCGTCACCCCGGCGCATCGCGGTGCTGCCCGTCGGCTATGGCGATGGTTTTCCCCGGGTCCGCAACCTGGGCTTTGCACTCATCCATGGTTGTCGTGCGCCGATCGTGGGCGGTGTTGCCATGGACGCGACCACGGTGGACATCACCGAGATTCCCCAGGCGCAAGTCTGGGACGAAGCGGTGTTGATGGGCCGCCAAGGGAATGATGAAATTTCCGTTCATGACCTTGCCAGATTGAAAAACACCGTGTCATACGACGTGCTTACAGGTTGGCGGCAGCGCCTCCCCCGAGTTTATCTTAAATCGCCTCAAGCCCCATGAAGCTTTTGTTCTCCGAACACAAATCCGACTATGCGCACTACTTGTTCCCTTACGCGGTCTGGGCTTTTCCTGAAACGGGCGAAACCCCGGCGGACTTGTTCAACCAGGGCTTTCTTCCGTCGTCACGAAATTTAGACCGGTTTTACCTGTGCCGCCACGTCCGCGTGAACATGCGAAAGTTCCGTCCCTCGTCGGAGAACCGCCGGATCTTGCGCAAAGGCGACGGCATCCGCGTTAAATTGTTGCCGCGCGAACAGTTCGATTACACGCCGGAGAAACGCCAGTTCTACAAGACGTACGCCGACATCAAGTTCGGCAAGGACGTGATGACCTTCGAGCGACTGGACTTGCTGTTTAACTCAAAGATCATCTCGCACCTGCTTTTGTTCACTGACACCAGGACGAACGCGGAAATTGGAACGGCGACGCTGTACCTTCAGGACAAGGAGCTGGTTTACTATTACTACGCCTTCTATGATATTAACTATTACAACCGCAATCTCGGCATGTTCATGATGACGTCGGCGGTGTCGTTCTTCGCGGAGAAGGGTTTCCGACATCTTTACCTGGGCACCTGTTACTCGCGGAACGCGCTCTATAAAACCCAGTTCGCTGGCGCTGAATTCTTCAACGGCTTCCGCTGGGTCGGCGACGTCGTGGAACTAAAATACATCCTTAAGCGCGAAAACAAGGACGTGCGCCAACACCTGCTGGAAACCGAGGATTATCGGGACACCTTTTATGATAGCGACTTGGAAAACATGGTCGCCGCCAGCGCGTTTCAAGTTAAGCTCAGATAAGCCCCCTCCAACGCGCCGCGGCTTGCCAGCGTAATTCCGCTTGCCAAAGCGAACGGTCATTTTTAATTTGCCCGCATGGATGAGTCACAGTTAAAGCAATACGTCCCGGTTTTGTTGCTCGGTTTGGTTGCCATTGCCTTCGCGTTCGGCACGCTTGCCTTCTCGGTTTTAGTCGGCAAGCGCGGCAAAAGGCTTCGAATCAAAGACACCGCCTACGAATGCGGCATGTTGCCGATCGGCGAAGGCAGCACGCGACTGTCCATCAAGTTTTACCTGGTGGCGATGCTGTTCATCCTTTTCGATATTGAAGTGGTCTTCCTCTATCCTTGGGCCGTGGTTTACCGGGAGCTGCTTAAAACCGATGCCAATTTGATTTTTGGATCGATGGTTTCCTTCCTCGGAATTCTGTTTGTCGGCTACCTCTACGCGTTGAAGAAAAAAGCATTCGACTGGAAAAGTTGAATCGGAGTCCAGGCTTTACCTTGCCGGCCATTGCCAGTCGAACACGGAAACGCAAAAACTGAAACCAGCCAGAGCTTGAACTCCAACCTGATCAAATTCGGCACTTCCGGCTGGCGCGGACTGATTGCGCGCGACTTCACTTTTGAAAATGTCCGGTTCGCGACGCAAGGCATCGCTGAATATCTCAAATCCAAAATCTCAAATCCAAAATCTGCAATCTTCGGGCGCCAGCCGTTGGTGATTCTCGGTCACGACACTCGTTTTCTTGGACGTGAATTTGCCCTGGCCGCCGCCGAAGTGCTGGCCGCAGGCGGGCTGATTCCCCTGCTCTGCCAACGGGACGCGCCAACCCCGGTGATTGCGCATTCCATCCGCACCCACAAAGCCATTGGCGGAATCAACGTGACCGCGAGCCACAATCCCGCAGAATACCAGGGGTTTAAATTTTCCGCCGGCAACGGCGCCGCCGCGCCACTCGAAGTGACCAGGCAAATCGAGACGAACATCGCCCAACTTCAATCGCAAAACTGGAAATTCAACGCGTCACTTATTGGCACGTTTCGGTGCAAAACATTCGACCCGCAGGCCGCCTACTTCAAACAACTGCGCAAACTGGTCGATTTCGCCGCCATCAGGAAGGCCCGGCTGAAAGTCGCTGTGGAATTGATGTACGGCACGGGTCGCGGTTATCTGGACACACTGCTGGTCGAGGCCGGTGCGAAAGTCACACTGTTCCACTCCGAACCGAATCCGCTCTTCGGTGGCCATCACCCCGAACCGAACGCCCAAGGGATGCAGGAAGTCAGCCGGTTCGTTCGCAGCGGCAAGGCCCAGATCGGGCTTGGATTGGACGGCGACGCCGACCGCTTCGGCATCGTGGACAAGGACGGCACCTGGCTTACGCCCAATCAGATTCTGCCGCTGACACTTTATCACCTGAAAAAAAATCGCGGTTGGAGCGGCGCTGTGGTGCGCACGGTGCCGACGAGCCATCAGGTTGATGCCGTGGCGGAGTTGCTTGGCGTGAAAGTTTATGAAACCCCGGTCGGCTTCAAATACATCGGCGCGCTGATGGAAAGCGAGCCGATCATCGTGGGTGGCGAGGAATCCGGCGGACTGAGCGTCAAAGGCCACGTTCCCGAAAAGGACGGCATCCTGGCTTGTTTGTTGATGGCCGAACTCGTGGCCACCGAGAGAAAGTCACTCGGTCAAATCCTCAAGCAACTGGAAAAACAAACCGGCGAATTTCACACCGACCGCATCAACATTGCCATTCCGCCGGAAAAGAAACAGACGCTGCTCGCCAAGCTGGCGGCGGGACTGGATTCCATCGGCCCATTCCGCATCGAAAAGTTTATTACCACCGACGGCTTCAAGTTCTTATTGCCCAACCGTGAATGGGTCGCCTTTCGCGCCAGCGGAACTGAACCGCTGATTCGCTGCTACATCGAAGCAAAATCAGCCGGGAATTTTAAAAAGCTTCAGACTGCCTCCCGCGAGTTGTTGGCGTAGCAGCCGACGTGAGTCGGCTC
>PLJQ01000149.1 GCA_003140275.1 Limisphaerales bacterium
CAAGAGGGCGGCATCCTGCCGCCCGGAAAGAGCGCCCGAACAAACAATGACGTAATAACTTTCTGTAAACTTGCGACTATCGTGCGTTTTGTCCGCTGGGCTGGAAGCCCGTCTCTACGGCAGGCAGGGATGCCCGCCGCTACGATCCGGGCGCGGCGACGCCGAAGCGACTTGCCGCACCGTAACTAAGTGAAAACGGGAGTGAAGGCGGCACGGAGCGGAGAGGAACACTCGCAGCATGGCTACCATCGGTGACGCCGAACCCAGGATAGAGTTTGGCTTGATTAACTCAACCACAGCAACTATAGGCTTTTTATGGTCATAGGTTCAATTCGAGAATTCCACCGAGCCGTACCGTTCGTGCCTTACGAAATCCGCATAGTCGGTGGCGAACGCTATACTGTGCCGCATCCCGATTTCATTTCGATTTCTCCACGAAGCTCTTTCGTTGTCTTCATTGAAGCCAAAGACCGGCCACACCGTTTGAGTGCGTTGCTCATCGAACGCGCTTCTCCCCTCAACGGCCATCAGCATCGCATGGCCGGCAAGCGTTCGTCTCATTGACATCCGGCTGTCGCCCGAACGGGGCTTGAGGTTTTTTAGAAAATCGCGTGGCGACAAAGAGTCCGCTGCAGTCCGCCTTGGCCTCCGGCGGCGGCACACCCGGGTTGTTGTAGCGTCGGGCATCTTGCCTGACGTTGCGGGCGGCATCCTGCCGCCCGGAAAAAGCGCCCGAACAAACAAAGACGCAAAAACTTTCTGTAACCTTGCGACTATCGTGCGTTTTATCCGCTGGGCTGGAAGCCCGTTTCTACGGCAGGCAAGGATGCCCGCCACTACGTGTCTGACCCACCGCGCTGAAACGACCCGCCGCGTTGTAACAGCGTGAAAGTGGGAGTACGGCGGGAGTGATTGCACAACGAACATCAACTTGGCAATAATCTCGCTGATGGCAGACCATATAATCACTCCAAAGCAGACCCGGTTGGAGAAGATCAAAACCGAAGTCAAAGGCTTTAGCCCTCAAGTTAAACAGGCAATCATCATGGCTTCGATAACTGTAGTCATTGCGCTGATTACTTCGATTGGCGGTTGCATCAGCGTCTACTCGGAAATTTCCAGATTGAAAGCCAAGGTTCACGATCTTGAGTTGGAGGTGCTCCCTTTCCGAAACCTAGCGGTTCAGCAATTCAACAAAGCGGATGCTGAGAGTTTGAAAAAATTGGCGGAGTCGATGACAACACTCCATCATGATTATTCTAACCAACTGGAAACGATAAATGATCTTCGATCGCAAATAGAACAGCTGAGAAAGGCAAGCGAAGAAACCGACCGCAATCTTTTCTCCAAAGCGAAATATGAAAAGATTTCTTCGGCGAATACAAATAGCTTCTTCAAACGTCACACGGCTGAGGGTGCATGGAGGGTTATAGTCAAGTTGCAGGCTGCTCCTATTCCGGGAAGTTTTCGCGGCACTATTGCTGGGCAATACGCCATTGACGACCGCACGCTTCCTCCAAACGCAATAAGAAAGAATCTCTTCATTCAGACATTTTGGGGTGCGTGGTTTGATTTTCCACCGGACATGCCCTTCAATATTGAGTATGTCGCCGATAGCACTGAGACGAATTTGGTGAAGCGGGTGGAATTTGTGAGCGACAACATAGTGCTCTTGGACGGAAATCCACTCACATTTAAGTAAGACAGTCAGCCATTCTCGTGATCGAGCTCGGCGGAAGTGCGTCCGTCCACAAAATCTCACGCCGTCGCCAGATTATCTTCCAACACTTTTGATTTGCCCGACGGTGGTTCAGCTTCATTGGCCGTCGGCGGGTGGCCGTCTGCAAAGACTTTGATCGGTTCGTAGAAGGTATTTCGTTGCACCGGCGTGCGGCCGGCTTCGCGGATGGCTTTGATCATTTCGGCTTCGGTCTGCAATTGCGGCGAGGTCGCGCCGGCCATGTGAAAGATGTGTTCCTCGATGATCGTCCCATGCAGATCGTCCGCGCCGTAGCTCAATGCCACCTGCGCCAGCTTCAGCCCCAAGCCCACCCAGTAGGCCGTGATGTGATCGAAGTTGTCGAGGTAGATGCGGCTTACGGCGATGGTGCGTAACGCGTCGAAACCCGTGGGCGGCGTCTTCACCGGGATGTCGTTGTTCTCCGGCTGATACGGCAGCGGCACGAAGCCGACGAAGCCGCGCGTCTCGTCCTGCAACGCGCGCAATTGCCGCAGATGATCCACGCGGTCGGCGAGCGATTCGACGTGGCCGAACAGCATCGTGCAGGTGCTGCGTCCGCCCAAGCGATGCCACGTGCGGTGTACGTCCAGATATTCCCCGGCGGATTCCTTGCCCTTGGCGATGGCGCTGCGGACTTCCTTGCGGAAAATCTCCGCGCCGCCACCGGTGAGGGATTCGAGTCCCGCGTCCTTCAACTCGCGCAACGTTTGCTCGACGGACTTCTTCGCGAGCCAGGCGAGGTGCAGGATTTCAATTGCCGTGAAGCATTTCAATTGCAGCCGCGAATCGAGCGCGCTTAACGCTTTAAGCATGTCCGTGTAGTAACTGAACGGCAGCGATGGATGCAGGCCGCCGACGATGTGGAGTTCCGTGATGCCTAGCTCCAACGCTTCGCGCGCCCTCTCGACCATCTGCGGGATCGTCAACTCGAAGCCGTCCGCGTCGCGTTTCTTGCGCGCGAACGAGCAGAACTGGCAGGAGAGGATGCAGTAATTCGAGTAGTTGAGGTAACGGTTGATGATGTAGCTGGCGCGATTGCCAGCCTTCTTCTGCCGCGCGAGGTCGGCGATGGTGCCGAGCGTGTTAAGGTCTTTGGATTCAAACAGCCGCAGCGCGTCGGCCTCGGAAATGCGTTCGCCGGTGACGACCTTGTCGTAAAGATCGCGCAGTTCGCTGCGTTGAACGAAGAAATTCATCGTCCACAGAGTAAAGCAGCTTTTACGCGGCAAGGCAAACGCAGGACAAGCATCGCGTTTGTTTCTAACCTCAGAAGTCAGAAGCAGGTATTCGAGTTGACTCGAACCGTCTTCTCATCGGGGTTGCTAATTAATCCACTCAACGAAGTGCAACAGCACCGCCACAATGATCGGGAATGCGGCGACTGCGCCAACCTCTCGAGCCAGAGGCTCAAAGAGGCGTTCAAGTCGAACTGGGATATGTTTTCCATAACTTTGTAAGGGTTTCGTGGACGCCCATCCACTGCTGCTTTTCTTCCTGCAACGCTTTGCGGCCTTCTTTGCGTAGCCGGTAATACTTCCGCTTGCGCCCCGTCTCAGCCTCGCGCCACTCTGCTTCGATCAGGTCCTCCTTCTCCATCCAATGCAGCACGGGGTAAAGCATGCCCTCGGTCCACTCGATCTTCCCGCCGGACAATTCGCGCACACGTTGAATGAGTGCGTAGCCGTAGTTCTCGCCCTCGGTCAGCACGGACAACACCAGCGGCACGGTCGAGGCGGTGACGAGTTCCTTCGTAAGCATGACGGCACTATGCCTAGCATCGTAATGCTTGTCAAGCGGTGATTTTGAGACGAATTGTTTACCCTTTTACCGCAGCTTGAACCCGCCTTGAAAAATCACCTCGGCTGCGACCACCACAAAAAAGATCGCGCTCACAATCGCGTTCAGTCGAAAGAACGCAACGTTGATCCAATTCAAGCTGCGACGGCGGGCGATCCAGTGTTCGAGCATCAGGCAGCCGACGATGATTAGCCAACCGACGACATACGCGATGCGGAAGCGGCACAGCAGACCGAAGGCAAAGAGCAGCCCGCACATCGTCATGTGCGCCAGGAAGGCGGCCTGGAGCGCGTTTCTTTGTCCCCACGCCACGACGAGCGAGTGCAGGCCGTGCGATTTATCAAACTCGTAATCCTGCAACGCGTAGATGATGTCGAAGCCGACCAGCCACAGCACGACCGCCAATGCTAAAACGATTGGCTGCATTCCAACTCTGATCGAACTCAACCAGGACCAGAACGATTCGGACGAGGAGAATGTCTCAGCCGAGGGAAGCACAAGGCCAAACCCGCCTTTCACCGCCAGCCATGCGCCGATGGGCGCGAGCGCGAGCGCGAGTCCAAGAAAAACGTGCGTGTAATCCGTAAACCGTTTGGTGAGCGAATAAAAACAAATCACCACCAGCGCGACGGGTGAAAGATAAAAGCAAAGTGAATTCAGAAAATAGCTGGCGGCAATCAAACCTGCCGCAGACAACGCGCAGAGTGCGACGGCGCTGGCGAGGCCGATTTGTCCGGCAGGCAGGTGACGTTTCGACGTGCGCGGATTGAGCGCGTCGAATTTGCGGTCCGCGATGCGATTGAACGCCATCGCGCACGTGCGGGCGCAGACCATCGCGGCGAGAATCAGCCCGAACGTCCGCCAGCCCGGCCAGCCGCGAGTGTCCCGCGCCGCGACGCACATCGCCGCCAGCGCGAATGGCAGCGCGAAGACGGTGTGCGAAAAGCGCACGAACGAAGCCCACTTTTGAAGTGCGGAAAACATTTTCAACCGCCGATGAACGCAAATAAACGCAGATAATAAATAGCCCGAACGACCAGATCATCCATCTGGCAGCGCCACACCAAACCGGATTTGACTGAGGCGGCATGAAACAATCTGCATTTATCTGTGTTCATCGGCGGTTACTCCTGCTCCTCCGCCCAGCGTGGCGCAAGTTGGTTCGGCACGCCGAGATGGTCGAGCACGCGCGCCACGACCGTGTCCACCACCTCCTGGATCGTTTTTGGGTTGGTGTAAAAGATCGGGTTGGCCGGCAGAATTGTCGCACCGGCGAGCAGCAGAAGTTCGAAGTTTTTGACGTGAACCAGGCTCAACGGGGTTTCGCGCGGCACAAGGATGAGTTTTTTCTTCTCCTTTAACACCACGTCGGCGGCGCGCAGCAAAACATCCTCACTGTAGCCATGCGCGATGCGTCCCAGCGTTCCCATGGTGCAAGGAATGACGACCATCGCATCGGGCGGATTTGAACCGCTCGCGAACGGCGCGTTCATGCTCTTCAAGCTGTGGGTCTTGACGCCTTCCGGCAGACGCAAGCCGTCGGGCAGTTCCTTGGCAATGACCTGGTGCGCGTAATTGCTCATCACGACGTGGATTTCGTGCTCGTGTGGGTCGAGGTTATCGAGCAAGCGCTGGGCGTAAAGCGCACCGCTGGCGCCGGTAATGGCAACAAGTATTCTCAAGTAGTTTTGACGGTGTTCGTAACCGGGCTGAACTATGGCGACGGCCTGAAACTTGAGCAAGCCAGTTTGACATTGTAAAACGCGCTTCTTCCAGGTTGCACCGGTCTCAAATGTGAAATTCGGAAACGGCTTGAGTCACGGCTACACTTCCGCACAATGTCGGCGTGTCGTTTTCTGGTAAAATATTTGTTTGCGGATTGCTGGTTTTGGCGGGTTGCATGACCGGCCAGCGACCGGGAAATGTGAAGCGCGTTCCGGATTGGAAATCGACGGAAACAGTTGAGATGCCGACCGTCGTTCCGCCCGACTTTACTGCTGCGCCACCGATCGCGCGTTCCAATGCCCCGGCGCCGGATGTGATACCTGTTGCGACCAATCACTTTCCTGAAATCTGGGTTTCGTTCAATCGCTGGAGTCAATCCAATGGCTTTGGCGGACTGCAGCGATTTTCGCCGGCAACGACGCCCACGTATTCGCTCAACACCCCCAACGGTTTGTTGGTTATTCGGGTTGGCAGTCTGGCAGCTTACTGGGACGGGTTGGAGTTTCGGCTCGGGTTTGCGCCGCAATTGATCGACAACCGCCCATTCCTTCACACGCTGGATTTGCAGAAAAATATTCTACCGCTGGTCAGTGATCCGACGGAATTCGCCGGGACCAATCGTGTGATTGTGATCGATCCGGGACACGGTGGAGAAGATGCCGGCACCAAGAGTGTTTTCAGCAACCAATACGAAAAAGAGTTCACGCTTGACTGGGCGCGACGATTGGAACGATTGCTCGCCACCAATGGCTGGCAGGTTTTTCTGACCCGCACCAACGACCGGGAAATTTCGCTGACTAATCGCGTGGTATTCGCCGAGCGGCACAACGCCGACTTTTTCCTGAGCCTGCATTTCAATTCGTCGGGTGGCAGCAGTGATCCGTCCGGATTGGAGGCATACTGCCTCACGCCGACGGGCATGGCGTCGAGCGTCACGCGCGGTTACAATGACGACCTGCGCCAGGTATTTCCCAACAACGCCTTCGACGCGGAGAATTTGCAATACGCCGTGCGGCTGCAACGCACGCTGCTGGAAGTCAACGGTACGACGGGACGCGGTGTGCGGCGGGCGCGGTATCCCGCCGTGCTGCGGGGACAAAATCGCCCGGCCGTATTGCTCGAAGGAGGCTACCTGTCGAATCCGAAAGAAGCGCGGTTGATCGCCGACCCGGCCCATCGCCAGAAACTGGCGGAAGCGGTGGCGAAAGCTTTGACCGCAGGCAGTGAAACTGGAAGCCAGAAGTTTCACAGCGGAAGCCCGCTGAAGAATCCCGCGACTCCGTCGTCTGAGCTTGCGCCCGGCGAAATCAAACATGAGCAATAAACCTCACGTCATTGTCACCGGCGGCGCCGGCTTCATCGGTTCGCATCTGGTGGAAAGACTGTTGGCCGACGGCAAGACGGTGACGGTCATTGATGATTGTTCAACCGGCAGCCGCGACAACCTGCTTTCGGTCCTCGCCAATCCGGATTTGCGCTTCATTCACTCCAAAGTGTCCACGTGCAGTGAACTGGGCGGGCTTACCGCGAAAGCGGAATCGATTTATCATTTGGCGGCGGCGGTGGGAGTGGACTTGGTGGTCAAATCGCCCATTCACGTCCTCGAAACCAACTTGCACGAGACGGAAGTCATTTTGGAAGCGGCCGCGCCGCGCGGTGTGCCGGTCCTGTTGGCTTCCACTTCAGAAGTTTACGGTAAGAGTCAAAAATCGGCCTTTGGCGAGGGAGACGATTTACTGATTGGGCCGCCGCATCACAGCCGCTGGAGTTACGCCTGCTCCAAGTTGATGGATGAATTCCTGGCGCTGGCTTTCGTCAGGGAACGAGCATTGCCGGTGGTGATCGCCCGCTTGTTCAACACCGTTGGCCCGCGTCAAACGGGCCGTTATGGGATGGTTTTGCCGCGCTTCATTGCCGCCGCCAGAAGCGGGCAGCCACTCAGAGTTTTTGGCGACGGCCGCCAGACCCGTTGCTTTTGCTTTGTGCGTGACACGGTGGAAGCGTTGGTACGGCTGCAAAATTGTCCCGCGGCGCGCGGCGAAGTGTTCAACGTGGGGAGCACGGAGGAAATCAGCATCGGCGACCTGGCCAAACAAGTGATCGAGATCTTGCGCTCGCAATCGTCCATCGAACTGGTTTCTTACAACGACGCCTATGCGCCGGGTTTTGAGGACATGCTCCGGCGCAGACCGCTCATCGACAAGCTGGCGAAAGCAACTGGCTTCCGACCCGCCACATCCTTGCGAGAGATCATAAAGATGACAGCAGCCACGATTGTTTGAGCAAGCCGGGTGAATGGATGCGCTGCCGGTCAATCCTTGACGAGTTTGCCGTCGCTGCGGAGTCGAAACCTTTGCGCGCGCCATTCGATGTGATTGCCTGTGAATGCGAGCAACCACAATGCTGCCTGCAACAAATCTTTCACGGGAACGAGCCAGAAAAAATCACGGTGCCCTGTTGACTGGGTCAAGCGCCCTTGATTATTCAGCGCGGTCAGTAGGCGAACCAACAGGCAAAATGCAAAGAACGATGCGCTGCGAGGCAAGGGAATCGATAGTGCGAATCCCGCCGATCCTATCCACGGAACCTCGCTTTTGAAAAGGATTGTCGGCAAATCCATCGACAACCATACTAGGGGCCAGAGCGTGGCATTGCTCAGGATGCTGAAGAAATAGGGCAGCGGCTGGCAAACGCGAATCGTGCGCGCCCAGCGGAGTTGATGTCGCCAAACCTCGCGCCACGTCCTCGGCGACTCCCAACATTCGGCGACGACAGGGCACAGATCAATGCGCCAGCCGGCGCGGGCAATTTTGTTGCCGAGTAGATAATCGTCGGCCAGGTGATCGGCCAGCGAGGCGAATCCGCCGACCTTCTCCAGCGCCTCACGTTTCACCGCCATCACGGCACCGAGGGCAAAGTCGAGGGGCTTGAGCGTGCGCGATTGCAAGACCTGGCTCCAGAAATCGGCGTTGATAGCGATGGCTTCCCAGTGCATTCCCAGTGTCGAGGGATTGGCCAATCGATAAAAACAATTGACCAATCCGACTTCCGATGGGCGCAAGGGGGCGATCAGATTTCTGAGGAGGTCGGGCGGCACGCGCACATCCGCATCGCTGACAACCATGTAGCCGTGCCGTGCCAGGCGTTCGAGTTGAATCAACGTCGAAACCTTGGCGTTTACGCCAAGAGACTCGCCGCAGACGACCAGTTGGGCATCCCTTGTCGGGTGTTCATCGATCAACTGCCGAACAATCGCGCAAACGGGATCGTCCGGCGAAGCGACCCCGAACAAGATCTGCACATCGCCGGGATAATCCTGAGTCAACCAACTGCGCAGACATTGGGCGGTTTCCGAATCGCAACCCTTGAGCGGTTTGGGTAAAGTAACGGCGGGTGTGAACGATTGGTCGGCGACCCGCTGGTGCAACGGAAAACGCCGGGCTGCCAACCATTGCCACACGGTGATAAAAAGACTCAGCAGGGCGAGCGACCCCAAAAGTGCTGTCCAAAACATCGGCGGGATTTTGGCGGCTCAAAAAAGAAAGTCGAGCGCGGCGTTGATTTCGTGAATCTGCGCCTGCGATGAAGGTTCAAAGGTCAAGGGTTAAACCTCCGCTTGTATTCGGCACTGCTTGTTTGCATACTCGGATTCAGGAATGACCACTACGGACAGCCCATCAAATCCCGGCAAACGGCTGTTATTTTTCTTCCTCGTTTCACTTTTATTTTCCACGAGCGCTTTGGCGGGCGTTGATTTGCTGCCGCCGGGGTTTCGTCCCCTGCCGCTCGGGGTTCACGCGTTGGTCGGCGGTAAAGTTGTGGTGCGACCCGGTGAGGTTTTAGAATCCGCAACCGTCGTGATTCGTGACGGACTCATTCAAGCGGTAGGCAAAGATGTGGTCGCGCCGCCAGACGCACGGATTTGGGAGATGAAGGGGCTGACGATTTACGCGGGCTTCATGGATCCTTACCTGATGCTGGCGGCCACCAACGCTCCGGTTTCAACGAGCAAGACCGAGCCAATTGGTCTGACTTCCGGCATCAAGTTCTTTGGCGTGCCGGGTCAGGAAAACGATCCGGGCAGCCGCGGTCCCAGTTCGCAAATCTCCTCACTCACGCCCGAACGCCGCGTCGCGCAAACCTACTCACCCGATGCAAAGACGCTTGAGTCGTTGCGCGAACTTGGCTTCACCACTGCCAATGTTGTGCCGGCGAAAGGAATTTTGCGCGGCACGGGTGCGTTTGTGGCGCTGTCGGACACCGAACCGAATCGCGCCATCATCAAGCCGGATGTTTTTCAGCATATCGCGTTCGACAGCGATGATCGCAAGGAGGGCGAGTACCCCGAATCGTTCATGGGCGTCATCGCAGCCGTGCGGCAAAGCTTCTTCGACGCGCAATATTACGTTCTCGATCACGCCGACTATCTGAAAAAGCCAGAGGGTCGTAAACGCCCGGAGTTCAATCCCGCGCTGGCAGCATTGACGCCCGCCGGTGAAAAGAAAATGCGCGTGGCGTTCGAACCGGGCAGTGTTTTGATGGCCGACCGCGCGGTGAGAGTGGCAGGCGAATTGAATCTGGATTTTGTCCTCGTCTCCAACGGACAGGAATGGCGTCGCCCCGATCTGGCCAAGGGCACAGGCGCGGCGTTCATCGTGCCGGTGAATTTTCCAGAGTTGCCGAAGCTGCCGGACGAGGAAGATTGGGACCAAGTTTCGTTGGACGACTTTCGCGCGTGGGATTGGGCGGCGGAAAACCCCGCACTGCTCCGGCAGCAGGGATTGGAAATGGCGCTGACGACTTACGGCCTCAAGGAGAAAAAAGATTTCCGCAAAAATCTGCGTCTGGCGCTGGATCGCGGGTTATCCGAAACGGACGCGTTGGCGGCGTTGACGACCGTTCCCGCGAAGCTTTGCGGCTTGGAAAAACAAAGCGGCACGGTGGAAGCTGGCAAGCTGGCAAATTTGACGGTGGTCGATGGCAAAGGCTATTTCGATCCCGAAGCCAAAGTCCGCGAGGTTTGGATTGATGGGCGCAACTATCACGTACAAGCGGTTAAAGAAGCTGAAAAGGAATCGAAGAAAGACGAGACAGCCGACAAGGAGAAAGAGGCGAAGGTGAAGGCGGAGAAGGAGAAGAAGGATGCCGAGTTGAAGGAGCTTCAGAAGCAGCGCGTGGCGCACTCGCCGCTGGAAGGGCGCGGGGCGATTAAGATTGAACCAAAAACCGAACCTCAAGTTGTTTTAATTCAAAACGCGACGATTTGGACGTGCGGGCCAGCAGGGAAAATCGACCGGGGCGATCTATTCATCCGAGGTAACAAGATCGACATCGTTGGGCAGATCCCAGGTGGGTACTCGGGGCCTTTGATTAACGGCACGGGCCTTCACATCACCCCCGGCCTCATCGATTGCCACAACCACAGCATGATTCTCGGCAACGTGAACGAAGCGACGATTCCGTCATCAGCCATGGTGCGCATCGGCGATGTCATCAATTCGGAGACGGATAACATTTATCGGCAGTTGGCGGGCGGATTGACGGTCGCGAATGAATTGCATGGCTCGGCCAATCCCATTGGCGGACAGAATCAGGTCATCAAACTCCGTGACGGTGCCAGCCCGGAAGGGCTGAAGTTTGTGGACGCGCCGCCCGGCATCAAGTTTGCGCTCGGCGAAAACGTCAAGCAGTCCAACTGGGGCGACAAGAACGTCACGCGCTTTCCACAGACTCGGATGGGCGTGCCGACCTTCATGGCCAATCGTTTCATTGCCGCGCAACAATATCTCAAGGATCTGGAGAACAAGAACGGCGGTGTACCACCGCGCCGCGATCTGGAACTGGAAGCCATCGGCGAAATCATCCAAGGGAAACGCTGGATTCATTGCCATTCCTATCGGCAGGATGAAATCCTCGCGTTCCTGCGGACGATGGAAAGTTTCAACGTCAAAGTCGGCACGTTCCAACACGTCCTTGAAGGTTACAAGGTCGCGGACGAAATCGCGAAGCACGGCGCGGGCGGATCCACGTTCTCCGATTGGTGGGCGTACAAGTTCGAGGTCTATGACGCAATTCCTTACAACGGCAGTCTGATGCGTGATCGTGGCGTCCTCGTTTCGTTCAACTCCGATTCGTCCGACCTCGCGCGCCGACTCTACACCGAATCGGCCAAGGCCGTGAAATACGGCGGCACGACGGAGGAGGAAGCGCTCAAGTTTGTGACGATCAACCCGGCCAAGCAACTTCACATCGACTCGCGGGTCGGTTCGCTTGAACCGGGCAAGGACGCGGATTTCGTCATCTGGTCCAAGTCGCCGCTCGATTCCGGCACCGTTTGTCTGCAAACGTGGATTGACGGAAAAAAATATTTCGACCGCACGCTGGATTCGCAACGAACGGCGGCTTTGGAAAAGGAACGGGGCGAGCTGATGGCCAAGGCCAAAAAGATTGCAAAGCTCGCCGGGGGCGGCGGGGGCGGCGAGGGCAAAAGTGACGGCACTTTTTTTCGGCGCTCGATTGAGCATTTGTATGACGGTAAAGAGCGGCATTGTCTCGATGAGGGAGGCGACCGTTGAAATTTACGAGTTGCGATTTACGAGTTGCGAGTTGGCCGCGAGTTGCGACGGCTTTGATTGGTACCGGCCTGTTTTGCGCCGCGACAGTTCGCTCAGAAACATTTTTGCTGACTGAGGCCACGATTCACACGGTTTCGGGCGCGACGATTTCGCGGGGCGACGTGTTGATTCAGGATCGCAAAATCAAGGGCGTCTTCGACGCGAGCCAGCCGACGCGCGCGATTTATCCGAACGACACGACGAAGATTGATTTGAAAGGCCAGCATCTTTATCCCGGTATCATTGCGCTGAACACCTCGCTGGGGCTGATCGAAATTGGGGCGGTTCGCGCAACGCGGGACACGACCGAAGTCGGCGAGGGTTACACCCCCGATGTGCAATCGTGGACTGCTATCAATCCCGATTCGGAATTGATTCCCGTGGCGCGAGGCAATGGGGTTACCCATGCCCAGCCCGTGCCCCAAGGCAACGTTGTGGCCGGCCAATCCGGTTTGGTGGCGTTGGATGGCTGGACCTCCGAACAAATGACGATCAAGAAACCCGTGGCCTTGCATTTGTATTGGCCGCAAATGGAACTCGACACCCGATCCAAGGAAGAGTTCCAGGACAAATCGAAATGGAAATCACTCGAAGATCAGGCCAAGGAACGCCAGAAAAAGCTGAAGGCATTCGATGATTATTTCCAGGAAGCGCGCGCTTATGAAAAAGCGCGTTCAGCCGCCGGCAAAAACGGCGTTGCGGACCCGGAACTGAATCCGTCGTGGGAAGCGATGCGGCCGTTTGTCCGAGGTGAACTGCCGTTGATGATTCACGCGGATGAAATTCGCCAGATCAAGACCGCCGTTTTCTGGGCGGAAACCAACCGTTACAAAATGATTCTGGCCGGCGGACGCGACGCCTGGAAGGTGGCGGATCTGCTGGCGACCAACAAGATTCCCGTCGTTTACGATTACGTATTTGGATTGCCGCCGCGCGACACGGATGCTTATGACATTCAGTTCAAAGCCCCGGAGATATTGCGAAAGGCCGGGGTGACGGTCGCATTCAGCGTCGGCCCGGGTGATGCGTCGTTGCTTAAAAACATTCCTTACGATGCGGCGCAATCGGTCGCCTTCGGTCTGCCGGAGAGCGAGGCGTTGAAAGGGATGACGCTTTATCCCGCACAATTGGCCGGTGTCGCCGACCACCTCGGCTCGATCGAGGCCGGCAAGGAGGCGACGTTCTTCGTGGCGGACGGCGATATTCTGGACATCCGCACGAATGTCAAACGGATGTGGATTGCAGGGAAGGAAATCAGCCTTGAAAACCGGCACACGCGGCTTTACGAAAAATATCGCAACCGCCCGTTTCCGAAATAAGTTGCGTACTCGCGAGCTGCGCGAACAATTTTATGTTTGACCGGATTTTGCGGCGATTGCATTTTGGGCGTCGAAAACTCAAGTGCTCGGGAAGATCTTGGGTCGTGTTTCGGTCGATTTCAAAACAACACACGTATGAAACAGAAGGGAGAAGCGAATGAGCAACGACAAAAGAGTAAAATGGGCCTTTGAAGCCGATTACCTCCAGGCCTGCAATTGCGACTATGGTTGTCCGTGTGAATTCGAAGCGCCGCCGTCGCGCGGCTTTTGCCAGGGCATGGGCGCATGGAAAATCAATCACGGAAACTACGGCGACGTGGCATTAAACGGTCTTGGTCTGGCGTTCGCCCTTTACACTCCCGAAGCCATGCACAAAGGGAATGGCACCGGCGTGATTCTTTACGACGAAAAGGCGTCGCCCCAGCAGCGGGTTGCGTTGCAAAACATCGCCACGGCGAAGGACGGCGGCATGCCGTTTGAAGTTTTGAAAGCGGTCCTGACAACTTGGCTGCTTCCGCAGTTCGTGCCATTTCAATTCAACCTGAACGGCAAGAACAGCAGCGTGAAAGTCGGTGACGCGCTTGCCATCGCGATGGAGCCGATCAAAAATCCAGTTTCCGGCGAACCCGAAAGTGTTCGTATTGTACACGAGACCGGTTTCATTTTCAAGGATGCGGAAGTCGTGTCCGCGCGTGAATGTCGCAGTACTATAAAAGATTTTTGCTTCTCCTGGCCCGACAAAGCCGGCTTTGTCAGCGAAATAAAATACGGAAATTGATTCCCTCACATGCTGGGCGAAGATGACACCTCACTGGAAGCGGTGCTGAAACGCGATCGCGCCATTGTCATTGCCGGTCTGATCGGGATCACCGCTCTTGCCTGGCTCTACATGGTGCATGAAGCGCGGGCGATGGCGAACACCGGCGTCTGCCAATGCATGGGCATGAAAATGTCCGGGCCCGACGTGCAAGGCTGGTCGGTTTCCCGACTCATACCCCTCTTTCTCATGTGGGCCGAAATGATGGTGGCGATGATGCTCCCTTCCGCCGCCTCAATGATTCTCATTTTCGCGTGCGTGAACCGGAATCGGCGCGCGCAGGAACACCCGTTCGTCCCCACGGGAATTTTCCTGCTGGGCTATCTGGCAGTTTGGACGGCGTTCAGCGCGCTGGCCGCCGTCGCGCAATGGGCACTGCACGCCACGGCCCTGCTCTCGCCGATGATGGTCAGCACCAGCCCCATCCTCGGCGGACTCCTGCTCATCGCCGCTGGATTTTTTCAATGGACACCGCTCAAAAACGCCTGCCTGACTCATTGTCGCTCGCCTCTCAGTTTTCTGATGACGGATTGGCGGGAGGGCAAACCCGGCGCATTCGTCATGGGACTCAAGCATGGCGCGTACTGCACCGGCTGCTGCTGGTTTCTGATGGCGCTGTTGTTTGTGGCTGGAGTGATGAACATGTGGTGGGTGGCGATCATTGCGGTTTTTGTGCTGGTGGAAAAGGCCGCCCCCAACGGACTTTTACTCGGACGCCTGGCCGGCCTGCTGCTCACCGTTTGGGGCGCGTGGTTGATCGGAGGCGCGCTGGTTTGAGTCAACTTCAGTCGTCCTGCGTCCCGGCGGAATGCAAACTGGAAAAATGAATGGAAACAATGCCAACCCACGAACAATGAAGCCAAATTCATGGCCGGCCCTGATTTTTACCGCCGGCGCGTTGCAGTTCTTTGCGTCGCTCTCAACGCAAGCGCAACCGGCACCACTGCTGCATGCTCATGCCCACAATGACTATGAGCACGCGCGGCCTTTGTTTGACGCGCTCGACCACGGCTTTGGCAGTGTCGAAGCCGACATCTATCTCATCGACGGCCAACTCCTCGTCGCGCATGACCGCGACAAGGTAAAACCGGAACGCACATTACAGGCGCTCTATCTCGACCCGCTCCTTGAGCGGGTGAAGAAAAATGGCGGACATGTTTATCCAGGAACAACCGACTTCACGCTGCTCATCGACGTGAAGACTGACGCCGAAAAAACGTACGCCGTGCTGCGCGACGTGCTCAAACAATACGCCGAAGTGCTCACCGTTTTCCGCCTCGATGCCACCGAGCCGAAAGCCATCACGGCCATCATCTCCGGCAATCGCGCTCGAGATGTCATGGCCGCCGAAACGCTCCGGTATGCCGCGTTGGATGGCCGCTTGAGGGATCTCGATGGCAACGCCTCCAGTCACCTCATTCCTTTGATTAGCGACAACTGGCAAAACGCCTTCAAATGGCGCGGCACTGGCCCGATGCCCGACGACGAAAAACAAAAACTGAAACAAACCGTCGCCCGGGCGCACCAACAAGGCCGTCGCATCCGCTTCTGGGCCACGCCCGATCAACCGGCCTTCTGGCGCGAACTGCAATCCGCCGGCGTTGACCTGCTCAACGTCGATGATCTGGCCGGGCTGCAAAACTTTTTCAACCAAAAGTAAAACGCCCTCCATCGCCCACTTTGAATTTGCCAAGGCCGTTGCCATTCCCTACCCTGCCGCCATGCAAGTTCACGCGCGCAAGACAACGACTTTATAGCGTTCACGGCGAAAAAACCGTGGACGCCAACGCCTCCGACCGACCGTCCCGGGCGTTTTTGTTTGCCGCAAAAGAATCAAAACCACAGATGGACTCAGATGAAATGCCTGATTTGGCGTCGATCGAGAATGCCCGGTTCTTGTTGAAGGAGGAGACGCATCAAATCATCGGCTGCGCGTTTGAGGTGCCCAATGAAATCGGACACGGATTTTACGAAAAGATTTATGAGAATGCACTGGTCGTGGAGTTCAGCCTCCAGGAGATTCCCTGCATGCAACAGCGTCGGTACGATGTGCTCTACAAGAAACATCCGGTGGGATTTTACGTCCCCGATTTGATTGCCTTCGACCAGATCATTGTGGACTCGAAAACGATCGATAAGATTACTGACGAAGAACGCGGTAAGATGCTAAATTATTTGAAGATCACCGGCCTGCGCGTCGGTCTGATCCTGAACTTCAAGCACCCGAAGCTCGAATTCGAGCGAGTGGTAAGATAAGAATCAAAACCAAACATGAACACAGACGGACACAGGTTATTGACGCGGCTTAAGCCGCGAGTTGTTTGCGCCCGTAACCTTAGTTTATGGCTCTCTACTGCCTTGGTTCCCCCAGCAAGTCCGTATCTGTGTTTATCTGTGTCCATCTGTGGTTTCC
>PLJQ01000097.1 GCA_003140275.1 Limisphaerales bacterium
TCAGGGACTCGTATAACTCGTCCTTCCGATTAAATTCCTTGTCTCACCGGCACAGTCTGTGGCTATAACTTCGCGCATGGACGCAGAATTTCGCATTACCGAACTCAAACTCGAACTCCCGCCCGCGCCGAAACCGGTGGCGGTTTACAAATCGNNATCGCTGGTGATCGCCGGCAACCTGGCTTACGTATCCGGCCACGGCCCGTTGAAGCCGGACAAAACAATGATCACCGGCCGACTCGGCGCTGATCTCGATCTGGCTGGCGGCCAGCGCGCGGCCCGCCAGGTCGGCCTCACGATTCTCGCCACACTCCGCCAGGAACTGGGCAGCCTCAATCGCGTGAAGCGCCTGGTAAAAACGCTCGGCATGGTGAACGCCACGCCCGATTTCCACGATCATCCCCAGGTCATCAACGGCTTCAGTGAGCTGATGGCCGATGTTTTCGGCAAGGAGAATGGTGTTGGTGCGCGCAGCGCTGTGGGCCTGGGTTCCCTGCCAGGAAATATTGCCGTGGAGATTGAAGCAATATTTGAGGTCGATTAGGTTCGGCAGTTTGCCCGACGCTCGTTTACGAGTCGAGGTCCATGGCGCGTTAAAAATCTTAAAATCCGAAATCCGAAACCCGAAATTCGAAACAAATCCGAATGGCCGAGGGAGAAAATCCAAAACGATGGTTCTCTCTGAGTGTTCAGCGGGTAGTTGGCAAAAATATGGAATTGCCGGTAAGTATCTTAAAACGCCCACCCTCACCCGGCCCTCTCCCCCAGGAGAGGGAGAACACTTCGCCGTCTCTGTTGGAGACCGTGGAGTTGAACTACTTCAAGGCGCTTACGAGCAATGGCGGATGTGCGACGCCTATTCGCTCTTCTCGGGGGAGAGGGTTAGGGTGAGGGCGAGCGTTAAGATGTTTCGGATTTCGAGTTTCGGATTTCGAATTTGGAAAAAACTATGCGCAAGAATTGGCACACCATCACAAATGCGCCCGATGTTCCCTCTCCCGCCTTGCTCGTGTATCCCGACCGGGTCGAGGAAAACATCCGGCGAATGATTGCCATCGCCGGCGGGGTGGAACGGCTGCGCCCGCATCTCAAGACGCACAAGCTGGCCGAAGTCGTGCGGATGCAAACGGCGCAGGGCATTGCGAAGTTCAAGTGCGCCACGATTGCCGAGGCTGAAATGGTCGCGGGTTGTCGCGCACCTGATGTGTTACTTGCCTATCAACCCGTCGGGCCAAACGTGGGACGGTTCATTCAACTGGCAAAAAACTTTCCCGGAACGAAATTCTCCACGATTGCCGATGATGCGCCGGCAATTCGCGCTTTGTCTGAAGCGGCGAGAGCCGCAGGTCTGGGGAGCGCGCGCGGCTCGCGTGCCCCGGTCGGCGGCCCGCCGACCGGAACAGCGCAGCTCGAATCCGTCGAAGATGCGGCTTCCGGGTCATCGCAAACGCTAGAAGGCTTCGCGGCGAGCCGCCGCGAAACACACGCCGGCGGCGTGTGCTCCCCGGAGTTGGAAGTGCTGCTGGACATCGATTGCGGTCAGCATCGCACCGGTGTTGCGCCTGGACCAAAGGCCATCGAACTCTATCGATTGATTGACTCGCTGCCCGGACTCAAACCGGGCGGGCTTCATGTTTATGACGGCCACATTCACGAGGCCGACCTCGCAACACGAACGAAGAATTGCGCCGCGGCATTTGCCCCGGTCAACGCGCTGCGACAGGAACTGACGCAAGCCGGTTTGCCGGTGCCACGAATGGTTGCCGGCGGCACACCGACTTTTCCCATTCATGCGCGGCGTCCAGATGTCGAGTGCAGTCCCGGAACCTGCATTTTCTGGGACGCGGGTTACGCAACGAAATTGCCTGATTTGGATTTTCTCCCTGCGGCGCTGGTGTTGACCCGCGTCGTCAGCAAGCCCGGCGACCAGCTTCTTTGCCTCGATCTCGGCCACAAAGCGATTGCCTCGGAAAATCCGCATCCGCGCGTCCAGTTTCTGAATCTGCCGGATGCGAAAGCCGTCTCACACAGCGAGGAACATCTCGTCGTTGAAACCGCAAAAGCGAAGGAGTTTGCCGTCGGTGATTGTCTCTACGGCATCCCCTGGCACATTTGCCCCACAGTGGCTTTGCATGGCGAAGCGGTGGTGGTTGAGAACGGTCAAGCCGGCGCGCGTTGGAAGATTGTTGCCCGCGACCGAAGATTGACGATTTAAGCGGCAACGGCTAGGGTCCGGCCATGCTCTCCCTCGGCAGCGAAACCGCCAGACTTTGCGAAGGCATCACGCGACGCGAGATGCTTCGCGTTGGCGGACTGAGTCTGCTGGGACTTTCGTTGCCAACTCTTCTGCGCGATCAAGCCAGGGCCGTAACCGCTTCAACCGTTCAAGGCGCGTCATTCGGTCGGGCCAAGTCCTGCATCATTTTGTTCATGGGTGGCGGACCGCCGCAACACGAGACGTTCGATCCCAAACCCGATGCGCCGCTGGAAATCCGCGGCGAGTTTCGGCCCATCCGAACCAAAGTCCCGGGCGTTCAGTTTTGTGAACTCCTGCCGCATACCGCCCAAATTGCTGATCGCATCACGGTCATTCGCTCGATGACCACGGACGTCAACAGCCATTCGGCGAGTGGCTACTGGATGTTGACCGGTTATCCGCACCCGGCTGGACAGGCCGAAACACCCGCCGGACCGGAAGACTGGCCCAGCCTTGCGGCGGTTGTCGGCCAGATGAAGCCGAGCCGGCGTTCGCCCATTTCGTCCGTCGTTCTGCCCGAACCCATCATCAACAATCCTGCCATCCCCTGGCCGGGACAAGGCGGCGGCTTGATGGGGCCGACCTGGAATCCGCTCCTGTTCAAATGCGATCCGTCTTCCGCCAGCTTCTCGATTGACGGGATGAACCTGCCGGAAGGCGTGACGCAGTTGCGGCTGTCGGAGCGGGCAAGTTTGCTGAAACAACTCGATCGACATTTCATTCAGCTTGCGCGGAGCGAACAGATCAATGCCGTCGATCGCGTGCAACAGCAGGCGTTCGACGTGGTTCAATCCGGCGCCACGCGGGCGGCGTTTGAAATGGAACGCGAGTCGCAGGCCGTTCGCGACCGCTATGGCCGGCACAAGTTCGGCCAAAGCGTGTTGCTGGCGCGCCGGATGATTGAGGCGGGTGTGCGGCTGGTGCAGGTGAACTGGCCGAGGGAACCCGGCGACACGACCGCGAATAATCCAATGTGGGACACGCACAGCAAGAACGCCGAGCGCGCGCGCAATGTTCTCTGCCCGGTCTTTGATGGCACGTTTGCCACGCTGATCGACGATATGCATCAGCGTGGCTTGCTGGAGGAAACCTTGGTGGTCGTGATGGGCGAGTTCGGTCGTTCGCCGAAGATCAACGCTGATGGCGGTCGCGATCATTGGGGACATTGTTTCTCGATTGCGGTGGCCGGCGCTGGAATCGGCGGTGGTCAGGTCATCGGCGCCAGTGACCCGCAGGGCGCCTATCCCACCAGCCGTCCGATTCGACCGCAGGATCTGGCTGCCACAATCTTTCACCTGCTCGGCATCAACCCCGCTGGAGAATTTGTTGACCTGCTGGGACGTCCCCGGCTGCTTACGAGCAATGCCACGCCTATCCGCGAACTGGTTGGGGCCTGATTTGTTTTGTGCTTCTCAGCCTACGCTGTGGATGGTACGATCAAGTGGAGTGGAAATAGCGCTTGGTATGTTGTGGAGACGATTGAGTCGTTCAATGGCTATGCGACTAATTTCATCTCCGGCACTTTCATCTGGTGGTTCGCAGCAAACGGCTTTGGTGGGTCAAATTATTCCAACACGCCCGTTGGTGCGGTCACTCATGTTGAGGAGCCCAGTTTAGGAGGGGTGAACAATGCCAGCGTCTATTTCGGTTTGTGGGCTGGCGGAAAGAATTTTGCAATTTGTGCTTGGAACTCACGTGGGGTACCGCCTGGAAACTATCCTCCAGAACTTCAAGCGGTTGGTGACCCGTTTGTGAGAAGATAAGGAATAAATCATGAAAACCAAAATAATCATCTTATTTTTACTAACTGGCATATATCTCTGCCGTTCTCAGGACTTTGTGAACCTGGACTTTGAAGCAGCAGACGTTTCCGCCTATGGCTCCGGGCCAGCATTTGTTCCAATCACGAATGCGATGCCAGGATGGCAGCAGGGATATAACGATGGAAGTCCATTGGGCTTCGGCTTCGTCTTCTATAACACAGTAAGCCTTGGCAGCCCCGCGATTTCTTTGCAAGGTCCAGGGTCGCTTAGTACAATTCTGCAAGGAAGTTATAGCGTCATTATGCAACCGTTTTCCAGCACAATAGCTATAGCGCAAATGGGAATAGTGCGCTCCACAGCACAGTCTCTAAGATTCTATGCGAGCGGATCGTTTTCGGTGTCCTTTGCCGGTCATGAGATTCCGTTGTCAAACTTGGGGAACAGACCCACCTACACCATTTACGGCGGAGACATATCGGGATTCGCCAACCAGTCCGGGCTTTTGCAGTTTCAAGGGGGAGGAACTCTTGATAACATTTTTTTCTCCCCCCAAGCGATTCCTGAACCTGGCGTGTTTGGGTTATTTGCCGTTGGTGCATTGCTCATCGGCTGGCGGCTGCGGCACAAGACGCGGTGAACTTGGCAGTGATGTTGCGAATTCGCAGTCGCGGGAACAAGGCAACGCGCCCGCCCCTCTTGCGTCATCTTTTGGAGTGTGATACGATGGCAACCGAAATGGCGGACCGGTAAGGATGTTAAAACGCCCGTTAACCGCCGATTAAGTGTTCTTTGAAAAACCGGCCACAGCCAAGTTTGCAGACTGGCAAGATTGTGGTTGAAAAAATGTGTTTTTGCCAAACGAACCCATTTGGGTCTCAAACCAAATCCGACCAAATCCGACCCTTGAAGTCAAACCCAGTCAAACCCAGTCAAACCAAATCAAGGTAAATCAAACCAGATTTGACCGGCGGCCGGCCATGGGCCAACTCATATAATACCGTATTCTGTCCGATGCCATCACCGGCGCGCGCCGCCCGATGGCAAGGTCATGTCACCCATGCCTGACGTTTTCACCAAACACGATATGCAGAAGCGCGGAGTGCGGAATGCGGAGCGCGGAACAAACCGGATCGTCCGGCGGATTCAGCGGGCGTTGTCCGTGAAATTGACATGTCGCTCAACCATCAGCCATCTTCAGAGGAAATGACAATAGTGTTGGCAACGCGGTTTTGGAGAGGCTAAGGAAAGCAGCGCGACGTGCCGACATGCGGCTGGCTTGCTTCGCCGGTGGATTCGGAGTAAGAGATAGGCATGAGCTACAAAGGCACAGTCAAGAATGGCGTGGTGGTGCTGCCCCCGGAGGCCCAACTGCCCGAAGGCGCAGAAGTGGAGGTGACTCCCTTGGAAGCGCGGGTGGACGATCCGCCGTTTCTCCAAGCCATTTTGAAACTGGCGAAACCGCGTCCGGACTGGCCGGAGGACTTCGCGCTCAACCATGCGCATTACACCAAGGGGCATCCCAAGAAGGCATGAAGGCGGTCTGCCGAAACGTTTTTCTATCCTCCCATCACGGAAATCATAGTGACCGTCCATAAACGGCGGGCCAACAGAATGACTCACTCGCCAGCCAGACCAAACTGCTTCAACGCCTCGCGGGCCTTGATGATAGGGATGCCTTGGAAGAAACCCAAACTCAGCAAGTCCTCGTCTCCCGAAACGATGGCAGCGGCACGGGCTGTCACTGCACAGGCCAGGACGGGCAGATCTTTCGGATCGCGCAGTTCAGGCGGCAGAGGGAGAGGCGCGGGCGAGACGATCGTGACCTCCTCGGACAACTTTCTCGCCAGATCGTTTGCGCTCGTACCTCTCGCGGCAATGCGTTCAGCAAATTTGGGACGTGCAACCACCTCCGCAAACTCCGCGAGTAATTCGGGGGACAAAACCAGTTCCGCTTTTCCGCACGCCACCGCCTCGAGGATTTGCGCGGACGGTCCTTGCCACAGCGAACCGGAGATCAGCGTGTTGGTGTCAATGACCAGCTTCACGCGCCCGCCTCTCCGTCCGGACCGCGTCCACCTCTGCCTGGATTTCCTCCATCGTCATCGGCTCGCCAGGCTGGGCGCGAATTTCGCGAACGATCTCGAAGAAGCTGCGCTGGTCGCCTTCTAAATTTAACTCGCGAGCAATGAGGGTCGCAACGTGTTTGGGATCAAGCAAGCCCTTCGCTTTGGCTTGGGCGGCCACCGATTCCGGTAAATCCAGTTTGATCGTGATGCTCATGACACTTCAATAGCTGACCAAACTAAACACCGACTATCCGAGGAAGTCAAACTGCAAGGCGCTGTGCGATGTGCGAGACGGTTTGCAATTTTCGTGAAATTGACATGGCGCTCTCCCGTCAGCCATCTTCTCAGGAAATGACAATAACCCAACAGCCATTGAGAGGGCAGGCGTGATGGCGGTTCCTGGTCACTCTTAATTTTGCAGCCTCCATAAAT
Source organism: Limisphaerales bacterium (assembly GCA_003140275.1). GTDB lineage: Bacteria > Verrucomicrobiota > Verrucomicrobiia > Limisphaerales > PALSA-1396 > PALSA-1396. The sequence continues at coordinate 6,519 of PLJQ01000097.1, forward strand.
CCCAATGAACAGCATCCCGGGCTTGAGCCACAATTCGAGTTTGTTGCTGTTCACGTTGATTGCGGTGGTGGGGCTGATTGTTCTCATTGCCCGGTTCAAGGTTAATTCGATTGTCGCCATCGTACTGGCGGCGCTGTTCATCGGATTGACCAGCGGAATGGAATTGCCGGTCATCACCAAACGGTTTCAAGAAGGGGTCGGCAGCGTGATGGGCTCCATCGCCATGATCTTGGGGTTGGGCAACATGCTTGGGAAAATGATGGCGGAATCGGGCGGCGCGGAACGGATTGCCGTCACGCTGATCCAGCGGTTCGGCGAGTCACGGGTGCATTGGACGATGGTGGTGATCGCGTTCATTGTCGGCATTCCCGTTTTCTTCCAAGTCGGGCTGGTGTTGTTGATTCCGCTGGTATTCATCATGGCGCAAAAGACGCGGATGCCATTTTTGCAAATCGGCATCCCCTTAGTCTCGGGACTTTCCGTGATGCACGGGCTGGTGCCGCCGCATCCCGGACCCATGGTCGCCATCGAGGTTCTCAAGGCGGATATTGGAAAAACCATTCTTTATTCCCTGCTGGTCGGAATTCCAACGGCGATTCTGGCCGGACCGATTCTGGGGAAAATGTTGGCGCGGCGCGTTCCCTTGGAAGCTTCCGGCGATCTGGCGGCGCAGTTCACGCAAAAAGCGAAAGAGAAAAGCCTCCCGGGATTCGGCATCACCGTCTTCACGATTTTACTGCCGGTGCTGTTGATGCTGCTGGCCACCGCCGCCGATCTCGCCCTTCCCAAGGCCAATATTTTTCGGCAAGTCATTGATTTCATCGGACACCCGATTGTCGCTTTGCTGATTGCCGTGCTGTTCTCCTTTTACTCGCTGGGTTACGCGTGCGGTTTCAAGCGACAACAAATCCTGGGCTTCACCAACGATTGTCTGGCGCCGATTGCCGGGGTCATTTTGATTATCGGCGCCGGTGGCGGGTTCAAGGAAATTCTGGTGGGCAGCGGCGTTGGCGCGGCCATCGCCGAACAGGCGAGCCACTGGCACTTGTCACCATTGTTCTTTGCGTGGCTGGTGGCCGCCCTGATCCGGATTGCCACGGGTTCGGCCACGGTGGCGATTACGACGGCGGTGGGAATCGTCGCTCCGGTTGTGGCAAGCGTTCCCGGCGTCAATCTGGAATTACTCGTGGTGGCCATGGGCGCCGGTTCGCTGATTCTGTCACACGTGAACGACGGCGGCTTCTGGCTGGTGAAGGAATATTTCAACATGAGCGTGACGCAAACTTTGAAAACGTGGACGGTTATGGAAACAATCATTTCCATCGTCGCGCTGGTTTTTACTTTGTTGTTGAACGCGATGATTGGTTAACTCGCCGTGCGCATGTTCATCTTCGACGCCCATCTTGACCTTGCAATGAACGCCTTGGAGTGGAATCGCGATTTGACGCGGCCGCTCAATGAGATTCGCCAGCGTGAAAAAGGGCTGACCGACAAACCGGATCGGGGAAACGGGACGGTGTCCCTTCCGGAAATGCGGCGCGGTGGAATCGGTTTGTGCGTGGCGACGCAGATCGCCCGTTACGTCAAACCGGGCAACCCGCTGCGCGGCTGGCATTCGCCGGAACAGGCCTGGGCGCAAACGCAGGGACAACTCGCGTGGTATCGCGCGATGGAAGAGGCCGGGCAGATGGTGCAGATCAGAGACGCCGCCGGTCTGGAGAGACATTTGAAAATGTGGGTCGAAAAAGGCTCATCGCCAGAGGCTATCTCAAAACTCCGGAAGGACGAGTTACACGAGTCCCACAACCTCCAAAAAGTTCAAAAAGTCAGGGACTCGTGTAACTCGTCCCTCCGAATCGAAGGTTGTGAGACTGCCTCAGGAGCCTCGCGCTCCCCGAATTTACCCATCGGTTACATTCTCAGTCTTGAAGGCGCGGATTCAATCGTAACCCTCAAACATCTTGAGCGCGCTTACGCGCAAGGACTCCGAGCGCTTGGCCCGGCGCATTACGGTCCGGGAACTTATGCGCAGGGCACCGACGCCTCGGGTGGTCTCGGACAACGCGGACGCGAGTTGCTCAAGGAAATGGAACGACTCGGCATCATCCTTGATGTGACGCATCTCTGTGACGAAAGTTTCTGGGAAGCGCTCGATCATTTTCAAGGCCGCCTCTGGGCGAGCCATTCCAATTGTCGTGCGTTGGTGCCGCACAACCGCCAGTTTTCCGACGAACAAATCAAAGTCCTCATCCAACGCGGCGCAGTGATCGGTGGTGTGCTCGACGCGTGGATGATGGTGACCAGTTGGGTTCGAGGCAAGACGACACCGGAAGCCGCCGGATTGAAGTTGGAGCGGTTGATTGACCACTTCGATCACATCTGCCAATTGGCGGGCAACGCCCGGCATTGTGGCATTGGCTCGGATCTGGACGGCGCTTTTGGTCGCGAACAAACACCCGCCGACCTGGAGACAATCACCGACTTGTCGCGCCTTCCAGGGATGTTTTCCGCACGCGGTTATAGCGATGAAGATGTAAAACAGATCCTGCATGGAAATTTTATTCGCTTCTTGAAAGAGACCTGGAGTTTATCTCGAGCCCCGGGTTCTAAAACGACATTATGAGGAGAACACTGATTGCTATGAGAACGAACCTCATGACTTCGATTTTATTATCGATATTGATATGTGGATCTACGAGGCAGTCACAAGCAAAAGTTCTTTTTTCGGGCGAAAAGAAGCAGAACAATCTCGTTTCGGAGTTGCTCGAAGTTTCTGCGATTTCGAAGTCCGGCACCCCATTCACTTTTGCACGCTCGAGGGACGGCTGGATTTTCATTTCTGCAACCTATAACGGCAAAGGAACAGTCCGCATCATTCTGGATAAGGCGTCGGGGGGTGATGCCGTCATGGTGCATGACGCCGATGGTGGTACGCTCAGCGAGGGGATGCGTCATGTGACAAAAGGCAAGCACACGATCCATGTGGAATGTAAGGGAAATGTTCGCGTCGAGAAACTTGTGGTGAGGGCCATCCCCGAACTCATGCACTGCGGATTGGGTTTCAATTCCTCGATCAAGTCCTATCCGATTTACGATATGGAGTTTCTCAAAAAGGACATTCTGCCGAATGTCAACATCCTGCTCGTGCCCCACAATATCCAGCTTCCTCAGTCGGTGATTGATGATTGGCATCGGCAGGGAAAATGGTTCGTCGCCGAGGTCGCAAAAAACGCCGAGGGTAAAACGGCTGATGAGCATTTCGAGTTCTACGTCAACTTCTTCAATACGGCCCATTTTTTGGACGGGCTGATCATCAACGAGTTCGGCATGAACCGGCCGTCGGGAAGATCGAGTTCCGAACGCCAAAACCGGGCGGCCCAGCGTCACCAGCCTTATGAAGACGCCTTCAAAAAGCTCCGGGCCGACGAACGTTACAAGGACAAGCAAATGTACATTTATTTTGGCGGCAGCGGAAACGTCGTGAACTACGACGACACCGGCACCAACTTCGTGCGAACCCTGGTGGACCTCAAGTATCCCATCGCGCTGGAGCGCTACCTCTTCGAGAGATCGAGTGAGGAAAAGTCCAAAGACGCCCTGCAGGCCTTCATCGACGGCATCGCGGACTGGGAAGAAAAGGAGCCGGGAGTCAAAAAGCAGATGGTCATCGCTTTTGGACTGTTCTCCATGCCTCCCGGCGGCATCAACAAAATGCCGGGGGTCGATTACCACGTCTGGATGGACCAGCAGATGAACGTCGTGGCCAATCATCCGGTGTTGTCGGACCTGCGCGGCTTGAACTGGTGGACGTCAATTCTAGCCGACGAGGAAACGGTGCGCTGGGTTGGAAAACTTTACCGTCACTATGCGATTGAAGGCCGCACCAACCTGCTGACGAAGCCAGACCCGCTCTTCCTCCCGCACATTCAGAATGCTGATTTCGAAAAAGGGACCGAGGGGTGGACATTGAATTCAGCGGAAACGGGAACCATCGAAGCCAAAAGTTATCCGAGATACGGGAGAATCGAAGGCCGCTACATGGGACTCGGTCGTCCGGCCGATCCGGAACATATTGGCGACACCTTTCTCTGGATGAAAAAAAGTGACACGGGCCCCAACACATTTTCCCAGACCATCAAGAACCTGGAACCGGGGAGACTTTACTCCATGAAAATGTTCTCTTGCGATTACGATGATTTGATGAATCAAAAATCAAAGAAACTCGAAGAAGCCAACAAGTTCACGGGAACGGTCGAGATTGAAGGTGTCGATGTCGATGGGAAGCGGTCCTTCACTGAAATGTATCCCTCCGGTCCGGAGCCTCGCATCCCGGTCTGGATAACCTATCATTGGAAGGTATTCAGGGCACGAGCTCCGACTGCACGATTGATGGTTTCAGATTGGCCGAAAGTCAATGAACCGGGTTTTTCGGTCGGCCTCGAACAGACATTTAACTTTTTAGAAATTCAACCCTATCGTGAGTAAGAAAAATCTGCACTTATGGATTTTGATTCTCCTCCGACTTGTGGGGTCGGTTGCTTTACTTGCCGCACTTGACTTGGGGGCGGATGAGACAAAGCCCTACGGCATCGATCAGCGGGCACTTTGGACTACATCGCGGGTAGTCGGTTCGCCCGAACCGCCAGCACCCTACACCAGCGAGTCGGCTTTCCCGAAATTGAAGTTCGATCACCCGACGGACATTGTCTCCGCGCCCGGCAGCGACCGGTTGTTCGTTGCTGAACACCTGAGCCGCCACATTTATTCGTTCCCCAACCGGCCTGACGCAGAGCACGCCGAACTTTTTATCGATCTCCAACAGGAAGGCCGCGAAATCTGGTCGCTCGCTTTTCACCCAGGCTTTGTGACCAACGGGTTTGTCTATGTCTGTTACAACGACAAGAAACCGAAGCCGGATCGTAATCGTATCTCCCGCTTTCATGTTGATCCCAAGAATCCGCTGCGCGCCGAGCCGGAAAGCGAATACATCGTCCTCGAATGGCCCACGGGCGGACACAACGGCGGCTGCTTGAAGTTTGGGCGCGAGGGTTATCTCTACGTTTCGACCGGTGACGGTGCCGGCATCGGCGACGAACTGAACACGGGACAGTTTCTCGGCGATCTGTTGGGGTCGGTCCTGCGCATCGATGTGAATCAAACCGACCTTGGCCATCCTTACGCGATTCCCGCCGACAATCCGTTTGTGAATGTTCCTGGGGCCCGCCCGGAAATCTGGGCTTACGGTCTGCGCAATCCCTGGAAGATGAGTTTTGATCGCGCGATCGGCGATTTGTGGCTGGGTGAAGTCGGTCAGGACCTTTGGGAGATGGTTTATCTGATCAAGCGGGGCGGCAATTATGGCTGGGGCGTGATGNNTTCCGTGATGGAGGGAAATCACGTTTACAATCCGAAACGTAAGCCCGGCGGGCCAAGCCCCATTTCGCCGCCCATCGTGGAACACGGCCATTACGAGGCCCGTTCTCTGACGGGCGGCTTTGTTTATCGCGGTTCAAGGTTGAAAGATTTGCGCGGCGCTTACATTTATGCCGATTACGAGACCGGGAAAATCTGGGCGCTGCGTTACCATGGCGGGCGTGTGACTGAACACCGCGAGTTGCTCCAGTCGCCGCTGCACATCTCATCGTTCGGCGAAGACAACGACGGTGAACTCTACCTTCTGGCTTATGAAGGTGCGATTCATCGCTTGGTGCCGGCACCCAAGATTGCGCGACCGCATGAGTTTCCCCGGAAGTTGAGCGAGACCGGTTTGTTCACTTCAACCAGAGATCATCGACCTGCGGCCGGCCTGATCCCGTACGATGTCAACGCACCGCTGTGGGCGGACCACACGCTGAAGGAACGTTTCATTGCGCTGCCGGGCGACACAAAAATTGGTTTTCAACTCGAAAGCGGCTGGGACTTTCCGGAAGGCGCGGTGCTGGTCAAAACTTTTTCGCTGGAAATGGTACGCGGCAATCCAAACAGCCAGCGACGGCTCGAAACCCGGCTGTTGACGCTGCAACAAGGCTTGTGGCGCGGCTACACGTATTTGTGGAACGACGAGCAGACCGACGCCGAGTTGCTTCAGGCATCGGGCACCAATCTTACTTACAAGATTCGCGACTCGCGCGCACCCGGCGGCTTACGGGAACAGACCTGGCATTTCCCAAGCCGTTCGGAGTGCATCCTGTGCCACACATTTCCGTCCAAATGGGTGCTTGGACTGAACACTTTGCAGATGAATAAAGACCACGACTACGGTCGGGTGACCGATAATCAAATCCGCACACTGGAACATCTCGGTGTTTTCACCAACGCGCCAGCCAAACCCCCGCAGGAATTGCCGCACCTGGTAAACCCGCTGGATACCCATGCTGGTTTGGATCGACGGGCGCGTTCTTATCTGCACGCGAATTGTTCCCATTGCCACGTGGACTATGGCGGTGGCAATGCGCGGTTTCAGTTAACCTACACACTGCCGTTGGACAAGACCGGCATCCTGAACGTTGTGCCGCAACACGGAAACTTCAGTATCGCCGATGCGAAAGTCCTGTCGCCAGGTGACCCGGAGCGCTCCATGATTATTTATCGTATGTCCAAGCTCGGCGAAGGTCGCATGCCGCACATCGCATCCTCCGTGGTGGATGAAGACGCCGTGAAACTGATTCGTGATTGGATCAAACAATTGCCGCCATGACTGCCACGAGACGGCGAAGGTTCATACAACTACGCTCAAGCGACAGGAAATACCATTGATTGCACCGCGCAAAACAAACAATTGGGTCATTGTTGTTCTGCTGTTGCTGTCGGTCTCCATCAACTACATCGACCGTGGCAGCCTTTCGGTCGCGGCGCCGCTTTTAAAGGAAGAGTTTTCTCTGGGACCCACCCAGCTCGGTTACTTGTTATCAGCCTTCTTCTGGAGTTACACACTGTGTCAATTGGTGGTGGGCTGGCTGGTGGATCGTTACGATGTCAAATGGGTTTACGCAGCCGGTTTTCTTTTGTGGTCGCTGGCGATGGCGGCCACCGGTTGGGTGAACAGTTTCACGGCATTGTTCGCTGCGCGATTGGTGCTGGGCATCGGTGAAAGCGTTTTTCTCCCTTCTGTTTCCAAAATCCTGGTTCGTCTTTTTCCCGCGGAGCGACGCGGACTGCCCAATGCGCTGGTCGATGTGGGAACAAAAATCGGTCCGTTTCTTAGCACGTTGCTCGGCGGATTGTTGATTAAAAGTTGCGGCTGGAGAGCTTTGTTCGTGGGCGTCGGATTGGGCAGCTTGTTGTGGCTGCTGCCGTGGTTCATTACCATGCCGAGTGATCGCGACCGTGGGAAGCAAAAGCGTGTGGCGGGTCCGGGAATGATGGAAATCCTGTCTCGACGCGAAGCGTGGGGCACTTCGCTCGGCATGTTCACGCTTGGTTATGCCTGGGTGTTCCTGTTGACCTGGCTGCCATCGTATCTCATCAAGGAACGAAATTATTCCATGGAACAAATGGCGGTGTTGGGTTCGTTGCCGTTCCTGGGGATGGCGGCGGCGACATTGACAGGCGGCTGGGCTTCGGATCGATGGATTGCGCAAGGCTACACACCGACGTTCGTGCGGAAAACATTTGCCGTGACCGGCTTGTTGCTGTGCGGCTGCCTGATGTTGCCTGCGGCGTTTGTCGCAGATGCATCGTTATCGCTGGGATTGCTCATTGCTTCTTCCGTGTCGCTCGGCATCTTCACCTCCAACGTGTGGGCCATTACGCAGACGCTGTCCGGCGCAGAAGCGGCCGGCAAATGGACGGGGATCCAAAACTTCATCGGCAATCTGGGCGGAGTGATTTCGCCGATCATCGCCGGCTTCATCGTGGAACAAACCGGTTCGTTCTTCCTGGCCTTCGGGGCCGCCGCAGGGATGTTAGTTTTGGGAGCGATGTCTTATCTGCTGCTGGTACCCAAGGTGGAGCCGCTCGTTTGGTCGTGTACTGAACGAGCGGCTCAGGCGTGAGAAGTGCGCGGTCCCGAACCGTTGTTACGGAAAGTATGCCGGGATTTGGGTGACGCGCTTTCCGTCGATCATCTCCTGCACGTAAATGGTGACCCGTTCCACGATCCGCTTGATGAATTCCCCACCTTGTTGCGCGGTGGCCATCGATGGCCTTTTGTCCGCCTGATCCGTCCACATTTTCGTGCGAACGTTCTCGGGAAAGGCGGCTAGCGCGAAAGCCGTCTCAAATTCCTGAGCATGGCCCGGCAGATCGTTCGGAAGTTTGTGACCGCTCTTGAGCAACTCTTTGGCATCGGCTTCCGTCAGCACGTCCCAATAGCAAAGGAAATGGAGATTGACCTGGTTCATCCGCAGAAATTGCTCCCACGTGCCGTTGACCGGCGCGGTGTTTCCGCCGTGGCCATTCAGTACCAGGACGTTTTTGAAGCCCGCTCGAACGACGCTGTCGATCAAATCCGCGACGACTGTCAGAAACGTCCCGGGACGCAGCGACAACGTCCCCGGGTGGCGCATGTGATGTTCGCTGATGCCGGTCATAATCCCTTCGGCAACCAGCACGTGCGGTCGCAGCCGTTCGGCCACTGCTACCGCAACGTGGCAAACACTGCGCCAGTCGTGCTCCATGGCGAGATGTTCCAGGTGTTGTTCGATGGCGGCTACCGGAATGATGCACGCCTTCAGTTCGCCTGACTGCATGCGTTCGCGGAATTCGCGCCGTGTATGTTTGCGCTGCAAGACTTCCGGGTTGCTCACGGTTTTCTCCATATCTCGATGCCCTTCGGCTCGGGAATGTCTTCAGTGATGATTTTCCAGGTCGCTCCCATCTCGCGCATTTTTCGGTAGTCGCGCGGCTGGTAAGCAATGGCCAACTGCGGCGTGTCCATTGGTTTACCGCCCTGAGAGCGGGATTCCATTTCTGCATCCAAAATACCGGTGACCAGCAACGTCCGCTCGACCGGATACGGCGCGCGCCGCTCGCGCAAATGCGTCTGAATCGCGTGCGACAACGCCTTGAATAAATTGCGGTTGTTCCACGGGCCCACATAGAAACTCGTCGCGCGCGGCTGCTGCTCGCCAGCAAGCTTGCAGGCAAAATGCCACCGGATGCCGCCGGTCGCCGCGGCGAGCACAATGGCGCGCAAGCCATCGCGGTAATTCAACAGAATCCCATGCGAGACAAACGGTGCACCGGTGTCGCCGGTTTTCGGTGGACGAATCAACTCCTTGGCTGGGGGACGCCCTGAATTCGGCTCGGCGTCCAATGCGGTTTGCGCCAGTTGAGGCGACCACAGACCGTCCGCCGCCGCTTTCCAAAGCGCGTCGCCCTGGAGAAATTGCACGCGCGCGACGCCAGTCTCCCCACCTCGACGAGCTTCAATCATCGACTGGAGCACCTCGAGGCCGTGAAAGTCGTAGGATTCAACTCCGCCGCCGTGGATTGAAACCGCTGCCTCAATCTTCGCCCGCGCCGGCAATTCCAACGGCGGGCACCGTTGAGCCAGCGGGACCGAACTGCCGGCCATGAACGGAATTCTCAGTTCGCGAGAGGTATCATACATTTCTTTCGCCCAGTCCCAGCGATACGACAGATGTTTGTCGTTGTACACCGGCGCGACTTTTCCGCTCCGGCGAAACTCGGCCACGATCTCATCAAAGAAACGTTTGCGGGGATATTCATACTGTCCCTTTTCGTTGACCGGATAGATTCCGTGTTCCCCGATTGAGAGCACGGCATCGACGGCCAGCTTGTCCCCGCCGAGACAAAGCGCTTCGCTGATGGTCTTGTAGATTGGAATTTTGTACTTCGCCGCAAACGCGCGACCCAATTCGCCGTCCGGAAATTGGTCTCCATACAAACTGACCACGTCCATGCCGGGAGAAATCAATTTACCGTTGAATAGATACGGCTCGACGAAATTCTCCAGAATGACGTGGGCATGACTGCGATAGGTGAATGCCGTGATGACCGCCGCCACTTTAAGACGCTTGCGTCCGAGCGCCAGTGCCGATGCGGGCAACGCCGAGGCCAGCATCAGGCTGAAGGTAGCCCGTCCGGTTTGACTCAGAAATTCGCGGCGACCGATGTTTGGGGAATTGCTCATAGTGGGTTCAATTGTTGGGTTTAGGTTTTGGCTCCAGCGGCGGCGGGTCTTCAGCAAATCTGGCAACAAAGGCTTCAGGCGTCAGGCCCGATTCTTTCAAACTCGTCATCCTGGACCAGCCCTCCGGTCCCGGCCCGGTGGCACCGACCAACCATTCATCCGCCACAGTTTTTCGCGAAGCCGGCAATGGCCACTCCGCGCCTGCGTCCAGACATTCGCGCTGCAACTGCGTCCAGCGGGAGAGCCAGACGTAGCGGACCGGCAGGTGACCCTGCCGCACGCGCCAAAGTTTTTCCGGATCATCCTTCACTGTGGCTTCGGCCTGTTGCCACAATTGTTCGGCGCGCGCCAGTGGTTCAAATTTGAAGAACGGCGTTTCGGTTTTGGAAAAACAAGTCAGGTTGTATCCGCGCGACGCTTGATACATCACCTCGAAATACTCCTGAATGATTTTCGCCGCCGCCGTGCCGTAGTAGCCTTCCAAAAACTCTTTGATGAGCGCCTTGTCATCCTGGTTGGGATTCCAGAGCAGGCGGGCCAGGACCCACGCCCGAAGCTCGGCCATCTCTGCGCCGTTGGAATGATACGCGCCCTCTTCGAAGACGCCTTTGACGTTATGTTGCTGGAAAAAGCGCATGTTTGGTCCGAGCGAAAACCAGTTCGGGTGCGGCTGCACGAAGTGGGAAAAGTCCGTGACGTAATCCCACACATATAGCTGGTTGCAAATCTTTGCCCAGTCGCGCATGTCCTGCGCAAATGCGGCATTGGCCGGATCGTCCAGTGGCACGCCGAAATTGCACTCAATCGAACAGAGTCGTACGATCACGTTGGGAAGCGGCTTGAAGGTTTTGGGCGCGTGGCGGGTGTATTGGTAAGCGAGTGTGTCGATGGCGACATTCGGGAAATCGCGCCCGACTTTTTCCGCCACATAATTTACGAAGGTAAGCATGGTTCCGGCGTGACTGCCTTCGGCATCGTCAATCGTTTTGCAATTCGGACACTGGCACGCGCCAAACCAGTCGTTTTGCGAAACGGAAATGATCGTCGCATCCGGCGATTCGCGCAGCCATTCCTTGACTCGGTCAACCATGAAATCGCGAAGCTCCGGATTGGTCAGACACAACTGGGCCTTGTTCGTGGTTCGCTTGCCATTGATCAGGCTGTACCATTCGGGATGATCTTTGAAATATTTCTCCGGCGGGACGAGTGGATAAAAGGTGTGGACGAACCCTTTGTAAATGATTTTGCCGCCCATAGCCGGCGTGAGGCCCGCGCTGTTGCCGTTGTAATAATTGCGCACCGCCCATTTGCCGTCGAAGGCCGAAAACCAGAACGGCTCACGATATTCAAACGCCGGTTTCTCCCGCTTGTTCAAATCCGGGATCCGCAAAGTTGGTTGTTGCGGAACCTTGGCAGCCCAGGGCGCCCACCAACGGACGCTACATTGTTCGTCCAGCAACCGGGTCACCGCGTAGGGCGTCCCGCGAGGACGGCCACCGGCCAGCAACAGTCGCTTGCCTTTCGTGCGAATAACCAACTCTTCGCCACCCAGCTTTTCAAATACGACATCGGGAAAATATTTTTTGGCGATCGCGCCCTGACCGACAATGATGGCGTGATCCGGCACTTTTCCGTCGGCATCTCGCACTACAAACTCTGCACCGGTGATCTGCTGTAATGTCTGCGCCAGTTCGTTTACCGCATAACGTTCCGCCTCCGTTGCTTCCGTCTGACGGACAATGACACAGCGGGCTTTGCCCTTTTCAGCGATCTGGAATCCCGCACCTGCTGAAACCGCGCAGAACGCGAGAACTAGAACAAGAAGCCCTTTCACTGATCGAAACGACAAACTGGTTGTTGAAGATAATTCCATAGGCCGAAAGCAATCTTCTTGTAGAACGGCGGACCAAAAACGCCAAGCTTCGATTTTTCCCTGCCATTGGCGTGACGAATTAAACCGCAGATGAACGCAGATAGAACTGACGAGCTTCGGCTTTACGGCGTTCGACAATACGAAGCAAGTGGGCGCGCAATCTCCACTCGTCAAGGAGACGGGCCACGGTTGACAAAGATTTGGACTGCGGTGGCTAAGCGCAGCGGCGACACCGCTTTTCGTCCGATATCTGGCTGCCCCAAGCGGCGTGGCGCTTTGCTTCCCGTCGCAGTCCAAAATACCGTGATTGCGGCTTCCGTCGCGTTAGGTTCATCTGTGTTCGTTGGCGGTTAAGCTTGGAAATCAGGGCGACCATGCGTCGTAAAATATTCATGCGAATTCCAACGAAGTATGATAAAGCTTTCTCAATGTTTCATCACCAGCCACGCCCCCAAGCTGCGTTCCTGACGCGGCGCGATTTTCTGTGTCGCTGCGGCATGGGCTTGGGCGCATTAAGTCTCGCCCCTCTGCTCGGCGAAACCGGTTTGTTTTCCACGGCCAGCGCCGCCGAATCGATCAACCCGCTTTCGCCCAAAGCACCGCAGTTCCCCGCGAAGGCCAAACGGGTGATTCACTTTTTCCTCAACGGCGGGCCGTCGCATGTCGATACGTTTGATCCCAAACCCGCGTTGGCCAAATATGCCGGCAAATCGCTGCCCATCGAATATATTCGCACCGAGCGAAAAACCGGCGCGGCCTTTCCGTCGCCGTTCAAGTTTCAGAAATACGGCCGGAGCGGCATTGAAGTCAGCGATTTGTTCCCCAAGGTCGGCGGATGCATCGACGACATCGCCGTCATCCGATCGATGCAGGCCGAGTTGCCCAATCACGAACCGTCGCTGATGCTGATGAATTGCGGCGACGCCGTGCAAAGCCGGCCCAGCGTCGGGTCCTGGGTCACCTACGGACTCGGCACGGAAAACCAAAACCTCCCCGGCTTCATCGCCATGTGTCCCGGCGGTTATCCGATCAAGGAAGCGGAGAACTGGCAGTCCGGTTTTCTGCCCGGCGTTTATCAGGGCACTTTCATCGACTCACAGCACACCAAAATCGAAAAGCTCATCGAGAACATCCGCAACCATGACGCGTCGCTGAAAGAACAGCGCCAGCAACTTGACTTGTTGCAACAACTCAACCAGGAACACGAGCAACGCCGCCGTCAGGACGGGCGCTTGGAAGCCCGCATCCAATCCTTCGAGCTGGCTTACCGCATGCAAATGGATGCCGCCGATGCCTTCGACATCAGCAAAGAACCGCAATCGATCCGCGAGCTGTACGGCGAGGGCATTCACGCCCGGCAGACCCTCATTGCGCGGCGACTGCTCGAACGCGGCGTGCGCTTCGTTCAACTCTGGCACGGCGCCAGCCAGCCGTGGGACAGCCACGACGACATTCAACAACACGCGAAGCTGGCCAGGGAAATCGATCAACCCATCGCCGCGCTCATCCAGGACCTTAAACAACGCGGCATGTTGGACGACACGCTCATCATCTGGGGCGGCGAGTTTGGCCGCACGCCGACGGTAGAGTTGAACGACACCGGCAAGGAAAAGAAAGGGCGCGACCATAATCCCTACGGCTTTTCGATGTGGCTGGCCGGCGGCGGCGTGAAAGGCGGGACGGTTTATGGCGCGACGGACGAGTTCGGGTTCAAAGCCGTGGAAAACAAAGTTCACGTTCACGATTTGCACGCCACGATTCTGCAACTGCTCGGCTTCAACCACGAAAAATTCACCTACCGCTACGCCGGTCGTGACTTTCGCCTGACCGACGTGCATGGCCGCGTCGTCACGGATATTCTGGCTTGAGGACGCTTTTGCTTCGATTCCCTGTCCGGTTTCGGCGGCGACGGGTACTATACAATGAGTGAACAGCCTGACCGACGAACAACTATTACGCGATTACACCGGGCGCCGGTCGGAGGCGGCGTTTGCAGAACTCGTGCGACGCCACGTTGACCTCGTCTATTCCGCTGCATTGCGCATGGTTCGCGACGCGCAACTGGCCGAGGACGTGGCGCAAGGTGTGTTTGTGGCGGTGGCGCAGAACGCCCGGCAACTCGCGGATCATCCCGTCTTGTCCGGCTGGCTGCATCGCACCACGCAAAATCTCGCGGCCAAAGCTGTCCGCTGCGATGTGCGCCGTCGCGCCCGCGAACAGGAGGCCGCCACCATGAATGAATTGCTTTCCGCCGAACCCGATACCGTCTGGGAACACATCGCTCCGCAGCTCGACGAAGCGCTGGGCGAGTTGAACGAGGGCGACCGCGACGCGCTGTTGCTGCGCTACTTTGAACGCAAGTCCGCGCGCGCGATGGCGCAAACCCTCGGTGTAAGTGAAGACGCCGCGCAAAAACGCGTCAACCGCGCCGTCGAACGCCTGCGCGAATTCTTCATCAAACGCGGCATCACCGTCGGTGCGAGCGGACTCGTCGTTGTCATCACTACCAACGCTATTCAGGCCGCGCCAGTTGGACTCGCCGCCACAATTGCAACTGCCGCCGCGCTTGCCGGAACCGCCATCGCCACTACCGCAACTGCAACCGCCACCAAAGCCATCGCCATGACTACACTTCAAAAAACTCTCGTTACGGCTATCATCACTGCTTGTGTGGCGGCGCCTATATTTGTTCAGCACCGGTCTCTGGTCAGACTGCGCGAGGAGAATCAGGTTTTGCAACAGCAAGCCGATCAGCTTACACAATTGGCAACGGAGAATGAACGCCTCTCCAATCTGGTCGCTCAGGCCAAAAGCTCCCAAGCACTGTCAGATGAACGGCTCTGCGAACTACTCAGGCTTCGTGCGAAAGTGGGATTCCTCAGTGATCAAACGAACGAACTCGCAAGGTTGCGGCAGGAGAATCGTCAACTCCATTCCTCGGTGGTGGCAGGCCCGAATTTGAAAAATATTCCACCGCCCGGCGCCGTGATTCCCAAAGCGTCTTGGGCTTTCTTCGGCTATGGCACTCCGGAAGCTGCACTGCAACCGGTGATGTGGTCAATGAACAATGGCGACACGAGAACATATCTGGCCAGTCTCAGCCCCGAAGCGCAGGAATCCAGTTTACAGAATTTTGAAGGCAAATCTGAAAATGAAATTGCCGACAGGCTGCGTGGCTATGCAAGCACGACAGATGCATTGCGCTTGGATCGCAAAGGGGTTACTGCTGACGGCCAAGTTAATTTCGTGCTCTCCTACAAAGAAGAGGACGATGGGAACGCAACGTCGAGGCAAGACATCATTATGCAAATCAAGAACATTGGAGGCGAATGGAAAGTCGCCGACCCTCAGGTGTCTTTTAGTACCAAACGAAAGTCTAATTAGCTGCGAATTCTAATGAAACTGAAATGCTTTTTCTCGTGGCCGCCGCGGCTTCTCTTGCCATCCTTATTTGCTTTGTGGCAGGAATCGCCAGCGCGCACCGAGGAGTACTCCGTTTCGGGGATGGCGCAAGTTGATACTTCTGGATTCAAAGTGAACGATACCTATCTTGGTTGTTGGGGCTAACCGGCGGACACTGATCGGTTACTAGTTTTTACATGAACTGGCCTGACACGACCGATACTCAAAATTCCGGCCTTCTCACGGTTCAGGTATTATGCTAATCTGAAATCCGTGAAGATCATTCCGCAAGGTCTGTTGGAGAAAGCGGTTGAACGGTTGAAAAACGAGTTTCAACCGGAGGCGATTTATCTTTTCGGTTCCCACGCCTGGGGCACACCCACCGACGATAGCGACCTGGATTTGATGGTCATTGTCCGCGAAAGTGGCGAGAAGGCCATCAGACGGATGCAGCGGGCGCATCGTTGTTTGAGTGGCCTGGGCTTTTCCAAAGACGTGCTGGTGCCCACGCGCGCCCAAGTGAACCGCTACAAGCACCTGCGCGCCTCATTATTTCACGAGGTGCTTGCCAAAGGCCGCAAGCTCTATGGATGAGTCCACGCTGGAACTTGTCCGTGGTTGGCTGACGCGAGCCAGTCACGACTTGCGCTCGGCACGGGCTTTGGCGGCGCTGTCGGAGCCGCTGCTCGACACGGCCATTTACCACTGCCAACAAACTGCGGAAAAATCCGTCAAAGCATGGTTGCAATCAAAGGATGATCCGTTTCCCAAAACGCATGACCTCGAAGTCCTGGTGGAACAGGCTGCCGGCATCAACCCTGATTTCGGGCGATTCGCCAAAGCCGCGTCGGTGCTCACGCCTTACGCTTCGGCGTTTAGATATCCAGGCGGCTCGGACGAGCCAATGCCAACGCGCGAAGAATTCGACGAAGCCTTGCAACACGCCCAAGTGATTCACGATTTCGTGCTGAACTTGCTTCCTACCGAAGCGCGGCCATGATTCCCTACGTGAATTGAAAGAAATTGTATGACAAGACTATTGGTTTTATACGGACATCCGAAAGACCCCGCCGCCTTTAATAAGTACTACCACGAGGTCCATGTCCCGATCGCCAAAAAGATGAAGGGATTGAAGAAATGGACGATTGGCAAAGCGACGGGAATGCCCGATGGCAAACCGTCCTCGTATTATTACATCGCCGATCTCTACGCGGAAAGCCGCGCGGCCATGGAAGCCATCCTGGCGACGCCGGAAGGCAGGGCGGCAGTCGAAGACGTGCCAAAATTCGCCAGCGGCGGTGTCACCTTTGTCTGGACGGAAATTAAGGAAGTCATTTAGAGCATGTACGGAAAATCCGTTTGGTGTCCCGGCTTTAGCCGGCAAGCACTACCAACGCACGCTAAAGCGTGGACACCAAACGGTAGAATCCGCTCGCCTCGCAGCCGCCAACGCGATGAGACGGAACCCCGCAAAATCTTTTGTGCTTTGCCGTCTCCTTACGCCGTCGGCTACTTTTCAACTGATTGACGCAGCCGCAAATTTCATTGTGCGTGGCTCTGATTGAGCCGCTACACTCTTGCCATGCAGTTATTGGCTCTGCACGAATTTCATCACGACTTGGGCGCGCACTTCGGCGAAGAGCGCGGAATGGAATTGGTCAACCATTACAGCGACCCGCCGGCGGAACACGTTGCCTTGCGTAATACCGCCGGCGTGCTGGATCTGAGTTTTCGCGGGCGGTTATGCCTGATGGGTGCGGACCGCGTTCGCTTTCTCCACGGCCAGGTCACCAACGATGTGATCCGCCTGCGCATCGGCGACGGGTGTTACGCCGCGCTCGTCACCGCTAAAGGCAAAATGCAAAGCGACCTTAACATCTACTGTCTGCCCGACGAACTCCTGCTGGATTTTGAGCCGGGTTTGAGCGAGATCATTTCACAGCGCTTGGAGAAGTACATCATCGCCGACGATGTCCAGGTGGTGGACGCCACGCCTCATTACGGCCAATTAAGTGTGCAAGGGCCAAAAGCTGAATCGGTCGTTCGCAGCTTGGACCTGTTCCCGGCAATTCCCGACGTGCCGTTCAGCTTCGTGAAAGTTGCTGATACGACCTTGGGTGAAATCTATTTGATAAACCATGCGCGGTTGCTGCCGCTGAATCCAACTCCTGCCGGCGCTGGCGAAGCTTTTGGACTGCGGGGGCAAGCGCAGCGCGACCCCGCTTTGGTTGACGGGATAGAAGGCGACTGTGAAACAAAAGCGCCGTCGCCGCTGCGCNNCGCTCTGCCGGCGCACTCCAAAGCGGCTTCGATTTATTCGTGCCTGCCGCCGCTTTGAGCGCGGTCGCAGACCGAGTAATTGCAGCCGCCAGACAGTCAGGCGGTCAGGCTTGTGGCTGGCAGGCGTTGGAAACGGCGCGAATCGAAGCCGGCATTCCCCGCTTTGGCGTGGACATGGATGAAACGAACATTCCACTGGAAACCGGACTGGAAAATCGCGCCGTCAGTTTCAACAAGGGCTGTTACATTGGCCAGGAGGTGATCGCCCGCATTCGCACCTACGGACAAGTTGCCAAAGCGTTGCGCGGCCTGCGGCTGGCGGACGATTTGAAGCCGTTGNNGCCGTTGCCGGCGAAGGGCGATAAACTTTTTCATGCCGGAAAAGAAGTGGGTTACGTTACCAGCGCCCTCGCCTCGCCAACGTTCAAGGCGAACATCGCCCTCGGCTATGTGCGCAAAGAGGTGAATCAGATTGGAACCGAGCTGACGGTGCGGATGTCTGCCGGCGAAAGCCTCGCCAAAATTGTGCCATTGCCGTTTGAATCGGCGTTTGAAGCCAGCCCGGGTCAACGCTTGCAACGCTGACCCTGTTTTCTTACGCTCCTCTGCCTGAAACAACGCTGCTAAGAACAATGCCAACCGTATCTACCACCCTGGAAACCAGCGCACCGGTTAAAACTTTTAACGTTGATGCCCTTCCCATCCGCATATTTGCGCGCGAAGCGGATATGGCCCACGCCGCCGCGAGCACCGCTCAACAACACTTGCGCCAAACCCTGGCCGCCAAGGGTTCAGCCGCCGTAATTCTGGCCACGGGCAATTCGCAATTGCAGTTCCTGGAAGAACTGGTTCGTTTGGGCGGCATCGATTGGTCACGCATCACACTCTTTCACATGGACGAATATCTGGGCATGGACGCAAATCACAGCGCCAGTTTTCGTCGTTACCTGCGCGAGCGGGTGGAAACCCGCGTGCATCCTCGCGTGTTTGAATATCTGGCGGGAGACGCGCCCGAACCCCTCGACGAGTGCGAGCGATACAGCCAACTGTTAAAAGCCCAACCGATGGACCTTTGTTGTCTCGGCATCGGGGAAAACGGACACGTCGCGTTCAATGATCCGCCCGTGGCCGATTTCGAGGACAAACACGCGGTGAAAATTGTGAAACTTGATGACGCGTGCAAAATGCAACAAGTCAAGCAAGGTCATTTCCCGGACATCGAATCCGTGCCGCCGTATGCCTATACACTGACCGTCCCAACGCTTTGCGCCGCGAAGAAGATGATCTGTATCTGCCCCGGAAAAAACAAGGCTCAACCCGTGCGTGACTCGCTCAAAGGNNGTGTAGGGACGCGCCGTTGCGCGTTCCCTGACTGCCGCTTTGAGATTTCGGGGACGCGGAGCACCGCGTTTCCACCAAAAAATGGAAGGCATAATCAAGATCGCCCTCATTGGCGCCGGGATGTTCGGCGGCGAAGTTCACTTGCGCACCTACGCCGACCTTCAACGCTTCGGCATCGCCGGACAACTTGCCCGGCTCGGGCTCGACAAATATTCGCGCGACTTTGCAGCGGTGAAATTCAAGCTGGTCGCCGTCGCCACGCGCTCCGAAGCCTCGGCTAAACGCTCCGCCGAGAATTTTTCACGCATCACGCGTCACGGCTCGTCGCGCCGAAGCGAAGCGAAGGCGGAACCACGCCCCTACTTCGGCGAAACCCCCTGGCTCGACATCCTGCGCGACATGCCCGACCTCGACGTGCTCGCCATGGCCACACCTGATCATTTGCACACGCAACCGATTCTGGCCGCCCTCGCGAAAGGCGTTCATATCATCACCGAGAAACCCATGTGCCTCGACATCGCTGAGGCCGACCAGATCATCGAACTCGCGCAGAAGAAAAACCGCGTCGTGGCGGTTGACATGCACAAGCGTTACGACCCTGACCATCTCCGCATCCGCGAAGACATCCGGAAGCGCATCGGCGAGCCGCTTTACGGCACGTGTTATCTTGAAGAGCCGCTCGAAGTTTCCACCAGCACGTTCAAGTGGGTTGAGCAAAGCGACCCGTTCAGCTACGTCGGGCCGCATTGGGTGGACTTGATTTATCATTACTACAAGAGCAAACCAGTCTCGCTCACGGCGGTCGGCCAGAAGAAACGCCTGGTGCGCGACGGCATCAACGCCTACGACGCCGTGCAAGTGCGCGTGGACTTTGCCAACGGCATGAGCATCAACTTCCACAACAACTGGATCACACCGCCCGACTTTGAAGGGCCGGTGAACCAGGGCCACGAAATCGTCGGCGCGGACGGCAAGGTGGAAAGTGACCAGCAATACCGCGGCTTCCGTTGGTGGAACAAAGGCGGCGGCTCGCGCACGTCGAATAACCATTTTACCCGCGATGTGAAACGCCCCGACGGCTCGCCCGCCTACGTCGGCTATGGCGTGGACAGTCTCATCGCCGGGTTGGTGGCGATTTGCCGGATGAAATTCTTGAAGGAATCCCGCAATGCCGTGGCGGAGATTTATCCGACCGCCGAGGAAGCGCGCATCACTGTCGCCATTGTCCACGCCGCGCGCCTGGTGCGCGACTTGAATTTCAAATATCTAAGCGAAGGCAAGGGCGCACCTGTGACGGCGCGTTTTGGAAATGACGGTATCACGATTGTTGACCCGTATTGCGCGAGTGAAGGGAAAGTGTTTCAGCGGATTTACAAGCGGGCGATTTGATATACAAATTTCGCCCGCACGGTGTCTATTAGACGAAGGCCGTCAAGCGCGCACGGCACAGTTACGTTTGAATGCTATTGCGGAGAATTCGGACACAAACGACGCATCCGGTCATCAACCGCCTGGTGTTCCTACCGCTTTCAACAACGCGCCTTTTTTCCAACGCTCGGATTGGTTGAGTTTCGCGATCACGACGGCTTTGGTCTTGGCAGTGTACCTCTGGACGCTTGCGCCAGATGTGACGCTGGAAGATTCCGGCATCTTTTCGGTCGCTGCGCAGTACGCAGGCGTGCCGCAAGTGCCCGGATTCCCCGTCTGGACGATCTACGGCTGGCTCTTCACAAAGCTGCTGCCGTTCTCGAACATCGCTTGGCGCGTGGCCGTTTCGTCGGCGGTGGCCGGCGCGCTGGCGTGCGGTCTGATCGCGTTGATGGTGTCGCGCGGCGGGGCGTCGATGTTAGAAGGGATTTCCGGTTTGAAGCGGCTCACGGTGAAGGAGGAGAATGGGCTTCGCGTTGTCTGCGGCGCGATTGCAGGAATGGGGCTGGGTTTCGACGGTGCGTTCTGGGAAAAAGCCGTGATCGTTGACACATGGCCGTTGAGCGTATTGTCGTTGACTGTCTGCATTTGCCTGCTGTTTCGCTGGTTTTATTCGCCGGAGCGGAGGCCATACCTCTACGCCGCAGTTTTTGTTTATGGCGTGACCTTGACTTGCAGCCAATCGCTCGCTCCAGCAGTAGTGGGGCTGCCGTTCGTCGTGGTGCTCGCAGACACCGAGCTGGGACGTGATTTCTGTTTTGTCGCAAGCATCGTGTGGCTGGCGGTTTGGGTCGAAAATCAGATGGGATACCTTTCTGCGCTCCTCCAGCCCGTGTCAATCGCCACCCCACTGTGGGTGCTCTCCTTTGCCTTTGGCATAACCACGATCACGATGTGCGTCTGCCTTACCGTCAAGACTCGAGGCTTCTTCACTGAATGGAAAGCGATTGTGCTCTTAGTCGCGATGTTTCTGCTGGGTCTGTCACCCTACCTTTATTTGCCGCTGGCTTCGATGACGAATCCGCCGATGAATTGGGGTTATCCGCGAACGGTGGACGGTTTCTTCCATGTGTTGACTCGCGGGCAATTTGAACGGACATGGGCGACGGCGGACTTCGGAAAGCTCGCGGGGCAGATTCCGATTTACGGCAGAATCGCTGTCCGTCAATTTGGTCTGCTCTATGCGACGGCTGCCATGATTCCATTTTGCTTCCTACACAAGATGCGAACACGGGAGCGGAGGTGGATGTTCAGCCTGTTGGCGATTTTCTTTGGGTTGTCTTTCCTGATGTTGGTCCTGCTGAATCCGTCGCCCGACCGGCAATCTGAGTTGGGTGCAGTATTTTTTACCGCGTCACACCTGGTCTTGACCGTTTGGGCGGGATACGGGCTGATCTTGCTCGGCTCAATCTTCGCGCGGGATAAGACCGTTTAGGTTGCCAAGTTCAAGGCACTTCCAGCCCTTCCTTTTTCCTTCCAGCAATGACATCCGCGGTCGCCTTCTTTGGCGGGTCGCGGAAGCAGATCAGAAAAATCACCAAAACCGCCGCCGCGCCCCAAGCCGGGTAAATCCAGATACCGTGCCAGTCATGGGCGATCGCACCCTGCGGTTGTGCGAGCGTGTGCAACGCCTGCGATTTGCCCGCGAGCGTGCTACCGACGAAATTGCCGACCCCCCAGAGGATGAACGCGATGAAGCCCTGCGCCGCACCGCGAATCCGCTCGTTGGATTCGTCGTCCACATAAAGCTGTCCCGCGATGAAAAGGAAATCATAGCAGACGCCATGCAGCAGAATGGCGGCGAAGATGAGCGACGTGGCGATGCCGGAGTTGTTCACGCTGCCAGCGAGCAGGAAATAGCGCGTCACCCAGGCGAGAATGCCGATGAAGATCGTCTTTTTGTAGCCGAGGTTTTTCAACATGAACGGCAGCAGGATCAAAAAGACGACATCCGACACCTGCGCGAGGGACATTTTTGCCGCCGTATATCTCCAGCCCAGTTCGGTGACATACATGTTCATGTTCACGAAGTAGAAATAGAGCGGCACGCAAATGAGGAACATGCACGCGATGAAGATCGCGAACGAAGGCTTCTTCAGGAGCGCGAGGGCGTCGAGGCCGAGAATTTCACCGAGGCGAACATCTTTACCAGTCTTCTTCGGCGGCGTGTGCGGAAGGTTCAGGGAGAACAACCCCAGCGCGATGGAAACCGCGCCGGCGAGATAAAACTGCACCGCAGATTGCTCACCCTTGAGTACCAAACTTAGCGTGACGCCGCCGGCAATCCAACCGACCGCGGAAAGTGTTTTGACGAGCGGAAAATCGCGCTTCGCGTTCGCCAGATGGTGGAGCGAGAGCGAGTTTCCCAGCGCAAGCGTCGGCACATAGGAGGCGCAATAGATAATGAGCACCGGATAAAACGCGCCGAAGGTCGTCAGTTTCGGCAACGTGAACAACAGAGCACCTCCCAGGAGGCCAAGCACGGCCAGCAGCTTCTCCGAGGCGAAATACCGGTCAGCGATCAAGCCCACGAAGAACGGCGAGATCATCGCGCCAATCGCAAATGCGCCGTAGGCCAGACCGATCTGCCCGCCTGCAAAACCAAGCGTCTTGACGAGATACGTGGCCATGCTCACATACCACGACCCCCAGATGAAATATTGGAGAAACATGAAGATGCCAAGTTTGATTTTAAGCGAGGTTTGCATGGCAAAGGGTTGGTTGCGGTGAACGTAGAGAAGTTCTCCCCGTGCGGGAAGAGGAAAATGGTGGACGCGACTCGAAATCTTTGCGAGTAACTTCAATCACCCTGGCTGCGTCTGACTCCAGAGTTATGAAGAACCTTTTAACCATCATGACGGTCCTTGTCGCCGTCGCACTCAACTCACTCGCGGCGGACAAATCAGCGCGCCCCAATATCATCTTCATCCTCGCCGACGAGGAGAAGGCCGTCGTTGCCGACGCGCAGACCGCGCGTCCGCGGTTGCAAGCCGTCCTCAATCAACTCAACCCCACCACCGGCAGACCGGCGAAGCGGGGGGGCAACGGCAGAACAAACGATTGAAAGTTGAGTCCCCAAACTAACACCCGTGAAACCTTCCGTCCGCATCACTTGGTTACGCTTCGGGCTGATCGTTAGCTTGCTCGTGACCACGAGCTTCGCTGCCGAAACAACGACGCCGCAGGAAAAAACTTCGCCGCCCGCTCGCGCGCATCTTTTCAACGACAACGTCAAGGTGACATTCACCGAGACGCTCATGATTGTGGAGAGCGACGGCATTCCGAACCACAAGACGGGCGAGTTCCCGAATGCCAGCAATCCGAACCGGATTCTGAAACAGCACTATCAGTTCAAGATTCCGCTCAAACCGCGCATCGCGGACAAACCGACGCGGACGCCGTTTGGTCCGATCGGCGTGGCGCTCAACGGCATTCCATTCTACAACCAATATAATCGGGAAGGCCAGGATGCGGTGCGAATGGAGGTGTTCGATTCCTGCTGCGGGCATCCCGATCCGCGCGGGCGTTATCATTATCACAAGTATCCGGTCTGTGTGAAGTCGCCGTTCAAGGACACGCCGGGCCAGCACTCGCCACTCATCGGCTACGCCTTTGATGGCTTCGCGATTTACGGGCCGAACGGCATTGAAGGCAAGCCGTCTGCGGATCTCGATGAATGCAACGGCCACTCCGATGGAGAACGCGGCTACCATTATCACGTCACCAGCGGGTTCCCTTACATCGTGGGCGCATACAAAGGCGTGCCGGAGCCGAGCAACTTCGAGCACCCGCCCGGTCGTCGTCCCTGATGAGCGGCTTAAATCGACGGGTAAAAACCAGAATTACAACCGCCCGCGAGGGCACGCTTCCTACTTCCTTCTTTTCATCTGAGTCCATCCGTGTTCATCTGTGGCTCAATTTTTATGGGCAAAGAATTCAGCATCACGCCGCGCAACGTCCCACGCATTGAAACCAAGTATCGCCGCATCGTCACGCCACTGCCGCACCCGGACTCCGTGCCCACGCTGGAGAAGCTGCGCCAGTTTGAACCGTTCTCCATGTGCGGCCAGCCGCCGATCGTTTGGGATCGGGCCGAGAACATTTTTGTGCATGACAAGTACGGCAACCAGTGGCTCGATTGGTCGAGCGGCGTGCTCGTCGCCAATGTCGGCCACGGTGCGCCCGAGATTCGTCAGGCCATCATCGACCAGGTCAACAGCGGCTTGCTTCACAATTATGTTTTTCCCAGCGAGGAACGCGCCACGCTCGTGGAGTTTCTCGTCGGCCTTACACCGAAACCGTTGAACAAGGTTTTCCTGCTCACCACCGGCTCGGAAGCGACCGAGTGCGCCATCAAGCTGGCCCGCCGCCACGGGCAACGCCACGGCGGCGCCGAGCGCTACCACGTGCTCGCCGCGTACGGCTCGTTCCACGGCC
This sequence comes from Limisphaerales bacterium, assembly GCA_003140275.1. Classification (GTDB taxonomy): domain Bacteria; phylum Verrucomicrobiota; class Verrucomicrobiia; order Limisphaerales; family PALSA-1396; genus PALSA-1396. The sequence goes on from PLJQ01000097.1 coordinate 31,376, forward strand.
GCACGNNAGTGCGCCATCAAGCTGGCCCGCACTTATGGCATCAAAAAAGGCGGCAGGAAAAAAATTGGCATCGTCGGCTACGAACGCGGGTTTCACGGACGCACGCTCGGCGCACTACAGGCCGGCGGTCTGACGGGCGGGAAGGCGTGGATTGTGAACGATGACCCCGCCATTCTGAACGCGCCTTTTCCCGACGGTTATTGGCAGCCTGATACGAGCTTCGACACTTTTCTTGGCGCCATTAAGAAGCGTGGGCTGGAGCCGGACGATGTCGCGGGTGTAATGATGGAAACCTACCAAGGAGTCGGGCCGGACTTCGCGCCGGTCGAATATGTTCGCGCCTTGGCCGACTTTTGCCGGAAGCATGACGCGCTGCTGATCTTCGACGA
>PLJQ01000166.1:0-23643 GCA_003140275.1 Limisphaerales bacterium
ACACCCTCGCGAAAAATAAAAATTGATTGCACGACATTTGTGAGCGTCGTGTTTTCTAAGTCCGACAGGCTGCTAGCTGTCTGCGTCCTGGATCGTTGCGATACTACTTTCATGTGATTCCCTGCCCGTTTTCATGCGACCGGATTCAAGGAGGGCGTTTCAACATTTGCTGAGTTCGAATGCTTAGTTTCGCCCGCCGTTATTCCCGCTCCCCACTACTACTTTTATGCGACTAGACAGATTTTTGTTTTGGCTCAAACTCTACAGCAGTCAGAGGCATTATCGCCCGGGTAAAATAAAATAATATAAAAAACGTGAATCTATTTTTTAGAATTGCCGCTGTGTTTCACATGGCTTCCGGTCGTTTCGGCGTCTCCTTCAAGTTCGTGCCTCAGTTGATTGACCCCAAGCCATTCCAGTTCGCGCACGCCGTGCCAGCCTGTGCCGCCGCCAACCTGTTTGGACACCACAGCATCACAGAGAACACTTGCGACATCCGCCGAGGTTTTTCGGGGCGGAACACGGGAAAGCCAAACAAGGTCAATTTAATAAGAAAAGATGGCGAACTCGACAACCTGACAAGCCCGACAAATAAGCCAGAGGTTTCCCGTCATGGGATTTGCTGTGAGTCTGGTATGCTTGGGTGCCGGAAAGGTTGTGAACCTGTATGATGCAAAACTACCAGTTTCAGAGCAGTGCCCCAGCATGGTATTGTGCTCGAACCAAGCCAAAAAACGAGCATATTGCGGCGGCGACCTTGAGGAAGAATTTACGTTTGGAGGTTTTCAACCCGCGCCTACGTTTCGAAAGTGTAACTTATCGTGGTGTTCGCCATGTTACTGAAGCCCTATTTCCCGGCTACATATTTGTGCGCTGTGTCATTGAGGAGTGGATGGATCAGATTCGTTACACGAACGGGATCAGCAGCATCGTGCACTTCGGTTGGAGAATTCCGACCGTGCCGGAGTCGGTAATCGGGGATTTGCAAGTGTGCTTTGGAGCGGAAGGAGGGCTGGTTGTGGACAATCTTCCCGCAGCGGGGGATGAGGTGACGCTTGCTGCCGGGGCATTCTCCGGGATGAAGGCGGTCGTTCTGCGCACTTGGCCATGCAAACGGCGGGTCCAAGTGCTGCTCGAGATCCTAGGACGCCCCACGTCCATTGAGGTGGATCACAACGCCATTACCTTGGAAAAGAAATCAGTCGCGACGTTGGTTGCTGAGTTAGCGGCGCCGCGTTTGGCGGCCTATTGACTTGTGCGTGGTGCAAACAACTAAACCCATCGAGTTGGTTTTTGGGGGCGAGATGATGAGTGGCAGAAAAGTGCTAAGTCCTGTCACGTGCGGAGCTTTGTTTCCAAATAAAATTGTCCGCCTGAGTTGCGTTCGTCTTTCATTAACCACTTCGGCTGAAGACGCGAGGAAGCGCTTTGCAGTTCTTCAGCCCATTCAGCCGATATGCTCATTTTGTTCATTTTTTTAATTTTATGCGTATAATTTCGTTGCGGGAAAAAGTTTGGTTGGATGGGTCGCCAGCCGTGAGTTGCCTCGAGATCCCCCGGTGGAAGCGATTTCTGGACATAGCTTGTATCCTGCTGGCGCTGCCGGTACTTTTACCCCTGACATTGCTTATCGCGATCGGGATTAAGATACTCTCGCGGGGGCCGGTCATTTTTAAACAGGAGCGCGTGGGTCACATGGAAAAGCGTTTCCAATGTCTCAAATTTCGGACGATGATTGTTAACGCTGACACCTCAGAACACCAGAGGCATCTAAGTCGGCTAATCGGTTCCAACCTTCCGATGGTGAAACTGGACATGGAAGGCGATGCGCGGCTGATTCCGCTCGGCTGGCTGATTCGCTCAACGGGCTTTGACGAACTGCCTCAACTGATTAACGTGCTGCGTGGGGAAATGAGTCTAGTTGGGCCACGTCCTTGCGTGCCTTACGAGCACGAAAAATATCTTCTCCGACACAAACAGCGGTGTGGAACCTTGCCTGGGATGACCGGACTCTGGCAGGTCTGCGGCAAGAACAAAACGACGTTTGAAGAAATGATGAAAATGGACAGTTGGTACGTAAGAAACAAGTCCCTCTGGCTGGACTTGGTAATAATATTCAAGACGATTCCGGCGATTATTCTCCAAGCGCAGGAGATGCGGCGCCGAATGAAATGAACCAACAGCCCCCATTATTTCATGGCAACACGCCGTCCCGGCTATACAACCATAAAATTCAAAACAGGATTTTTAGAGCAGTGAATTAAATCGATAACAACTCATAATCAGAGGGGTATATATGGAAACAAAACAAATAAAACTCGGAGTTATCGGCTGTGGCTACTGGGGACCCAACCTGATACGCAACTTCCGAACACTTCCCGATTGCAGTCTAAAACTGATATGCGATCTCGATGAGGAGCGGCTTAAGCATCTCCGGTCTCTCTATCCAGGAGTGGGAGGATGTACGGACTCAAATCACCTGTTCAATGGTGCGGGTCTTGACGCTGTCGTCATCGCGACGGCGGTTAAGTGGCATTATCCAATGGCAAAAGCGAGTCTCTTGGCCGGCAAACATACCTTTATTGAGAAACCTATGGCATCCTCCGCCAGGGAGTGTGAGGAGTTGGTTGAACTTGCGCGAAAACGAGGGTTGATTCTGATGGTGGGGCATACCTTTCTTTATTCACCTGCGGTGAGGAAGATTAAGGAAATTGTCGAATCAGGCGACATTGGAGAAATCCGGTACATTTCTGCGCGGCGACTTAACCTAGGCCTTTTCCAAAAGGACATCAATGTGGCGTGGGACTTGGCACCCCATGATATCTCAATCATCCAGCACATCATGGGAGAACAGCCGGTCACGATCAACTGCCGCGGCAGTGCTCACATCACGCCTGGAGTGGAGGATGTGACAACCATGTGCCTCAGCTTTAGCAAGCAACGAACCGCCATCATCCACAGCAGTTGGCTCGACCCACGAAAAGTCAGGGAGATGACGATTGTAGGCAGCAGGCGGATGATCGTTTATGACGATATTGCGCAGACGGAAAAGATCCGGATCTACGACGCACGGGTCGAAAGGCCACCTCACTATGATACATTTGCTGAATTCCATTATGCTTACCATTATGGGGATGTATATGTTCCTTATATCAAACAGGAGGAGCCCCTAAAGGTAGAGTGCCAGCACTTTCTCGATTGCATCAGGCATGGAACAACCCCACTGACAAGCGGCAACAAGGGCTTGGAACTTGTTCAGATTTTGGAGGCGTCCTCTGAATCCCTGAAAAGAGGTGGCGGTCCGGTTGATCTTCCGTACCAACCAAACGGCGATATCCGATCAAACGGCCATGCCCGGCAAAACGGAGATATCTCAGTAAAGGTGACGCTCAAGACTGGGCCACACTTGACAGTGCCTGAACAAACGAGGAGAAAAATGCCAACTCGCCAATCGGGTCGAAGACTTCCAATGAGCGTATGATTGGTTTTGTTGACCTATGAGTTTATCACAGCAGCTGTGTCAGCGAATTGCTCCCGATGTGAAACTGGGCAAAAATGTTCGCATCTACGACTTCACCAACCTCTATGGTTGTGAAATCGGAGACGATGTGAAGGTTGGAACATTCGTGGAGATTCAAAAAGGAGTCAAAATTGGGAATCGGTGCAAAATCTCGAGTCACTCGTTCGTTTGTGAGGGCGTCACTTTGGAGGACGAGGTTTTCGTCGGCCACAATGTTACTTTCATAAATGACCGCTACCCCCGCGCCACAGATGTTGCGGGCCGACTGCAAACGGAGGCGGATTGGGTCTGCGCCCGAACGCTGGTCAAGCGGTGTGCTTCGATCGGGTCCGGTGCCACAGTGCTCTGCGGTATCACTATCGGCGAGAATGCGATGGTCGGAGCAGGGAGCGTGGTAACTAAAGATGTGCCACCTGGCGTCGTGGTTGCAGGCAATCCAGCCAGGGTGATCAAATCACTTCCGCTAACGGGCCGAGCATTACCAAGTATCGCATCCTCCAAAAAGTCATAAATAATTCACCTGGGATATCTTTGTCCAACTACGGCCTAAATGTCGTACATCAAATGTGACTTGCTATCGACGATGGACATGAGAAACTTAGAATTCGTCGATGAAAATATTAAGGTGGCAAAGACCAAATATTGGGACATTGGGAGCTTTTACAATTCTCCCGCGTGAGGAAGAGTGGGGTCAAATACGTGAACGATAGTCATCAAAATGACCACCCAACGGGTGGAATTGCGTTGGGAGAAATCCTTTACGTTATCTTCCGGCACAAATGGAAGATCGCGCTGATTTCCGGCGCCGGGATTGTCGCGACCGCTGTCCTTCCCTTGGTAAGACCCATCCCGTACCAGTCCGAAGCCAAACTGTACATCAAATATGTGCAAGAAACCAAATCTCCGGGGCAGCTTGCAGCCAATGATTCCGGCATTAAAACAATCGATGTGGGGGAAAGCGCAATCAATACCGAATTGGAAATTCTGACCAGTCTGGATCTGGCGCAGCAAGTTGCCGATATCATAGGGCCGGAGAAGATTCTCGCCAAGGCTGGCGGCGGAACCAATCGTTTGGAGGCCGCCGGTCTGATCAAGAAGAATCTATTGGCGGAGTTGCCCAAGCGAGGCAACGTGATTCGCATTGTATTCCAGCATCCGAACCGCGAAATCGTGCAACCGGTGCTTAACCAGATAGTGCAGACTTACAAGCAAAACCACACGGAGATTCACGGGGACATCGGTGCCTTAGATGATTTTCTGAAGAAAGAAACCGACCAGCTTCTGACCCGTCTGAAAAAAACGGAGGACGAACTGAGAAACGCGAAAGCTAAAGTTGGTGTCATTTCGTTCGGCGATGCCACAAAAGTCTATACCGAGCAGATCTCCAAGATCCGCCAAGCGATCATGGATGCCCAAGCCGAGCAGGCACAACGCCAGGCCAAGATCAAAGAAATTGACAGACTCTTGCACACTGACCCAATGGCTACAACAAACCCGATGACTGGGAGCAACGAGGTGGCCGTGCCTTCTGAAAAGGTCACCGAATACAGGAGCATCTGCGCCATTCTACGCAACTTGGAAAAACAAGCGCAGGAATACGAGCTTCAAGGATACCTGCCGGATGGCACGCTGGTCAAAGGGGTTAAGGAACTGATTGCAGGAAAGGCAAAGGTCAAGAAGCAACTTGAGGTCGAGAATCCGGGATTGTTGGTGTTAGGAGTTTCCGAACCGAAAGCCACTGGTGCTGACCGACCCGCCGACCCGCGGATTGATCTGATTGATGAAATGTCCAAAGTTAGGGCGCTCGTATCCACAATCACAATTCTCACTACTCAACTGGATCAAATCAAAAAAGAGGCGAACGACTTGAATGACGCTGAAGGCCCAATCACGGACTTGCAAACAAAGAAAAAAATGGAAACAGACCAGTACATAATTGTTTCTGCAAATCTGGAACGGTCTCGCATTGAGGCCTTGCTCGCCGGGAAACTGTGGAATATCGGAGTGATCCAGGCGCCTTCGCCTCCATTCCCGGTTGCTTCAAAACTCTACAAAATGATGGCGATGGTTCTCTTTGGCAGCGTAGCAGCGGCCGTTGCGCTCGCGTTCCTGATTGATCACTATCTGGATCGGTCTCTAAAGCGTCCGATAGAGGTTGAATCCAAGCTCGGCCTGCCTTTGTTCATTTCCATCCCTCGGATGAGTTTAAATGGGAAGACTCACGTCTTGAATGCGGGCCGCAAGATTCCGCTCCTCCCGCAGAGCGCGGGTGCGACCAAAGATTCGAACGACCAACAGGATGAGGATTTCGACGACTCCAGCGGGCAGGCGGGACGTATGCCCCACAACGTGGAACTCGCTCCATGGGATCCAAAGCACAGGCTTTGGCCATTTTACGAAGGTTTACGGGACCGGCTGATCACTTACTTTGAGGTCAAGAACGTGACCCGCGTACCGAAACTGGTAGCTGTGACAAGCTGTGCGGCAGGCTCCGGCGTCTCGACCATTGCCGCCGGCCTGGCCGCTTCGCTTTCCAACACCGGGGAAGGGAAGGTGTTGCTGGTAGATATGAATCTGCAGAACGGCGCAGCTCATCTATTTTACAAGGGCGACCTTGCGTGCGGATTGGACGACGCCTTGGAAATGGATAAGCGGGACAGCGCTCTCGTCCAGGACCACCTATATGTCGTCACAGAAGCAACGAACAATGACAAGTTGCCGCGTGTGCTTCCCAAGCGCTTCAGTCATTTGGTGCCGAAACTTCACGCCAGTGACTACGACTATATCATTTTTGATATGCCTCAAGTCAGTCAAGTCAGCGTGACTCCCCGGCTCGCGCGGTTCATGGACATGGTTTTGCTGGTCGTCGAATCCGAGAAAACGGATCGCGATGTCGTCAAACGAGCCAGTTCCATGCTTTCCGAATCGAAGGCGAACGTGAGCGTCATTCTGAACAAGGAACAAGCCTACGTCCCAAAGTGGTTGCAGCAGGGGCACTGATGTATTGGCATCGAAACTGGCCTTGTCCCGGAAAAGTGGGCTGCCGTTGTTCGCGGCGTGTTGTTTTAACTCACACGCTCACACAACGCAGCCCGTTTTTTTGGACAAGGCCACACCAACAAGCATTATCACTACGCAATGTTTGGCATCTTCTTTGTCGGGCTGGTAAAAGCGAAAACTGAAGTTTGATTGATATCAAAGGTATTGAGCTATTAACATGAAGGTTACTGTATTCGGGATGGGTTACGTCGGTTGTGTCACCGCTGCGTGTCTTGCAGAGCACGGTCACGATGTCATAGGCATTGATTTGGACGAAACAAAAGTATCGTTGGTCAATTCGGGCCACAGTCCGATTATTGAGCCGGGTTTGGAGGAGGTTATTCAGCGTAGCGTGCAATCGGGCAGGTTGCGCACAGCCTGCAAGGCGGAATCCTTGGGGGACATTGTGTTGGTTTGCGTGGGTACTCCCAGCAACGACAATGGCAGTCTTGGTTTGGGACAGATGCTCAGGGTAATGGGTGACATTGGCGAACTGCTTGCGAACGCGCTGACGTATGTTGTCGTCAACATTCGCAGCACGGTACTGCCTGGCACCGTGGAGCAGATCATTATCCCGACGCTTGAAGAAAAGTCGGGGAAAAATTGCGGCCGAGATTTTGGGGTTTGCATGAATCCCGAATTTATGCGGGAAACCACAGCCGTCCGGGATTTTGCCGACCCGTCGTTCACGGTGATCGGAACTCGGGACGCTCGCTCCGCCAATCGCGTGGAGGAGTTGTACGCCAGGCTGAGCGCGCCTGTTGAACGAACCAGCATCAAGGAGGCGGAAATGATCAAGTACGCCTGCAATGCGTTTCACGCCGTCAAGGTTTGTTTTGCAAACGAGATCGGCAATCTCAGCAAGCAGCTCGGGGTGGACGGCCATCGAGTTATGCACATTCTCTGTCAGGATGACAAACTGAATTTATCTCCATATTATCTGAAGCCCGGCTTTGCTTTTGGCGGATCGTGCCTGCCTAAAGATCTGCGGGCGATTTTGCACAAAGCCAGGCAGTTGGACGTGGACGTGCCGATGCTCGACTCGCTGCTGGAAAGCAACCGCAAGCAAATTGACATCGCGTTCAACATGGTGCGCAAAACCGGAAAGACGCGCATCGGGGTTTTGGGATTGAGTTTCAAGGCCGGCACGGATGACCTGCGTGAAAGTCCGATTGTTACACTGATCGAGTCGTTGATTGGCAAGGGCTGCAAAGTGAAGATTTACGACGAAGAGGTTTCTCTGGCAAAGCTCTTCGGAGCCAATCGCCGATACATCGAACAGACGATACCTCACATTTCGTCACTAATGACGTCCTCGATTGAGGAGGTTTTCGATACGAGTGAAGTGATCGTTGTTTCCAAAAAGGGACCTCAATTTGCGGAGGCGATCAAGCGGCGTTCCACAGATCGTGTTGTTATTGATTTGGTCCGGCTCTCACCTGACCTGAATGGGCAACCGGATGGTTATGAAGGAATCTGCTGGTAGAGTATTGATGTTCGTTGAGAACGCATATCCAAACGATACGCGCGTCAGAAACGAAGCCGAAGCCCTCACTGAAGCGGGCTATTCGGTGACAGTTGTGGGCTTGCGGAAGGAGGGCCAACTCCGCTCGGAGGTGGTGAATGGGGTTCAAGCTTATCGATTGCCCCGTCTCGAACTGTTCCAGAAAACACTTGACGAGAATCCGGGACTTTTTCAACGCGTCTGGATCAAAATCAAATCGCTGGTCGGTTACGTCAGCGAGTATGTTTATTTTACGAGTGCGTGTTTGGTAATGAGTGTTTACGTGGCGTTCAAGCACGGTTTTGATGTCATTCATGCGCACAATCCGCCCGACACGTTGTTCCTCGTGGCGTTGCCCTGGAAACTGCTTGGCAAAAAATACATTTTCGATCACCACGACCTTTGTCCGGAGCTCTACCGGTCGCGATACGGAGCGGGGCACGATTTTCTAGCGCGCGTGCTACAGTGGGTGGAGTGGGGTAATCTTAGGTTGGCGGATGTGACCATCGCCACAAACGAATCGTACAAACAAATTCAAATCCAGCGCGGCGGAAGGAAGCCGGAAACGATCTTCGTTGTCAGAAACGGTCCGAACCGATATCGGATGCAAATCCCATACCCCAGCAAGCGACTGCGTGACTTGAAAAAAAAGATTCTTGTCTATATCGGCAGCCTCAATCCGCAGGACGGGGTGGATTATCTTTTACGTTCACTGAAGCATCTCGTTTACGAGTTGAAGAGGCAGGATTTTCATTGCGTCATTATGGGCAGTGGCGACTCATTGGAAGATTTGCGCGACCTCGCAAAGCAACTGAAGTTGAACGGCCACGTGGAGCTGACGGGTTACATTTCAGACAAGGAGCTTCAGGAGAATCTGGCGGCTGCGGACATTTGCATGGATCCTGATCCGTCCAGCCCGTTGAACGATGTTTCGACATGGATCAAAATCATGGAGTACATGGCCTACAGCAAACCGATCGTCTCGTTTGACCTCAAGGAGACGCGGTATTCCGCCCGGGACGCTGCTTTGTTTGTTCCATGTAATGACGAAATGGCATTCGCCAGGGCAATTGCGACACTGATGGATGATGGCGATTTGAGAGCGAAGATGGGCAGCTTTGGACGGGAGCGGGTTGAGGTGGAATTGCAATGGTCGGTGGTGAGCAAAAGCCTGGTTGATGCCTACGCCTCGTTAGCGGTGAGGAGATAAGACTGGAAATGCAAAATGGTGACATTCACGAATCTTTGATGAAGCTCGACCGATGGGTCGAGCAAGCGAGCTGGAAGGGGTATGACACTTTCGACGGCTTGGCTTCGCCTTATGCGCGTTTTCTGACTTTCAACAACCCTTTCCTGAAGCAGGTCTGGCAGCAGGGCGTCCGGCGATTTCCGATCAACCTCCGGCCGGTGCTGCGCATCAAGCCCAGCATGAGCACCAAAGGGATGGGTTTTTTCGCGCAAGGCTATTTGAGGCTGTATGAAAATCACGGTGCAGCAGTTTACCTGGAAAAAGCGAAGTTCTGTCTGCAATGGCTTATGGAGAACCGGTGCCCTCAATTCCGAGGATACTGCTGGGGCAATCACTTCGATTATCAATCAAGAGGCGGAAATATTTCCAAGGGCACTCCCACGATCGTTTGGACCGGTCTGATCGCGCACGCATTTCTCGATGCTTACGAACGGCTTGGAGACGAGCAGTATCTGGACGTGGCGAAGAGTGCGTGTGATTTCATCCTTGATGAGTTGGGGTGGATGGAGTTCAACGAAGGAATCTTGCTTCGTTACTATCCGAATGCGGACATCCTGGTTCACAACTCAAGCATGATCGGAGCGAGCTTGCTGGCCCGAGTGGATTCTTTGTCTGCCAACCCTCGGTACCGGGAAATGGCAGAGCGCGCGGTTCAGTTTACGCTTCATCATCAGACAGAAGAGGGCGCGTGGCATTACGGCGTGGGCGAGAAATGGGCTTGGATAGATTCGTTCCACACCGGCTACGTGCTGGAGGCGTTGCATGCTTTCATTCGTTGCACGGGCGCGAAGAGATACAGGCCCGCGATTAGAAAAGGCTACCGGTATTTCGTTGAGACATTTTTCGAACCTGACGGCACGCCGCGATATTACGCCCAAAAGACTTTGCCGATTGATATCCAGTGCGCGTCTGAGGCTATCCAGACCTTGGTCAATCTGCGCGATCTCCATGCAGACAGCGTCGCCACGGCGATGAACGTGGCGGATTGGACGATTGCGAACATGCAGGACAAGACAGGATATTTTTATTATCGGAAGTATCTCTTGATCACCAACAAAACCCCCACGCTGCACTGGGGCCAGGCCACCATGTTCGCAGCTCTCGCCGTGCTCGATCAATATCTTCATTCAACGCGACAAGCGGCGGGCCAGGACGATGTGGCGCCAGCGGGTCTTCAAGCAAAATGAAGACGATCCTTCTCATTTGCAACAAAGTGCCGCACTACAGAGTGTCGGTTTACAATTATCTTCACAGGCGGTTTCTGGAACACGGATGGGAATTCAAGGTGGCGAGCAACGCCATGCAGCGGGAAAGCAAGCTGCAAGTGAGGTTCGACTTTCGGGAAGCCGGATTCAGGTTTTCGAAGTACCGCCACCTGATCAATGAGATTAAACCTGACGTTGTGATGTTCCACCTGCACCTCAAGGTTCGAATTTTCTGGCTGTTGATTCATTGGCTCAAGCTGAAGGGTGTTCCTATTGTCAGTTGGACGAAGGGCGCTAATTTGGACAGGCCGGACAGCAAATTGCGCCACTATCTTTTTAACTACGCCCACATTTTGAGCGACGCGCTGATCCTCTATTCAGACAAACAGACTGGCTGCATAATACGCGGGAATCGGCGCAAGATTTTCGCGGCTAACAACACGGTCAACTTTGAGGATTATCCTGAAATCAAAGAATCCAAGGAACTGATCAAGGCAGAATTCGGAATTCCCTTCGAGAAAGTGGTGTTGTTCACTGGCACCATGGGGATTGATGGCGAACGCAAAAAGGTTGACCATCTAATCAGGATATTTCGAGAACTCGACCGGCGTGACATCGGCCTGGTGCTGGTTGGCGGCGGGATGAGTGACGACCGCAAGGCCAGGTTGAACCCGAAAAACACGCGCTATCTTGGGCAGGTTCATGATTCTAAGAATCTTCAGATCAGCAAGCTGTTCAAGGCGGCGGACATTTTTGTTGTACCTGGCCATGTGGGACTCGGATTGAACCAGGCGTTTTATTGGGGGTTGCCGGCCATTACTGAGAGTGGGCTGCAGCCGCCGGAAATTCAATATCTCAAGCCGGGGCAAAACGGGTTCATGGTCGGTGAGAATGATTTGCCTGGTTTGAAAGAAAAGATGCTTTATCTGTTGGACAATGATGGTGTGCGTGCGGAATTCTCCCGGCATGCGCGTGAGNNGGACATCTTGCGGGAAGCCTCCATTGAAGGCATGTTCACGGGTTTTCGCCAGGCGGTAGAGTTTGTTTCCCGGACACAATTGCATCCCAAAGCACTGGGCATGACCGAGCCTGGAACCATTAGTCCCGCGTGAGATATGGCAGTTGAGCCTATTGAAATCAGGATTAAAGGAAAACCAGTGTCCGTTCCTTCGGTCGTCTTTGAAGACAGAACGATCCTCGTTCAGGGCAAATGGATCAGGATTGCCGCCGTTCATGACGAGAATTGGGTGGAAGGCGAAATCATCAAAGACCCCGAAACCGTGGTTGCCAGGCTCAAAAAAGACAAGTTAGAAGCTGACCTTTTTACCTTTGCGCAAAAGATTCCTCAGACGAAACCAAAATACGAATACCACTACGAATGGGATAATTTTGCGGTAGTACCGATCACATCATATGCCGATTGGTGGGAAAAGCGATTGCCGCAGGAATCGCGAAGAAATGTGCGAATAGCTGGCAAACGTGGGGTGGTTGTCAAGGTTGCTGAATTCAACGACGAGTTGGCGCGCGGTATCGCGGAGATTTATAACGAAACGCCCATACGGCAAGGGAGGTCATTTTGTCATTATGGAAAGGACGTCGAGACGGTAAAAAGGGAGAATGCGACCTATCTTGAGCGCAGCCAATTCATCGCTGCCTACTGCGAGAATGAGCTTATAGGGTTTATGAAGCTGGTCTATATCGATCAGGTTGCCAGTATCATGCAATTCCTGTCTAAGAACGCACACTTGGACAAGAAACCGATGAACGCTTTGCTTGCCAAGGCGGTTGAGCTTTGCGAGAAACGAAGAAGCCAGTACTTGGTTTATAGAAAATTCACTTACAGCAAAGTTTACAGCCCGCTCACAGAATTCAAACGGCGCAACGGTTTTGAGGAGATGCAGTATCCGCGCTACTATGTTCCCCTGACTTGGAAAGGGGAATTGGGGCTGAGGCTACGTCTCCATCAAGGCTTGAGGGATTCGTTGCCACCAAGTGTGATTACCAGGCTTACAAAGTTGCGCAGCAAGTATATTGAATTGTTCGGCCCCAAAAAATTCATTGCGGTTCCGCCGCGTTAATAGTACGGTCTGATGAATCGAATCGTTCATTTTGGAGGGGCGCGAGGTGGCGGAACGGTTTTCCAAACGCGCGGGTGTAGCTCAATGCTAGAGCGGCTGATTTCCAATTAGCAGATGGGGTGTTCAATTCCCCCCACCCGCTCCAATTCTGTATCAGGAATACTTTCAAGTAGAAACAGCCTTACTATGCCAGGAATTGTGGGAATAATTGGTGGCCGCGATTCCGCGAGGAATCTGCACTGGCTTCAAAAGATGGTGGGCAGCTTGATTCATGACCCCGATTACAGGTCGGGGATCGTGCAGTTCGAAAAGCTTGGTCTCTGGATCGGCTGGGCCTGCCACGCCGGCTCATTCTCTGATTGCATGCCTGTTTGGAATGAGACGCGCGACATTTGCCTGATATTTTTCGGTGAACATTTTGCCGATCACTCAGAAATTGATCGACTTAGAGCGGCAGGTCATGACTGTCCCCGGGACAACGCGGGCTGTCTGGTACATGCCTACGAGGAGCAGGGGATGCGCTTTTTCGAAATGTTGAACGGCTGCTTCAGCGGGGTGGTGGTGGATCTGCGCGAAGGCAAGGCCGTGCTGTTTAATGACCGCTATGGACTCAATCGGATTTATCATCACGAAAACGCCGAGGGGTTCTACTTTTCCTCTGAAGCGAAGTCTCTTTTGAAAGTTCTGCCACAATTAAGGCAGTTGGACATGACGAGCTTTGCGGAAGCCCTCTCGTGTGGCTGTGCGCTGCAGGATCGCACGATCTTCTCAAGAGTCGGTTTATTGCCAGGAGCGTCCGTATGGACGTTTACGCCTCAAAAAGCAGTCAGGAAAGAAAGTTATTTCAAAAAGGATTCGTGGGAAAACCAACCTTCGCTTACCGCGGACGAATATTACGAGAAGATGAGTGAGACATTCACCCGTATTCTCCCACGATATTTTCAGGGCCAACAACAGATTGCGCTGTCGCTGACCGGTGGGTTGGATAGCCGGATGATTATTGCTGCGGCTCCAGTGCAGCCGCGGCAAATGCCTTGTTACACATTTGGAGGAATGTATCGCGAGTGTGCGGATGTTCGGCTGGCAAAGCAGATCGCCCGGGTATGTGGACAGGAATACGAAGTGATTCCTGTCACGCAAGGTTTTTTCTCCGAGTTTCCCGATTTGGCCCGACGCAGTGTTTACTACACGGATGGAGCGATGGACGTGATGGGTTCCGTCGAATTGTTTGTCAACCGGACTGCCAAGGCGATAGCACCCGTGCGGATGACCGGCAACTACGGTAGCGAGGTTTTGAGGGCGAACGTTGCTTTCAAGCCGGTTCCATTGTGCGAGTTCATTTTTGACCGAATGTTCGTGCCTTTTCTGAACAAGGCTGGGGAAACTTACGCGAGCGAACGACGTGTTCCTCGCACATCCTTTATCGCGTTCAAGCAAGTGCCCTGGCATCATTACGCCCGCATGGCGGTAGAGCGTTCGCAATTGACCGTTCGTTCTCCATTTCTCGACAACGAGCTTGTGGCCGTGGCGTACCAATCGCCGCCGGACCTGCCAGTCAATAAAGCTTTGGCTCACCGCTACATTGCCGAGCACAATCCGGCTCTTGCTGGAATTCCAACCGACCGTGGCGCGATTGGAGGCAACGGCGTTCCCGCCAGTAAGTTTGCGGTGTTTCGCCAGGAATTTATGCCGAGGGCTGAATACATGTTCGATTACGGCATGCCGCAATGGCTGGCGAAATTTGACCGCGTGCTGGCGCCGCTGCGCGTTGAGCGGTTGTTTCTCGGACGACAGAAATTTTATCATTTCCGGACCTGGTATCGTGATGAGCTCGCTCATTACGTCAAAGAAGTGCTATTGGATGTGCGTACTCTAGGGAGGCCGTATCTCAATGGCCGTCGCGTCGAGGAAATCGTCACTGCCCACGTAACGGGCCGGGGAAATTACACATTGGAGATCCACAAGTTGCTGACCAGTGAACTGGTCCAGAGGCAATTGATTGAGCGGAGTTGATTGCGAGTACGGACGGCCTGCTTGTTGCTTCAATCGGGCCACGTGATTCGTGTAAAGGCGAGTTTACCCGCGAGGAGAACAGACAAAGTTTTGAGCACGGAGAAAGTTTTTGGAGATAAAGGCGAGGACTTGGAGCTTGTCGAGATGCAATTACTCGGGCGAAATTGACCGGATACTCTAAACAGGATGCCGCATTTAGCGCTTATCCTATGCTGCGGTTTCATTCTGTGGCTTTGGCGGAAGGACATGACTTGGCGGAAGGTCGGGTCGCGGACGCTTTTGATTCCGGCTGCATGGATCGTGATTCAGGGGTCTCGCCCCGTGTCGTATTGGTTTGGCGGAGGCGGTGGAAGTGATGCGAATCCAATCGACACATTTGTGTTCGCGATGCTGATTGGTTCAGCCGTTGTCGTATTAGTCAATAGGGGAATGGATTGGGGAGGCTTTCTCCACAACAACAAGTCGATCTGCCTGATCTATGCTTATTTGTTGTTGAGCGTGGTCTGGTCGGAGATGCCACTCGTTTCCTTGAAGAGGCTTTTCAAGGATTTCGGTTGTGTTCTGGTCGGTTTGATTTTGCTTACGCAGACGAATCCTGCTGATGCCGTCCGAGTGATGTTTGTCAGGGTCTCGTACATTTTGTTCCCTCTGTCCTTGGTATTCATCAAGTACTTCCCCAACATTGGTCGAAGCTTCAGCAGGGCGGGTGAGGCCATGTTCGGAGGTGTTACGACTCAAAAAAATTCTTTGGGCGAGATGGTGTTTGTTTTTTCAATAATGATTTTGTGGGATTTGATTGAGGTCAACAAAAGGGAGGATCGGCGAGGAAATAAAATGCAGTTGGTGATCCGTCTCGGGATGCTTTTGATGGGGGTGTGGCTTTTGATAACATGCGACAGCCAGACCTCGATCTTCTGCCTGATTGTCGGCGCTTGCATCCTTTGGGGCACTCAGCGCCTGTTGGGGATGAGAAACGGAAGGCGGGTGTTAATCACGATACTGACCAGTGTTATTTGCCTCGTGGTAATGGATAAGACATTTGGCGTTTCGGACATGGTCATCCGGGCTTTGGGCCGCGATCCAAGTTTGACGGGCCGCACCGATATCTGGAAGATCCTGCTGGAACAGAAAACGGACCGGTTCTTGGGCGAGGGGTTTTATGTGTTTTGGGACAGCCCAAAAGGCAAGGCGGTCATTGAGTCTTTCATGAAGATCAACTCGGCACATAACGGATACCTTGATCTTTACGTGGACGGCGGACTGGTAGGGGATGCGCTTCTGGTTTTGGTGCTGTTGGTGGCGGCCCGCAGGGTCGTCGACAGATTGTTTTCAGGGCATCCTCTGAGCAAGGTCGGATTAGTTTATTGGCTCCTCGCTATTCTTTACAACTTCTCGGAGTCGAGCTTTTTCCGATTGGATGTTCTTTGGTTCGCTTTCTTGTTGGTAACGATCGAACATCCGCTCATGTCACAGCCGACAGCGTCAAAGAGTGGTTTGCGTGAATTACGCGGGACGGGCGCGGGATATGGTGACTGGGCGGCTTGAGTGCGCGGCCGGAGCATGGACATTTCCAACACAATCATCAGGATCCGAAATCGGTATCGGCGGAGCCTCTCCATTCACTATGGTCAGCGGTTGCTTGAATTACGCCCCAAGTTTCCTATTATTTCATTCACCTTTGATGACTTTCCCCGGTCTGCCCTGCTAGAGGGAGGGGCTATTCTACAGCGGCATGGAATTTGTGGAACTTACTATGTCTCGCTTGGATTGCTCGGCCGCGAATTGCCGGCAGGTCCAGGTTTCTTGATTGAAGACCTCCGACAGGTCATTGCTGAAGGCCACGAGTTGGGTTGCCATACGTTTGCGCACTGTCATTCGTGGGAAACCACGCCAGGCGTGTTTGAGAAGTCCATCATCAAGAACAAACACGCGCTTGGAGAGCTTGTCCCCGGAGCAGCCTTCAAAACCCTTTCCTATCCAATAGCCTGTCCCAGGCCTCGAACAAAACGGAGAGCAGCAAGGCATTTTGTTTGTTGTCGAGGAGGAGGTGAATCATTCAATGTCGGCCCAACCGACGTGAGTAATCTTCAGGCCCGTTTCCTTGAGAAAAGTAGAGACAATCCGGACGCGTTGAAACGCCTCATTGACGAGAACACCCGTGCAAGCGGATGGCTTATTCTTGCGACGCATGACATTGCTGAAACTCCAACGCCTTTTGGCTGTACTCCTGCATTTTTCGAGGTTATTGTCCAATGGGCCGTAACTTCAGGCGCGAGAATTCTGCCAGTAGCAAGAGCTTGGGAGGAAATAACGGCTAAATGAGGCTGGGACTATTTCATGCGCGGTTTTGGCGTTCATTTACGGGACGTAGTGTCGTGTTGCGATCAAAAACTGCAAAGTAAGGTCCAACGGCGGCTTTTTGTTGTCTGCGGCGGGACACTGCACGAAGATTGAGACGCTTCTTCGGAGGATACGTTGGCGATGATCCTGCTTAGGTAAAGCTAGGTCTGATGTTGTTCGGAGATACGCGCCAAAAATGGACTTGCGTTTAGAAAACGAAACACACGAGAGTAGTAGGATGTGAGACTCGTCGTCCATTTTCGAGACGGCTGCGTTGTTTTCCAAGTGCATGGTAACATTTAATGTTGATACACTTGGCATCGCAATTGTCCCACCGAACCGTTCAAATCAACTTGAGTCAACCGCCGTGATCGAAAGCAGATTGGATAATGTTTAAGTGTTCCAGCGCATCTGGCGCCCTTGTTACAAAAAGCCCAGAAAAGCACATGACCGCCTGTTTTGGCGAACATCCTGCTTGGCGGAATGCTATGAGTCGTTTTGTCTTTGCAAATATGGGTCGAAAAGGGGTTTTAGTTCTCCTGGTTTTAGGCTTTCTGGTTGTTCAAGCTGTTTCAACCTTCGCCGTGACGGTGGACATCTATCAGGACATGGAGACCGGCGCCGACGGCGACACTGTAACGGCCACCGTCGCGGGCAATGGCAGTCATGGATCAGGCGGCTCGTGGTCCGTTACCGGATCGAATTTGAAGGTCAGAACCGCAGCCGAACATGCTTTACGCGGCCCGGTCACGGTCGCGGGCGGGTCCACATATTCTGACATCGGTTCAACACGCGGTTGGGGTTGGAATGACAACGTGGATTTGCAATACGCCGCCTTCACTACCAGCAGTTCCAAAAATGCCTTTGTGATCTCGTGTTTCCTCACGGTTGGCCCCTCTCCCGGCTTGAATGAACTGTATGACGCCATCCAGCCGGGCGCGGGAAAGACTTACGCAATCGTGCAGATGGAGAACAACGGAGGTGGTAATCTTGGTTTGTGGATTGAGGCATGGAACGGTGGGACGGTGCATAGCCCGGTGATCAATGTTACCCAGGGAACCACGTACTGGGTGAGCTTCAAGGCGGATGCAGCGAACGGCCTGGCTTCGTTGAATGTTTATGAAATCGTTAACTGGACGTTGGTCGGGTCAGTAACCCGGACAATGACCACCGGCACGATGAATCTGATTCGTTTTGGCCGGACCGACAGTCATGGGGATACTAGCGCCACGACCAGTTACATAGACGACATCTGTATAAGCTGGACGGACACCACTTTTCCCTTCGTGCCTTCGCCTGTCGTGCCTTCGCCTGTCGTGCCTTCGCGTGGCGAGATAGGTGGCATCCCTGTCGAAAATGCACCCACAAATGTTTGGGCCGCCGCCGGTGTGCCCGGTGGCATCCCATCGCGAACAAACATTTACACGACGTTGAATCCAGGTGCAACGGCATCACAAATTGTCAGTGCCGTCAATGCCTGCCCGTCGAATCAGGTGGTTTACCTGAGCGCCGGCACCTACAACATTTCGCCGATTGGATTCGGCGATCCCGGCCCAACTTACTGCACGCTACGCGGCGCTGGAATGGGACAAACCATTCTGGCCATTTCAAACGGCACGGCGGCGGTTGATGTTGGTTCTTATCCACCGTGGTTTGGTTCGTGGGGAGATTCGCAGAACATCACCGCGGGAGGGACCCAGGGAAGCGGCACCATCACCGTGTCGAACGCGAGCAGTTATTTGGTGGGCGACATGTGCGTGATTGACATGGACAATGCGGACTGGATTCAGGGCTATGGCACAGGCGGCGGGACGTCTGCAACTTACAATACCGACTCCGCTGGAAAGGGGCGAGACGGAAATCGTGTACAGCTTCATCCCTGTCGCATCACGGGAAAAAGCGGAAACGACCTCACCTTTGACCCGCCACTGCTATACGCCTTGGACGGAACGAGGTCGCCGCAGATTTCCAGAGCTTCAAGGCGACCCGGACCTATCAGCTTCGGGATGGAGGATTTAACGGTTACAACGTCCGGTTCATCGACGCATGGCATCTTCTTCAACGGCAGCTACGCCAGTTGGCTTAAGAATGTCGAGCTGTCTGGCTGGGGATATTACGGGTTCTTTTTGCGGTGGAACGTCCACTTCGAGATGCGCGGCTGCTACATTCATGACCCGAGCGTCTATGCCGTTGACCATGGCTACGGCCTGCAACTCGATCCGGACAGCGGTTCGCTGGTCATCGACAATATCATCTACAACTGCCAAAGCACCGTTCTAGTGCAGGGCGGATGCACCGGGAATGTTCTGGCCTACAATGTATTTGCATTCAGCAAATACGTGAACGGCGGTTACACGGGTGAATGGCTGCAACACGAAATCAACGGCAATCACACCCCATTCCCCGCCTACAATTTGTTTGAAGGAAACTATACTGGACAAATTCAGTCGGACTACTATTACGGGCCGAGCGGTTGGGGGACGATTTTTAGAAACCGCATCCCCGGCAACAGCTCCGCGACCACGCAACATCGGGTAGCCGTCTCCATTGATGCCTGGCAGCGCAATTATTCTGTTGTTGGGAACCAATTGGGCGAACGCACAGCGCCGAACAGTATTACCCTGGCATTGCCCGGCGTGACTCGAACCTATGCCCAACCGGGAACGCTAATATGGGGATATGATCCAGGAAGTGCAAGTTTTTCATCTCCCTACATTTACCGGCTGGGCTACCCGTACAGCGGGAACAACGGCAGCAGCACTGGCACCGCGGTGCAGGACTCTTACGTGAATACCAACACACTTCGTCACGGCAACTGGGATGCGGCGAACAATGCAGTAGTCTGGGATTCGTCGATCGCCGACCATAACCTACCGAACAGCCTGTTTCTCACGGCCAAACCCAGTTGGTTCGGCAACCTCGCATGGCCTCCATTTGGACCAGAGGCTCCAACGGATGTCGCCAGCGACCTTGCCAAAATTCCGGCCGGTTACCGGCTTCTGAACAACGCGAATCCGCCGTCAGGGGGGCCTGACACTACTGCGCCGGTTATCAGCAATGTTGCCATTGGTTTATTTTCTAATAATGCGGGAACCATTTCGTGGAACACTGATGAGCCTTCAACCAGTTCAGTTGATTACGGCCTAACCGCCGGATACGGCTTCAGCATGACCAATTCCATTTTGGTGACTTCGCACAGCATCCGATTGACCAATCTTATTTCGGCAACCACATACCATTATCGCGTTAGTAGTAGCGATGCATCGAACAATTCGGCCACGGGTTTGGATAACACCATCCTTACTCCGGTTACGGGTGTTAAGATACTTCCATAAGCCAGAAACAGGCGGTTAGGTGCAGTTCTCGACTGGGATGGGCATGATCTCAGCCCCCTTTTAGACTTGGCTGCGAAGGGTGAGTCAACCGCGCATCAAGCATCTGTACGGGCCAGGTTTCCATATGCGATATATCTACAACCAACAATCGCTTCCGCCGATTGATCCCGGCCGCTGGCGCAGCCTCGACGAGGCGGCCGGGAGGCTTGTGAAAAAGATTGAGGCTGTCAATGTGCAGCAATTGTCGCTCTCCGCTTATAGCCGGGAAATCTTGGAGGGTTTTCGGACAAAGGCGGGGGAAATGATCAAGAAGTATGTCCATATTATGGCGTGGTTGTTGTACCCGGAGTTGCCCGGAGGACCCCAATCGTTTGTGGATTACGGCGGCGGTCACGGCCTGCTGTCCTGTCTGGCCAAGGAAGCCGGCTTTCCCCGCGTCATTTACAACGATATTTTCGACCCATGCTGCGAAGATGCGCGCGTGCTTGCGCAACACCTGGGTTGTCCGGCAGACGAATACATTTGCGGCGACATACACACGGTCCATGAATCCCTCAAGACGAACCGCCCCGGCCTTTGCGCATTGGCCTCAATCAACGTCATCGAACACATCTACGATATGGACGATTTTATCAAAGTCGCAGGTTCGCTCTCCAGCGAACCCATGACCATGGTGTTGTCAACCAGCGCCAATCCGTTGAACCCCATTGTCCGCCGCCGACACTTTCGTCAGCACCACAAATGGGAATTTGAAGACGGACCGCATGAAGGAAGTTATCCGATGGACACCGTGAAGGCGTTTCTTTCTGTTCGCCGGGAAATTGTGAGGCACACCGCGCCGCGGCTTTCGGACGCTGAAGTCGAGGACTTGGCGTCCGCAACGCGCGGGCTACGAAAAGACGACATCGAAGTCTGTGTGAGGCAGTACGAGAAAACGAAAATTATCTCTGTCAAACCAGACCATCCCACGAACACTTGTGATCCGCTGACCGGCAGTTGGCAGGAACGGCTTCTGGACATCGAGGCGATCAGCCGAACTTTGGGCGCTGCCGGGTTTAGGGTGAGAGTATTGGGTGGGTATTACAATGTCACAGCGGGTAACGCTTCAAAAAGAGCTGCCGCCTGCTTGGCGAATCATGGAATCAGCCTGCTTGGAAGGCAGGGTGCCCGTCTCGCTCCGTGCTTCATGTTTCATGCCGCGCGCAGGTGAATAAGCTTGTTTTTCTTGGGCGTAGATCAAACCGCCAAGGTAGCGGCTAGCTTGGAAAAGGATATTCGTCATGGCCGGTCAGAAGGAACATATTAGCGTCTGTATTTGCACGTATAAACGGCCGCAGTTGGTGAAGCGGCTTCTGGAGGAACTCAGCCGCCAGAAAACCGGGGGGATTTTTGAGTTTTCAATTGTTGTTACAGACAATGACCGCGAGGAGTCCGCGAAGCAGACCGTGAGAGATTTCGCCGCCACTTCTGCCATTGAGACGAGCTACTGGATGGAGCCAATCCCGAACATCGCGTTGGCCAGAAACAAGGTGGTGGAGAATGCCGGGGGAGATTATCTGGCTTTCATTGACGATGACGAATTCCCCGGCGCAGACTGGCTGCTGGTAATGCTCAAGGCATGCAAGGAGCGCGGTGCCTCCGGGGTGCTTGGGCCGGTGCTGCCGCATTTTGAGAGTGCGCCGCCAATATGGCTTGTCAAAGCCGGCTTCTACGACCGAGCGAGGCACGAGACCGGATTCGTTTTGAGCTGGCTGGAGGCGCGCACCGGGAACGTGTTGATTAAGAGACAAATTCTCGATGGGCTGGACGAGGTGTTCAAAGCCGAGTTCGGCACCGGTGGTGAGGACCAGGATTTTTTCAGGCGGATGATGGACGCCGGGCACATTTTCATCTGGTGCGACGAGTCGCCTGTTTACGAAACGGTTCCTCCGCATCGCTGGGAACGGAAATTTCTGCTCAAGCGCGCGTTGCTGCGGGGCAAAACCACCTTCACCCACCCGAAAAACCGCGTCCGGAATATTTTGAAATCATTGGTTGCGGTTCCCTTGTATGGGATTGCGCTGCCGTTTTTGTTCATTGCCGGGCATCATCTTCTCATGAAGTATCTTGTTCGATTGTTCGATCACGCAGGTCGGCTTCTCGCCTTGATGAAGCTGAACCCAATCAAGGAGCGAAATAATTGAGTGGAGGAATACTTGCACATTTGATGCACCTCCGGGCGCGAGGTTGATGGCATTGGAGCTCGTCGGTTTGGCAGCTGGATGGATTCAGCCGCTCTGCTTGATATCTCTCCCGACAAGAAAGTTGTCTTACCTACAGTGGTTTGGGCTCCGCGGCGCCGCCGCCAACGCCGCCTGCATCCTGACAAACGCTCAGCTGGCCCTGGCCAGTATCCATTTCAAAGCGATAACTCCACCGTTCGACATTCCACGCACATTCTCGCAGCTCCCTCATACAGTATGGTTCGCACGCCGAATTCCATTGGTGAATGCCACACAACACGCGTCGAAAATGGGCTTGTGTTTAGAGACCGGACATACGGGAGTATTTGCATGCGAGAGTCGTCGTCCATTTTTGAGACGTCTGAGTTATTCACTAGTGCGCTTGTTCCCCAAAAACCCGGAAAATTACGTGATCGCTTGCCTTGGCGGGCATCCGAGCTAAGGGGATGCCTATGAAAAATCTTGTCTATGCGGGTATCGTGCGAAAATGGGTTTTAATTCTCCTGATTCCAAGTTTTCTGGCTGTTCACACTTTTTCGCTCTTCGCCGTGACGGTGGACGTGTATCAGGACATGGAAGCTGGTACAGACGGGAGTACGCTAACTGCTGCCATCGCGGGCAATGGCAGCCATGGCTCAGGGGGCTCATGGTCCATCACCGGATCGAATTTGAAGGTCAGAACAGCAGGCGAACATCCTTTGCGCGGCCCGGTCACGGTCGCGGGCGGGTCCACATATTCTGACATCGGTTCAACTCGCGGTTGGGGTTGGAATGACAACGTGGATTTGCAATACGCCGCCTTCACCACTAGCAAGTCCCACAGTGCCTTTGTGATCTCGTGTTTCCNNAATGAACTGTATGACGCCATCCAACCGGGTGCGGGATCGACTTACGCGATCGTGCAGATCGAGAATAACGGAACTGGGAACCTTGGTTTGTGGATTGAGGCATACAAAAGTGGCACCGTGCATAGTCCCACGATTCATGTTACCAGCGGAACAACCTACTGGGTCAGTTTCAAAGCGGATGCGGTGGCCGGTTTGGCTTCGTTGGACGTTTATGAAATTGTCAATTGGACCCTGATCGGGTCGGTGACACGGACGATGACTACAGGGACGATGAATCTGATTCGTTTTGG
>PLJQ01000166.1:23648-24008 GCA_003140275.1 Limisphaerales bacterium
TTGGCTTTTTCCGGCGGCGGGTCGTTCGATCCCTCAGGGGGTATGTTGACCTATAATTGGACTTTTGGCGACGGCTCCCCGGGCACCAATTCTGCGAACCCTTTGCACACGTTTTCCTCACCGGCGGGAGTGACGACGAATTTTGGTGTCACCTTGACGGTGACCAACAGCATCGGCTTGTCGGCGCAAACGAATTTGATCGTGTGGGTGAACGAAACGCCGCCGACGATCACGGGCATCGGGGATCAAATAATTGATGAGGACACGACCACGGGGCCGCTCGCGTTCACGGTGGGAGATGCGGCGACGGCAGCGTCGAATCTGGTGTTGAGCGCCAGCTCGTCCAACACGAATCTGGTA
>PLJQ01000133.1:0-164 GCA_003140275.1 Limisphaerales bacterium
CAGAGTGTGGAATCCGCCCGGGCTACGGTGATTCTGCTTGATGCGAAAGGCAAGATGGTAGGTCAGTCCGCCAAGTGGGTCATCGGCGGCACGGAAGACAAGCCGGGACTGGCTGCCGGCGGCACGAATACTTTCAACTTCGTCATCACCGCCGCCCATCCCCT
>PLJQ01000133.1:174-3024 GCA_003140275.1 Limisphaerales bacterium
GCGGTTTATCTGTTGTTGCCCTGGCTGGCGTTCGCCTCCGTGCCGAAGTGCCAGAACAGTGCTTCATTTATTTCCGCAACCCACACGTTGGCGGCCACGTCGCATCATCCGAATGGATTGTATAACCCGAGCGTGACCAACGCGTTCACCGTGTCCGGCCAGGTAACGGTGACGAACAATTACGACGGCGCGGGTTACGTGACCAACCGGGTGTTTCCCAGCGGACGCGCGCAGAGTCTTTCCTGGGATGCGCTCGGGCGGCTGGTGAAGGTGATGGAGAAGAGCGGCGCGGCCACTAACTACGTGTGGACGGCGGTGTACGACGGCCTGGGTCGCCGGGTGCGAACCCTCCAGAACCCGGGCGGAACGAACTCCGCCGCCTCCTTGACGGTGGATTCCTGGTTTGATCCGGAAGTGGAATTCCTGGAAGTAGCGGTGGAGGTCAACGGCCAGCGGACGTGGAAGGTGTACGGGCCGGACCTGTCGGGTGGGTACGGTGGCATGCAGGGCGCCGGCGGGTTGGAGGCGACGGTGCGCGAGAGTGACGGGCTGACGACGGGGTTGTTGAATGATTACCAGGGCAACGCCGTGGGAACCATCAGCAGCGGGACGGTGAGTTGGAATCCGGCGCGCGTGAATGGCTATGGGCCGGTGCGCGGGATTCAAGCGCCGGTATTGAGTCTGAGCGTTTCGGCGGCGGAAGCGAGTGTATGGCGCGGGCAACGGATCGAGCCGACGGGATTGTATTGGCTGGGCGCGCGCTATTACGACCCTGTGGAAGGGAGATTTCTTTCACCCGATCCGCTGGGTCATGCGGCGAGCATGGACCTCTACAGTTTCTGTTCCGGTGATCCAGTCAATCGATTTGATCCGACGGGAAGGTTGGGCAAAGGGGCCCATGATAACTCAATCGAGTCACAGTCTTCGTTGGGTTCTGGCAACGAATCGCTTGGTCAGAATATGGCTTACGAATCGTTGCTGGATGACCTCTACAGTCCGAAGGTCACGCTGGAGGGAGTTGTGGGCGGCTTGGCGAACCTTGCCTTTGGAGCGGTCACCCTGCCGTTTTCGATGGCGGAGGGAACTGCTAATGGTTTGACAACCATGGTCGATGGAACGTATGAGAATCAATACGGGCTGTTGCAGCAGGCTTCGGTGGGACGGCGGGTGTGGGAGGGAAGCATGGCGGCAATGACGTTGATTCCGGTGGGAGAGGTTTTTCAGGGCCTCAGAGGAATTGGTACTATTGGACGTGGCTTGAGTCTGGCGGATGATTTCGGTGTTGCCGCAGAGGGTGGACTCTACAGCACAACTGCTGGACAGGGGATGGAAAGCGGCCTGTTTGGGCGGATTCAGAGCGCGTTTCAGCGACAGGGTGGCGTCATGCAAGCAGACGCAGATTCAACTCGCCTGCTGAATACACTTGGCGTCGAGGGAGCTACGGCTGATGCCAAAACGATCCTATTGCCACAAAACCCTTCCACCTCCGCTGTTTACGAAGAACTGATTCATTCGGCGCAGTATAGAGCGGGAATGACAGATCCCCTACAAATGGAGATTGAGGCCGCCCAGAAGCTGATCAGATTCTCGGATGCCTATAATATCCCGGCAGCGGAGACGCAGCAAACAATCAACAGGCTGAACAGCCTGTTGCTCCAGCAAGGTCGATGAAAACGCAATTCTTAATCGAAGATGTGGCCACTCTCAAGAATGGCAAAACCATAGTAGCCGGGTCTGTTTCCGTCGGCAGTCTGTCCACTGGCATGATCGGCAAAACTGCGTCAGGAAATGAGGTGATCGAAATTGTTTCGGTTGCCCTGGTCAACTCCCCTCCCGCTGACCCATGCAAGCGAGCTTTGCATGTGCGACTCTTGGCGGGAGACGTTGATCACCTCAAGGGAAGCACGTTTAATTTTGAGTGATGTATGGTAAGGTTAATCTTTTCATTTTGGCTTTTCTTGCTCAGCACCCTCGCTACCCAGGCCTTGCCGAACCGGTATTGCGCATTTTCGGCCTTTCCATTTCGTAACTTTGGACCAGTTGCCCTGATGACCATCGAGTATGACGGATTTGTCCAACGGAACATCGCCTACGACGTCCTGTGCAAAGAGGCTTCTGGCTATCGGACCGATCCTCCCCGAGTGTTGTACTTTGAAGTGGCCTTGCTCCGATTTCGTGGTCACCGTTAGTATAATTGAAAAGCATGAAACGGCTTTGCCAAAGTGTGTTCTGCATCGGGTTCTTTTGCGGCTTCATCGCGCAAGCGCAACTGGCGGTCACAGTCTCGCCACCCAAGGTGACTGGCAATAAGGCAGTGGTGGCGCTAGGGTTGAAGAACGGTTTCAGTCAGAGTGTGGAATCCGCCCGGGCCACGCTGTTTCTGCTGGATAAGCAGGGCAAAATGGTGGGTCAATCCGCCAAGTGGGTCATCGGTGGGGCGGAGGATAAGCCGGGGCTTGCTGCCGGCGGCACGAACACTTTCAACTTTGTCATCACCGCCGCCCATCCCCTCACGACCACCAAGCTGACGGCCAAGCTTCAATTCAGTCGGGTGGTGATGGCAGGCGGCAAGCTGGCCGACGTGAAAACCGGCGTGCAAGTAAAGTCCGGTTCACAGTAAGCTCGCGTCCGATGAAGCGGCTGGCAACGTTGGCGGTTTATCTGTTGTTGCCCTGACTGGCGTTCGCCTACGTGCCGAAGTGCCAGAACAGTGCTTCATTTATTGCCGCAACCCACACGTTGGCGGCGACGTCGCATCATCCGAAAGTCTGCGCCCCGCACCCGCCCCGCCAAACCACTTGGAGCCTGTTTGAAAAGTAGTGGCGAACCTCCCGGCCTGCCGTAGCAACG
>PLJQ01000333.1 GCA_003140275.1 Limisphaerales bacterium
CAACTTACTTTTGGCGTCCGCCTTCACATGGTTCTTGTAACCGTAATGGACTTCCGCGTTCTTCTTGGTCCAGCGCGCGTCCACATCCTTTTGCGGTGGCTTCGCGGGCACTTCGGCCCACACCTCGGGCACACCGCCGGCCTTGATCGTCGCGTTCTCCGCGCGGGTGTTCCGTTGCCGCGGCACGTCCACAAAACTCGCATCCACCAGCTTGCCCGCCTGCGCCAGAGTTGCCGCGTAAATTGTTCAAAAAGTCGCTCGGACACCTTGGCCTGTACCAACGCCTCCCGAAAATCCCAGATCGTATTGGAGTTCCGGAGGCGAGATAATCGGCGAGGCGTTGGCCGGTAAATTTCTGCTCAAGATCGGATCGGGCGACGCGGATCATGGCGCAGAAACTCAAAAAGCGCGCGGTAAGCTGATCCGCCCCGATAGCACGGACCGTGAGGTAACGTGAAGCTCGTCCGGATTTATTCTTGAAACAGATGGCAAATGCCATGCTATCGGTTGCCACATTTTTTCTTAAGGGAACCTCCGAAAACTGCTTTTCGGGGTTCGATGGATGGTGACAGCCCGGTTTTTGGTGTGGCTGGTTTCACAGTGGCTTCTTCCGTTTGTGTTTGCCTGTCGTTTGATCCTTTGCTTATTCCGTTTTTTGAAGAGGCGCGACGCGATTGGTCATCGTGGCGTTGTCCACTTTCCAACCGCCGCCCAGCGCCTTGATCAAAACGACTGTCGTCACGATGCGCTGCCCATTCAACTGATACGCCAGTATCTCGTTTTCCAAGGCAGTTCTTTCCGCCAGCACTACTTCGAAATAGCTGGCCAAACCTTCTTTATAGCGGAGCCGTGAGAGATCGGCCACCTTCTTGGCCCCGTCCACTGCGCGCATTTGCGCCTCGAATTGTTCTTTCAGCAGACGCAAGCCGACCAAGCCGTCCTCCACCTCGTGAAAGGCGACCAAAACCTGCGAGCGATATTGGGCCACGGCCTCATTGTAAGCCGCCTCGGCGCGCTGGACGCCGGCGCGATTGCGGCCTCCTTCAAACAGGGGCAGGCTGAGGTTGGGGCCAATACTCCAGATGCGGTTTTCCCAATTGAAGATGTCCTTTAGCTCCACGCTTTCCACGCCGGCGGCACCCGTGAGGTGGATGGCGGGAAAGAACGCCGCCTTGGCAATGCCGATGCCTTCACTGGCAGCCGACATGGAACGTTCCGCCTCCGCCACGTCCGGCCGCCTTTCGAGCAGATCGGCTGGCAGGCCGACGGGAATGACCGGAGGGTGGTAAACGCGGCTGGTTTGCGCAAGCGAAAAGCTGGACGGGGTTTGGCCGCAAAGGGCAGCCAGGGCATTTTCCAATTGCGCGCGGCGCAGCTCCAGCCCCACAAAGTCGGCTTGAACTGAAGCCAGCTCCGTTTCGGCCTGGGCCACATCCACTTGGCTGTCAACTCCGCCTTGGTGGAGAGACTCGACCAGCGAGAGGTTTTTTTTGCGCAATTTAATGGTTTCCGAAACGACGGACCGGTCCAAGTCGATGGAACGGATCATGAAATACGTCTGGGCGACCTCAGCCTGAAGGGAGAGCAGCACGTTCTGGTAAGCGGCGGCGCTGGCTTGGGCCTGTTCGCGCGCGGCTCGGAATGTGCGGCGGACGCGTCCCCAAAGATCAACCTCGTAGCTCAAATCCAGGGGCAGGACGAAATCGTTGCCGGTATAGCTCGAAACGAGCGAGCCTGGTTGCGCTGGCCGGCTGGGTGAGTAACGCGTGCGATTCCCATGGGGATCAACGCTCAGGCCGGGGAAAAGGTCCGCCCGGCTGATGCGTGCGATGGCACGGGATTGTTCCACGCGTTCGAACGCGGCGCGCACGTTCGGGCTGTTCGTGGTGACTTCAAGCTCCAGCCCGGCCAGGACCGCGTCATCAAAAACCTCCCAAAAGTTTTGTTTCCTCTCGGCGTCCCTGGGTTGGCCCTCCTTCCAAGGCGATCCCGCCTTCCAGTCGGTGGGCAGCGGGCCTGGATGCGGCCGCTGGTAATCAGGCCCCACCGCGCAGCCAGCCAGGGCCAGTGCGCATAGAACGACGTTCCCGATGCCGAAGCTGGAGCGTTGCGGACGAACCTCATTCATGGGCAGGTTTGGCGGCTTCCGTTTCGGTTTTGGCCATCCGCACCTTGATGCCCGGTTTGAGGGAATCGGATGGGTTGATGATGACGTTGTCGGTTTCGGAAAGGCCTTGGATTATTTCCACGGTTGTGCCGTAATCCCGCCCCACCGTCACGCTGGCCAGCCGGACGATTCCGTTGGCATCAACCAGGCCGACTTGCATCCCTTGTTCGTTGCGGAATAGCAAGGTGTTGACCGGCACGACCACCGGATTCACTCCCGTCGCAAGGTTCACCCGCACCATCACATGCGAGCCAGGAAACAGCTTCCCATCATGGTTGGACACCAGTATTTCCGTCAGGAGAGTGCGGGAGATCGGATCAATGGCGCCCGCCGTGCGGTCCACTTTTCCCGTGAAGCTCTGGCCGGGCAGTTCGGAAAATGCCAACGCCGCCTCATCGTTCGTCTTGACCATCTGGCTGTAAGCTTGCGGCAGAGTAATATAGACGCGCAACGGATCGATCCTGGCCAGACGGAAAATCTCCCGTGACGATCCGGCGGTGATGAGGGTGCCCGCGTCCACGGTGCGAATGGTGATGATGCCCGGAAAGGGGGCGGCCAGCATTTTGAAATTGGTCAACTCCGTCAGACGTTTAACGTTCGCCTCCGCCGCGTTTACATCCGCTGCCCGCGCATGCCACGTCGCCACCTTCACGTCGGTATCCTGCTGCGAAACGGAGTCGCTTTTGCGCAAGTTTTGCCAGCGCTCGGCGGAGATGCGGGCGATTTCCAGGTTGGCGTTCGCCTGGGCCAGCGCGGCGTTGGCCTGGTTGAGTTCCTGGTCCAGTTCAGGCGTTTCGATTTCCGCCAGTGGCTGCCCCGCCACGACGTGCGTGCCGATGTCTGTCAGCCAATGCTTCAGATAGCCGCTTACGCGTGCGTAAATGGGGGCCTCCTCAAACGCCATGATGTTGCCCGGCAATTCAAGCTGGATTTGCGCCGAAGTGCGCTTGGGCTGCATGACGCTCACCGTGGGCACCAGGTTCTCCAGCGTGTCGCTCTCCAGTTCCGCGCGCGCGCGCGCGCGGGACATAATGGTGATTCCGGCCAGAATGACCAGGACTATCCCAAAGCCCGCCAGCAGGAACAATGGCATCCGGCCCGCCGGCGCTGGCGGAGCGGACTGGGCGCCGGTAGCCGGCAACACGGTTCCCGGCGGCGTTGCGGGAGCGGGAGAAGCGGCGCTGGGTTCGGTTTCCGTTTGCTTCATAATTTCTAAGTCGTCCTGACAGCTTCCGGGTTGGCGCCGCCGTCTGATTCACCGTCGCTCCGGCTTCGGATCATGCAAAAAACCACCGGAACAAAAAAGAGAGTCGCGACCGTCGCGAACAGCAGACCGCCAATCACGGCCCGGCCAAGGGGCGCGTTCTGCTCGCCGCCTTCGCCCAAGCCGAGCGCCATCGGGACCATGCCGATCACCATCGCCAAAGCCGTCATCACCACCGGGCGCAACCGGATGTAACCGGCATCCAAGGATGCGGTGAGAGCGTTTTTTGTCTCCGCGAGCCGCTCCTTTGCGAAAGTGACCACCAGAATGCTGTTGGCGGTGGCCACGCCGATGCTCATGACGGCGCCCATGAGGGAAGGCACGTTGAGCGTTGTGCGCGTCAAGAAGAGCATCCAGACAATCCCGCACAATGCGCCAGGCAACGCGGTGATGATAATGAACGGATCGCTCCAGGATTGGAAGTTGATCACGATCAGCAGATAAACCAGCGCAATGGCAAAGCACAGGCCGAACCCCAGGCCGAGGAAGGAGGACCTCATCGTCTCAACCTGTCCTCGCACGATGATCGAGCTTCCGCGGGGGAGTTTCTTTTCGGCCGAATCCACGATTCCATGAAAGCTTTTAACCACACCGCCCAGATCGCGGCCCTGGACATCCGCATAAACGTCAATCACGGGCTGGATATTGTAATGGCTCACCACCCCTTGTTCGACGCTGCGCGAAATCGTGGCCAGATTGCCCAGCAACTGCGCCGCCGCCCCGCTGGGTCCCGTCACCGGGATTCCGGCCAGTGCTTGCAAGGAATCGAGACGGTACTGGGGCACTTGCGCCGCCACTTGATAGCTCACGCCGTTGGCTGGATTCAGATAAAACGAGGGCGTGGTCTGAAAACTCCCGCTGAGGGCGATAAGCAGGCTGGCCGCCACATCCCGCTGTGTGAATCCGACCTCCTGCACCTTCGTGCGATCGGCCTTCACTTCAAGGCTCGGCAGATCAAACATCTGCTGAACATGCACGTCCACCGCGCCAGGAATGTGACGAAGCTGTTCCGCAATGTCCGTCGCGATCTGGTAATTCTGCTGCTGCTCACGACCGACGACCTGAATGTCAATCGGCGAGGGCAGCCCGAAGTTCAAGACCTGGCTGACGATGTCGGCCGGTTGGAAAAAGAAAGCAACGCCGGGAAAATCGCTATTCAGGTTGTGACGCAGTTTTCGAATATAGCCCTCGGTGGGGTGATGTTTTTCGTGATTGAGCGAAACCAGGATTTCGGCGTCGAACGTCCCGATAGTCCCGCCATTGTTGTAGGAAACGTTGATGCCGCTGGTGGGCAGGCCGACATTATCCACAATGCTTTCCAACTCCTTTGCCGGAATGGTGCGCCGGATGAGGTCTTCAACGTGATCGCACAAAGTGGCCGTTTCTTCCACGCGGGTGCCCGTTTTGGCCCGGACATGGAGCCGCATCTGGCCGGCATCCACTTTGGGGAAAAAATCCTGACCGAGAAACGGCGTCAAAAGGCACGATGCTGCGCAGAAAGCAACGAAGCAAACGGCGAAAAGCCGACGGTGGTGCAGACAGGCGTTGAGCCAGCCGCGGTAGCCGCTGCGCAGCCGCTCAAATCCGGTTTCAAACCTGGCGTGGAACCGGCCAAACCAACCCTTGGCTTCCGTGCCGGTTTCATGCACGTGCTGGCGGAGAAAATACATGACTAGCGTCGGCACCACGGTGCGCGAGAGAAGATAAGAGGCCAGCATGGCGAAAACCACCGCCTCGGCCAAGGGCACAAAAAGATACCGGGCCGTGCCGGTCAGAAAAAACATGGGAACGAACACAATGCAAATGCACAGCGTCGAGACAAATGCCGGCACGGCAATTTGCGCGGCGCCATCCAGGATCGCCGTGCGCAGTTCCTTGCCCTGCCGGAGATTCCGTTCGATATTCTCGATTTCCACCGTCGCATCATCCACCAGGATGCCCACCGCCAGCGCCAGGCCGCCCAGGGTCATAATGTTCATCGTCTCCCCCAGGGCGCTGAGCGTGAGGATGGAACAGAGGATGGACAGCGGGATGGAAATGACGATGACAAAGGTGGTGCGCCAGTTGCCAAGGAAAACCAGAATCATGATGGCCGTCAGGCAGGCGGCGATGACCGCCTCCCGGATCACCGACTGGACGGCGGCCCGCACAAACAAGGACTGATCCAGCAGGGTGCGGATTTCCAATCCAGGCGGCATGGTTTTTGCCACCTGGGGCACGGCTTGCTTGATGCGCGCCACAATATCCAGCGTGGAGACCGCGCCGGATTTGACGATCGTCAACAGCGAGGCGCGGATGCCATCACTGCGCACGATATTTTGTTGGACCGAGAAACCGTCGCGCACGTGCGCCACGTCCCGGATATAGATCATGTGGCCGTTGACCTGTTTGAGGGGAAGGTCATTAAGTTCCTGCACGGAGATCGGGCTGCCATTCAACTCAACAGCGTACTCGGTGCTTCCGATCTTCTCCGTCCCGGAGGGCAGGATCAGGTTTTCCGCGCCAATGGCGTTGACCACATCGGCGGGGGAGAGTCCCTTCCCGTTCAAGGCCGAGATGTCGATATCCACCATGATCTGACGGGGTTTTCCGCCATAGGGATTGGGCATGGAGGCCCCTTGCACCGTCGCCAGACCGACGCGCAGAAAATTCATCCCCAAGTCGCTGACCTGCGATTCGGACAGCGTCTTGCTGCTCAAACTGAGTTGCAAAATGGGAACGCTGGACGCGTTGTAAGTGATGATGAGAGGCGGCGTGATGCCGGGCGGCAAGCCGCGCGCCGTCGCCTGGCAAATCGCCGTAACCTGCGCGATGGCCATGTCAATTTTCACATTCGAATGGAAAAACACCTTGATTACCCCCGTCCCGTTGAGCGACTGGGATTCGATGTGTTCGATGTCGTTAACGGTGGTCGTCAACCCGCGCTCGCTGATGGTCACAATGCGCGACGCCATTTGCTCCGCCGACATGCCAGCGTAACTCCAAACGATGCTCACCACCGGAATGTTGATGTCGGGAAAGATGTCCGTGGGCGTGCGCAAAATGACCACCGGACTGACCAGCAAAATCATCAGCGCGACGACCACAAAAGTATAGGGCCGACTCAGGGCCAGTCGAACAATCCACATAAATTCATCAGCTCAAGCTGCTTCCACGCGCCCAGAATAAAACGCCACGCCCAAAGGGCGAGGGATTGAGAAACGGCCCCGGTAATCGGCCCACAACGCCCGCGTGCAAAAGGTGGTGGCGTATTTGAAATTCGACCGTCTGCGGGCCATCCACGGTTTCAAAATCCACACGTTTGGCTCGGGGCGATCGAATGCCGGCTGCTCCAGCCGCTTTCAATGCCACATCCAAAAAGACCGGGATCGCATGGCAATGTCGCTGACCCCATGCAAAGCACGTGGTTTCCATGATGAACGATGAAGAATTGAGACCTCTGCACGGCTCAAATCTCCAGGGAAAATGCGGCGCTCGATGGACCGCCGGAATCCTTGAACACCCACCAATCCGAACCCGCATCGTTTGCCCCATCAACCATAATCGCGTTCAGTCCAAAAAATGAACGCAAGATCAAGGCACCTGCCCGTGTAAAATCCTGTCGGCCCAACTTGTTGAGGATGTTCTCAATTGTCTGCGCATTCATGATACGGAAAATATCACTTCCGATCATATTCGGCGAGCACAAACTCATTGCGGTGCGGCCAGGTTAATTAGGGCAATGTGACAAAGTAGAACCAGGCGGGGCTGATAATCCTTTGTCATCATTTTTGATTAAAAAGAAATTGCGGTGGGTTGCGTAAATAAAGTAAGAACTGCCGATCGCATTTCCATGTTGCTCCAAATCAAGTCATGAGTGCCAGCCAGCCAAGCAATCCGCCAAGCGCGGCCAGTGTGACCGGAATTCCCAGGCGGGCGAAGTCGCGAAAGGAAATGTTCACACCCAGTTCACGCGCTTGTTGCACTACGATGATGTTTGATACGCTTCCAAGAATGATGAGACTGCCGCCAAAGCTGTTGGCGAGTGCCAGCACATAGGCTGTTTGGGGGTGACTCACATTAACCACCTTCACCAGTAACAATACCGCAGCGGCGTTGTTAATGAGATTGGAAAGCACCGCAGTTACCATCACGAGAAAGGAAGGTGACTGGAGATTCACGCCGGCGTTCGCGAGCCATTGTATTGCCTGGTCTCCAAAACCGGCGGCTTGGAATACTCCGGTCACAACAAAAAGCCCCATAAACAAGACCAGAATCGGCCAGTCCACCAGTGCCAGCAAATCATCGGTTCGAAATTTCCGGCTTGCCAGATGAATTCCGGCAGCGGTCAAGGCAACGATTTCCTTGGGCACCGAAGAGAAAAAGAACGCAATGACCACTCCAAAGA
This sequence comes from Limisphaerales bacterium, assembly GCA_003140275.1. Classification (GTDB taxonomy): domain Bacteria; phylum Verrucomicrobiota; class Verrucomicrobiia; order Limisphaerales; family PALSA-1396; genus PALSA-1396. Next base: position 7,819 of record PLJQ01000333.1, read on the forward strand.
CAACCAAACCTTTGATCGTGTGCGGGCGGTTGAATGGATGGGGAGATGGTTCCGCGACGGCGGGCATCGACCCGGTGAAGGCGAGATCGTGGCGGGACATGGTCCAGATGAGCGCGTAAGCGCAGCCAAGAGCAAAGAGGACTGGCGCCAGGCACCACAGCATGTAACGCCCGAACTCCAGCCCGGCAACCTGGGCGATCATCATATCTTGTGGATTCCCAACGAGTGTGGCCGCCGCGCCGATATTGCTGGCAATTGCCAGAGCGATGAGGAATGGGACGGGGTTAAGTTGCCGGCGGAGCAAAGCTGTGGCGACAACCGGCGCGAACACGTAACAGACAATGTCGTGGTTCAGAAACGCCGACAGACCCGCTGTCACCAGCATAAGGGTCAGCAGAAACCGCGCGGGGTTTTCGAGCCGGGCCGAAATGTCGCCAGCGACCTTGTCGAAAAAACCAGAGAGGCGCAATTGGGCCGACAGGACAAAAAAGCCGAACAACAATAGGATGGTCGGCCAGTTGATGAAACCAGCCGTGGTTGTAGTCGGGAGGCCAGAGCAGATTGTGATTGCGATCGCGCCCAGTAACGCGATGCCGGTACGGTTCAGTTTCAATCCCGGCACATGACCCAACGCGATACCGAGATAAGTGAGCGCGAAAACCACCAAAACTGCTGGTTTCGCAGTAAGAGTGTTGACGATGGGGACGCTCATGCCGAGGCTTTGACAGGGTCATTTTTCCAGCGATTTGCGGATGGATTGCAATTCGCTTTGGTGGCCCTTGTCCGGTTTTGGGTAGCTCATCTTTAATTCGCCCAGAGTGTCGAGGACTATCTGTGAAATAATCAGCCGCGCGTTCTCTTTGTCGTCGGCAGGAACGATGTGCCACGGGGCGATTTTGGTGCTCGTTGCTGTCAAACAGGATTCGTATGCGCACTGATATTCTTTCCAACGCGCGCGTTCCTCGAGGTCAGGCCGGCTGAGTTTCCAGTTTTTGTCCGGGTCGTCGATCCGCGCGAGGAAACGCTGACTTTGTTCCTCCTTGGACAAATGGAGAAAGAATTTCACAGTCCGTGTGCCATTGCGGCGGAGGTGCTTTTCCAAGTCGAGGATTGAGCGATAACGATGTTGCCAGATGTTCGTGTCTTCAAGGTCTTCGGTTGGCAAACCCTGACTGCGCAGGATTTCGGGATGCACCCGCACGATCAAAACCTCCTCATAATAAGAGCGATTGAAGATACCGATGTGGCCGCGTTCCGGCAAACAACAAGTCGTGCGCCAGAGAAAGTCATGCTCCAATTCCTGCGCGCTCGGATGTTTGAAGCTGAAAACCTGGCAGCCCTGCGGGTTCACGCCGGACATGACATGCTTGATCGCACCATCTTTGCCAGCCGCGTCCAGCGCCTGAAAAATCAGCAACAACGAGAAACGATGGTGCGCGTAAAGCAGACTTTGCAGCGCGCTCAACGTTTTGCGATGCTCGACGAGGATGCTTTCGTAATGCTTCTTCGACTTGTACAACGGCTTCACGCGGGTCGGCCATTCCTTGAGTCGCACTTTGTCGCCTTCCCGCACGCGGAATTTCTTGATTTCGATTTTCATGTTGTTTCTCAAAGGCTCGCGCGGCCCAAAACCGTTCCGCCCGGTTCGCTCCATATCCCGTCACGTCTCCAGCGCCATCCCAAGCGCATTAATTCCGACTGGCGCGGAACCTATCACTCACAGCCCCAGTCATGGCTGTCGCCGGCCCACGACTCAGCGCAGCATTTTCACTTTCAAATTACGGAACTCAATGCGGTAGCCTTCCCCTTCCAAGCCGAGATAACCCTTCTCCCGGCCACAATCCTCAAACTGACAGGTGACCGCGCCGTTGACCCAGAGCGTCAAAACCTTGCCCTGCGCCGTCACCTCCAGCGTGTTCCATTCGCCAGCGGGTTTCACCCGCATGTCCGTCACCTGCTTGCTCAAATTGAACGATTTCTTTTGGCCCGCCGTTCCCAACGTCTGGCCAAACAGGTAGCCGTCTTTGGCGTCCCCGAATTGAGCCTGATGCCAGATCGCGCCGTCCTTGGAATTACGGACGTAGGCGCCGCTGTTGTAACCCTGTTTGCCCTCGATCTTGGTGTAGCTAAACTCGATGTGAAAAATGGCGTCGCCGATTTCCTGGTCGAACAGCAGCATATCATGCCCGCCGTCCCCGTCGCAGATCAGAAGCTTCTTCTCGACATGCCACTGTTCCCGACCCAGTTGGCCGGTGGGCGGCACGGGCACGCGATAGCAGCCTTTGAGGTCTGTCGGCGGAAGAATGTCCACCCAACCTTGCGGATCGCGTTGCAGCGCGCTCCTGGTTTCCGCCCCTCGGACCTGGAGGGCGCAAAGCAAGCTTGCAGTCATGACCAGGAGAGCAGCCACTACCTGGAGGGGATTGCGCAATTTGTTGAGCATGGCTGAACCTAAGAAAACGACTCCCGAAACGCAAGCCATCAGCGTGATCCGAAGCGCAGCCCAAACCTCCCAAGGAGAATTGTGGTTTCCTGCGAACGGAGCCGGTTTCACGACGTTTTAATCCCGGTTCAAGGTGAGACTAACTATCCAGGGCCAAGCGCAGATGCTCCGCCGGCGATCTCGATCCGAAGCCAGCCGTGGCACGCCCGTTTCCAAGGTTCGCACCACCCCGGCCATGTCTGAAAACACCCGGTTCGGAAATTCCTTCTCGCGAATCTCATCCCACAAATGTTCCTGCGGATTGAGTTCTGGCGAATAGCCCGGCAAGCGGTGCAGGCGGATGTTCTCCGGCACCACCAGCGCCTTGGCGACATGCGAACTGGCGCCGTCCACGACCATGACGATGAAGTCTTCAGGGTGGGCGGCAC
>PLJQ01000100.1:0-16202 GCA_003140275.1 Limisphaerales bacterium
AGGGCTGTGGTTTGCCAGTGATAGAATGCAATGATAATTAAAACCACTTTTTGATCGAGCAAGCAATCTTTAGCAAGGGCCCCCATACGGGGTCTTTTTGTTATGGGATTTCCTCGAACAATGCCAACTGCTAGAATCAGCTCATTCCGCTCCGGCAGGCTCGGATGACATAAAGGCCAATTGATCAATCGAGCATGTGGTGGACCGCTGAGATTTTTGTCATAAAAAACCGCGTGCAACATAAAATGTTCACGTGGTGTGCTTCTAATGTATAGAGAAAGAAAGTTACACTTTAACACCTAGGAATTGATAACGAGCATTCCATGTACAATTCCATCTACCAAGGTCCAGACATTTTTGGGATCCGTTGTAATAAACACACGGAACCATGCAATGAGCAAGAATTAGGGTTTGAGTTCCCAGCGCTACCAAAGGAAATCGTTTGTGCAACTTTGGAAACACTTTAGTAACCGTTATCAGTTCCTCAACTTGTCCCGGCCTGTAACCAAACGAGGTTAATTGTTTGATGGCGTAAACGGAGGAAACGACCTCTCCTAAATGGAGGAGGCCCAATGTGACATTCCTCTTTCCGATATGCTTTTGAGGGAAGTGGATGGATTTGATATTATCGTTGACCCAATCGTACTTCCCCTCTGCAATGATGTTAGCAAGATCGACGCTGTAGTCGACAGTAATATGATAATTCGTCATAACCTACAACTGCCACCTATCAAGCAACTGTAGGCTATGACGAATTGTCTTATTGTGAAGGAGCCAGCTTAGTCCAGATCAATTGTACCACAATCAACTGTCTTTAGCTATCGACCCCCAAACCAGTAGTGCTCTCTGTGGAGATGAACGAAAGACACAAGAATGCAATCGCATTTTATACGTCAGATCACCGAACCGTTTTGAAGGAAATACTAGATCTCGACAGAGTGGTTGTTTGGTCGAGTTTCGATTCCACAAAACGTCTAGGGCTTCCTTGAAATCTTCGCTTAATTGCTCGACCTCAATTCCCGGATAAAAAGTGACATGATTGTTTCGATTCCAATTCCCAACCGCTGCTTGAATTCGCAGCTTTGCATGCCCTCCACCTCGATAGTCTTTCGTGGAAAACGCAATTAAAAATGCCACCCAGGAACCGATCCGCTCTGGAAACTCTAGATGATTCAAGCGAGCGATCAAACAATCTCTAGAAACATAGAAATAATCCGATAGCTTTTGAAGGACCTCAGGAAATGAATCAAACCACATATTAGAGCCAAATTCTTTGAAGGCCAACTGCTCTAGAGTATCGCTCGGCACCAAAACTTCTCCCGCTATCCACACCACCTTTGCTTTTACGGGACTCATCCGCTGTGGCGAATGCGATGCCAGGGTGACAGCGGAAGAAAAACACCAACTCATGTGCGGCAACTGCCGCTTCAAGTTCGCCTACCGCCGCCGCGAATCGTGTCCCCGCTGCCAGGTGGCGATTGAGAAGATGACGAACCCCAAATTCCTGCGTTATGTTTACTACCATTGCACCAAAAAGAAAAATCCCCTGTGCGCGCAGAAATGTGTCAGTGGAGCGGAGCTTGAACGGCAGATTGAAGATTATCTATCGCGCATCCAAATCTCGGAGCGGTTCAAAGATTGGGCGATCAAATATCTGCACGAACTGCATGAGCAGGAATCCAAGTCCCGCAATGACGATATTCAAGCACAGCGCAAGGCGTATGACGCCTGTCTGCGGCAGGTCGATAATCTGGTGAAACTCAAAACTTCGTCACAGAACGCCGACGGGAGCTTGCTATCTGATGAAGAATACAGCCGGCAGCGTATGGAGCTCTTGAAGGAGAAGTCCCGGCTGGAGGAATTATTCCAGGACACGGGGCATCGCGTTGAAAAGTGGTTGGAGTCATCCGAGAAAACGTTTGAGTTCGCGTGCCTGGCTCGCAGCCGATTTGCCAAGGGCAATTTCCAGACCAAAAAGGAGATACTTGCGGCCATTGGATCGAACCTAATTCTGAAGGACAAAATCCTGATAATTGAAGCCTCAAAACCGTTTCAGATACTGGAAACATCCTTGTCCCGTTGCGAAGAGGAAAACGGGCCGATCGAACCTGAAAATATCCGCTTAACATATAGACGAAAAGGGGCAAATGCCCGTCTTCCTCCAAGACGGCTGGCTGACTTAGAGGAAGTCAGAACCTACGGACATAAAGCGGAACGCGCAGCCGCACTCATATACGCTCACTTCAAAAAGGAGTTTGGGCTTCCTGTCGAGAGGTGATACGTAGTATGACCTACCATTACTTACCCGACTTAATCGGTCGGGCGATTTCCCTCGCGATGATTTCAATTGAGTCTTCTATGTCCTGAAGTTTCTCAATGACCTTCTCGATCCCCGCCAAACAATTACCGTTTCGGCGTTTGATCCAACCGCAAAACAATTGCCTAACCCACCTACGAAAGGAGCGCCTTTGCGCTGTGCTGTATATTTTTCTCATATACGCACAGGATAAGCGCTGTGGAAACACAGACAAAGACGCCGAAACTTGCCGAAGGCGGTAAGTTTTCGGGCGCAAATAATAACGGCCACTGGCGAAAGATTCTCCTTCTTGTCCCTCGCCAATCGGATGGGAGAGGGTGGTCGAAGGCCGGGATGAAGAAGCACGTGGCCTCGACTCCTGCAAGAAATCAAACTGCTGGTGCGGAAGTTGGTGGAAGTTTAAGACAAACGACAACGAACCAGTTTTAGGACGCTCCACCCTTTTCGTCCACCGTGCGCTGCAATTCGCTGATCAGCCATTCCCGTTCTGAAGCGACTTTTGAAATTTCACGCAGCTTCTTACGAAAATCCAAAAGCGACATTGCCAGTTGACTCATCAGCGCAAGCGATTCCTGTTGTTCCTGCGTAAGCGTGCGCGGTTTCTGATCCAGCACGCATACCGTTCCCAGCGCAAGACCCTTTTCCGTCACCAGTGGCGCGCCCGCATAAAACCGGATATGCGGATTGCCCGTCACCAGCGGATTATCGGCAAACCGNNTTGTCCATTTTGGCGTCGCTGACGTGCAACACTTCACGCTGCAAAATCGCGTGCCCGCAAAACGCGACGTTCCGGTTCGTCTCGGAAACACTCAAACCGATGTTGGATTTGAACCACTGCCGCCGCTCATCCACCAAACTGATCAAGGCGATGGGCGTGCCGCAAATGCGCGAAGCCAAAGCCGTGATGAGATCAAACTCGCGATCCGGCGCGGTATCGAGAATTTGATACTCGCGTAAAACCGCCAGTCTTTCGGCCTCATTATTAGGAAGCGGCGTGGTCATGGATTTAATATGCGTGAAGCGAGCAAAACGATTTCCGGTCAGTTTGTCAAGGTGTTCCATGCCTTTAATTTTTCACTGAGATGGGGAGTGATTCTCTTTCTCCGTTGGGAGATTTGAGCCGTTTGGAAATGGCAAAAGGAATTTGGCGAAGCCCACATTGATTTCATGCGCTCGCGCTACGTGGAAACAGCGTCGGTCACGCCTATTATTGAACTTGCGCTGCACGACTCCTTCACCAAGCATCGCACATCTAGGTTTTTTTCCGTAAGCACCTCTTTCATCGAACGCGGCCGCATCAGCGGCGCCCGAGGAAATACGGCGTTTTGATGGCCGCAATCATTGTGGGCTTGTTAATCGCAGCCCTGCTGGCGCTTATCATGTATTTGGTTGACGTGCATGGTAGCCACTAGACGTGCGTGGGAATAGCTACCAACGATCCTGCCCTATGGACACAAGGCGGAGCGGGTAGTCGCTTAACCTTGACCCCGAGCGAGCGATGACAGGAAAGGCGAAGGCATTACTGGAGGAATTAACCCAAATGAGAGTCATTTCCAATTTCGGCACGATTCGACAAACAACACAAAATCGTCATTTTGCAGCACTTTTGTTTTTTCCCAAATCATCCGTGGAATTGGCAGCGAGAAGAACCACCAAATGTCCCGACACGCAATCTCTCCAATTTGAATACAAGCCCGGACTTCCGCGCGTAAAACACCACGTTCAGATGGAAGATCACCAGATTGACGAAGATTTCTTCTTCGCGTGTCATTTCGTCTTGGCGAACATTGGCCCGCTCATCCAGCACCCGCTTCAATTCCGGGCGATGATAAATCTCGCTCCACACCTTGCGGTGGCTTTCGGTGATTGAGAGTAGATTACTGACACGGCGGGTCTTAGTTTCCGAGCGCAAGGAATATGCTATAAAAAGAAGTCCCGCGAGAATGCCGGCGCTTTGAAACACATCGAACCAGTTTCGGACAACCCACCCTGAAAATCCCATTGCCCTTGATTCTACCATCCGGCCGGGGGCAACGGCAAATCCCCCTGGCTTCATCCAGCGCCGACATGGCGACATAATTTTGGACCCGACCTATTAAGTTACCACTATCGCAATAGCTAGGGTACACAAGGGAACATATACCACATAATGTGGTTAATGCATGTTCTTCGTAATTAGCGTTTTCGGTTGACAATCTAAATAACAATGCCAATCTATTGCCATTCTTTATGAGATCTGGCAGGCCATCCAATAGGGTGAAAACGGAGATCATCACCGTAAGCACCACTTCCCAGATAAAGCACTGTTTAGAGAAGCTTGCCTTGACGGGAACATATGGAAAGACCGCAACGGAAGTTGCCAATCACATAATCGGCGAAGAAATAAGAGAGCTGGCGCGAGAAGGCACCTTCTTAAACCCAAGCGATCTCGTTCACAGAGGAAGTATTACTCATGAATCATCATGAACCACCGCTTCCAGCTCCCGCCCAAAAGGTGGTTCCGCGAGACAAAGGAACTTTGGTCTGGCCTCATTTGCAGTGTGTTTAGCGTCAGTTTGGAGGTGCTGTTCGGAGAATTCCGGATGGTCGCGGTTATTGCATCAATCCTTTTTGTGTTGGGCACTCTCCTATTATTGGTTTATCTGATTTACTCGCATCGGTCGAAATCAGTCCGCCGAGCCACACGCAACCAACTTGAGTTGATTCCGCACAGAGAAACCCGGACAAAGGGTTTGCTCAGAAAATTTGCCTTTGTTTTACTCGCGCTCTATTTCTCGAGCGGTGGCATTGCTTTGCTGGCCAAACACGGCTACTTACCGTACGTTAGAATTGAAGGAAAACTCTATGGCGCGCCGCTTGAATTCTCCAAAGTAGAATGCCTTGTGCTGCTTTTTGGAGAAGGGCCTTGCGCGATCAAGTTCACAACCGTGGACAAAGATGGAGTTTTCCGCTTTAAAGGGTTAGCACGACGCAAATATCGAATGGTTGCCATGCGATATGGAACCAACGCTTTCGACTTACAAGAGTTTTCAAGAGATCTAAGAGATGGCGATTTTTGGAGCCCTGAGTGTTTAATCAAAGAGCAATTGTCCATGGATAAATATGCAGTGGCAGGAGCAATCAAGTGCTTTTTTGATACAGGGAAGTCCGACTTGGATTCGAACGCGGAGAAGGAGATCGATCACCTCTTATCAAATCTTCCAAGCGGGTCGTATCGTTTGATAGTTTTTGGCCATGCTGATGAAATAGGTGGTCAAAGTAGGAATTTCACACTAAGCGATAAGCGCACGCGAAGTGCATTCTCTGCGCTAACTCCCAGGGCGAATGGACAGAAAGCGATTTTGGCCTTCTTTGGGTCAGAACGTCCAGCTGCCTTTGGAAACTCGGCCCAGGCTCTTTCTGAAAATCGACGAGCCGAGGTCTTTGTTGTTGTTCGTACCAAGGAGTTAGCGAAGTAAATTGCCAAGAATGATAAGCAAAGTGAATCGATTCATCCCTTCGACCAAACCCACACCTTGCGGTGGCTTTCGGTGATTGCGAGCAGGTTGCTGACACGGCGGGTCTTAGTCTCCGAACGTAGCAAGTGTGCTGTAAAAAGAAGTCCCGCGAGAATGCCGGCGCTTTGAAGGTTAACGACAAATCGTCGGTTCAGACACTGTCCGGTATGTCTCGCTTCGCGCCGATCAAAATCCGCCGTGGAATCCGCACAATTTTTTCGTCAGGCCCGCAGTTTGCGCCAAAAGCCAACTTCCCCATCGCCACTCCTGTAATGTCCGCGCCAATGACGGCGAAGTCGCCATTGTCCAGTTCCAAAATGTCTGGGCAACCATACAAGCCAGGGGTTTTCTGGCCGTTGGCGTGCGGATCAATTCCAAGCCTTCGAACGAACATACCAGGAAATGTGACGAAAGCGCAGGAAGAGGATGAGGCTTCCGCTACTGAAACACTTTACGGCCTACATACATGGTATGTAGGGGCTAACGCCCATCACTTTTCTACTTCCACGGCTTAACCGCCGCACCACTAGCTCCCCAACGTGTCGTCGGCTATCGCCCGACTTAAACGCATTTTCCTTCGGCTATCGGGATGCAGTCCCCCTAACCGGTGTCCTTTATCCAAAAAGCGTTTAAGTCGGGCGCTACGGACTAGCCGTCCGATGCCCCGACACGTTGGGGGACTGGTTTTAGATGAGGTGCTAACGCACCCACGACAACCTCGCTGATGCGATCGGTTCGTGCTGAGGCACGGAGATAAATACGGGCTTCACGACTGATACGACCGCAGGAAAATGCACCACCGCAAATGCGGCACTATTTCGAGAGCCGCGCCGACTGGCGCGTCCATTTTATGCCCAACTTGGCAAATTGTGGCGTCTAGCTTGAACTACGTGCTCCGTCTATCCTGTGAAAGCCCATTCGGGTTTCAAAACCAGTCGCCATTACCTCGCCGGCGTGTCCCAAAACACTTCTGCCAGCGCAAAGGTCGATTCCACGTGCACAAGAGTCGCATGAAACGGAGACTTTCGGTGGAAAGGAGTGGCGACTGTTTTTGGAACCATGAATGACGAACCGATTATCATCATTGGAGAGCGCGAAGGCTGGGGCGACCCACGGCCTTTTGGCATATCTACCAGTGACCAGCGACAGCACCTCTACGTGATCGGAAAAACTGGTTCCGGCAAGACGACTCTGTTGCGAAATCTGATCATCCAGCATATCGCCCTTGGGCATGGAGTTGGAGTCATTGATCCGCACGGCGACTTGGCGGAAGAATTGTTGCACCACATTCCGCCCAAGCGCGCCGACCATCTCGTATATTTCAATCCGGGTGATCTTGAGTTTCCAATCGGCTTGAACGTGCTGGCGAATGTCGCGCCGGATAATCGCCATCTTGTGGCGTCTGGCATAGTGGGTGCGTTCAAAGGAATCTGGCGCGATTCCTGGGGACCGAGGCTGGAATACATCCTCTACAACGCCGTGTCTGCCCTATTGGACTGCCGGAACGCCACCCTTTTGGGCGTCAATCGCCTTCTCACGGATGACGAATATCGGGCCAAAGTGGTTCGGCAGATCAAAGACCCGTTCATCCGGGCTTTTTGGGCGGAGGAGTATGAGAATTACGACGAGCGTTTCCAACGGGAAGCCATCGCGCCGATCCAGAACAAAATCGGCCAGTTCCTTTTGAATCCGGTGGTCCGGAACATTTTGGGGCAGGTGAAGGCGAAAGTGAACATTCGCTTCGTCATGGACAATGGCCGGTTGTTCATCGCCAATCTGTCAAAAGGCCAGCTTGGACACGACAAGGCCAATCTGCTTGGTTCCCTTTTGGTGACGCAATTTCAGCTTGGCGCAATGGCGCGGTCAAATCAGCCGGAAGACAAACGCCGCGATTTTTACCTGTTCATTGACGAGTTCCAGAATTTTTCGACGGATACTTTTACTTCAATTCTTTCAGAAGCCAGAAAGTACCGTCTGTGTCTCGTTCTCTCCCATCAATACGTTGACCAGCTTTCCTTGCCGGTGCGCCAGGCGGTTTTCGGCAACGTCGGAACTCACATTGCTTTTCGCATCGGACATACTGACGGTGAGGTGATGGAGAAGGAATTTGGAAAGACTTTCACGGGGCACATGTTTGCCGACCTTAACCGATATGAAGCGGTCGTGAAGCTTCTGGAGGATGGAACGAACCGGCAGCCATTCCTGGCGAAGATGCTCCCGCCGGTTCAAAATCGAATTGGCCGAAAGGACAAACTCCTTGCCCGATCACGCGAACGGTTTGCGATGAAGCGAACCGCGGTTGAAGATAAGTTGAAGCGGTGGATGGCTTCTAACTTTGGGTGATTCACAAAGTGAGCCATTCAGGATGCTTGGTCGCAAAGTGTTCAAAACGTTTCTTGAGTGCCGCCAGCTTGTTCTCGTCTATTATTGGCCAAAAATTATTCCAATTTTCCCGCTTAATTTCTCCGATCACCTCCAACGTTTTCCCTAGAAGCACATCTATTACAATTACTACGGCTGTTTCACTATTAACGCTTAGGCACCTGTAATTTTTACTTTCTGAATCGGAGTAAAACTGTCCTGCCGCGAAAATGTTTGGCTTGTTAGACATCGCTTCAATCTCCTTCATTTGCACGGGAGTAAACTTTCCTGCTTTGAAGTCACGACCAAGCTCCTGCATAAGCGCGGCATAATTTTTCATGTCAATACCACGCTCATTGATCTCCTCAATGAGATGTGTAAATCGTTCTATCAAATGCCTCGAAAGTCCGCGATCAACCTCAGTCGCGCCGACTAGCATTCCCGGTGTTAATGCAGCTATGATGCTTTTGTAATATTCTCCCAACTCCTTTTCATTCAGACATCGCAAATATGGACGTTTCTTATACTGACGGCGCCACACTTCGTGTAGCGGGATCCCTTTTCCTTTCGGATCACTCTGTCGCTCCGGCTTAAAGGTAGTAGTCTCAAACACAAGCGAGTTCATTTCCAATAACGGCACGCCATGCGCCGCCGCCCACTCTGATTGAAATCCATCAATCACCTCACCGGCGCTCGTCTTCCCGTCCCGGCCAAAAATGAATGCAGGAATGCCTTTCATGCCAGGGCTTACTTCGACGAAGTGCGTTTCGCAGATAATCCAAACGACGTTAATTTCAGGAAACTGTAATTTCCCCTCAGGAGTTCGCTTGCGGAAAAGGTCACGAATCTTATGCGCGATGACTTCGGGAGACAAGACCTCGACCAAGTCATTGGCGATGACCAACGCTCCTTCTGCTAAAGGCAATCCAAATTCGTCTTTAGTTGTCCGAATCTGTCGGTTTGCTTTGCGGAATAATGTTTGAACTGCGGAGGTAACCGCATCAAAGACCTGGCGCTTAATCGTTTCTCCATCAGGAAAGTGTTTTAGAACATTATCAGTTGTCCACTTGCCGTAGAAAATCGGAGCATGTTCGCTTTCAAGAAGCGGTTCCATCAAAGCCTGTATCTTGGCTTTAGTATCTGTCTGCAACGACTTGACCTCACACACAACTGTTCTTCCGGCCAAAAAGAAATCGGCCTTCTCGGCATCACGTTGTGCGGGTGTTAGCGTCAGCTTATCAATGCTTTCTGCGCCAGGTCTTGTCCCCAAGAAATGCAGAACACGTTCCTCAAGGGATGTCTTTTCGCCGTCGTGAGAATCTTGCTGACCCTTCACAGAGAAAACCTCAATCGGACACTAACGTTTGACCGCTCTGGCTATTTTTACCACTGCCAGCAATAAGCCTCATTGAAATCCTTCATTTTTTTCAGTATGTGTCAGGCTCAGTTTCCTTCAGCGTTAACAACTGTGCCATCATAGCCGAAGTCCCGATCATGAGTTTCTTCATCTCGGCATCCGTAATGCGTGAGAGTTCCGGCTTTTCCAGAAGTTCTGAATATTTGCCGCGTGCAGTTCTTCGAGGTAGCCATTGCGAAATGCGCGACAGGTAAGGGCGGTGGCTTCTTCTCTAATAGTCATTGGGCGATCCATGATGCAGGAAATCATAGCAAACATTATTTATTCTTGCAATGTGCCGAATCCCCGTAACTTTGCCCCACAGGGGAAAATGTACCATGGCTTTTTGGAATTATCATAACGCAGCGCGACCGCGAAATCATCCAGCCGGTTTACTGGCATCGGCTGCTGAGTTTGCCTTGCCGGAAACGGCAATCTTTGCCCCCTTTTGTGTTTACTCGCAGGCGATAAGATCAAAGGCGGAGTTTGCACACCCTCATCTTTTGTTCCTTATCAACAAGCACAGCGGCGTCGCAATCTTCATTTAACCGTTCAATCAAGGAATACATTATGAAAAAACCAACGAAAGTTAATTCACAACCAGTCCAGAAAATCCGCCATGGTGCCGTGAGTGCGAGCATCTGGCGACAGGAAACCGTCAAAGGACCGATGTTCAATGTCACGTTTCAACGAGCCTATAAAGATGGCGACGCTTGGAAAAATTCGGGAAGCTTCGGTCGAAGGGACCTTTTGGTCGTAGCCCTCATCGCCGCGCGCGCCTTCGAGTGGATTGGCAGCCAGTCCCTGAAAGCAAAGCCGTCGGCAGAGTCTCAGAAGACTGCGGACAATGTTCCTTATTGACTCCGGGTTTGCCAGTGCTTCCTCAACCATGCCCTCTCCTTTCGGAGAGGGCATTTTTATTGCCGAATCGTGGGACTACTTAATTTATTTGTTCACATCCTCAAACCGACCAATAACCTCCATTGACAATAATGACACAATCTCTTCAAGCACTCGCGTAAGCTCTGGCGCTGAGTGAACAACTTTGTCCACGTATCCCATGGACATCGGAAAATGTGCATGTGGCAGTGGCTCTTCCAAAAACTTTACATGCAGATGCGGCCCTTTCTTGAACATTTGAACGGGACCTGGATCAGAATTGTTTGGATCTGAATGAACACTCAGAAGTTCGCGCGACTTGCGTGAAATTCGGTCTGTCAGAAATAAAGTAAGGTATGCCCTGTCAAGAAACCATTTTCTTTGGATGTCGGTTTGTTTCCAAAGCTCGAAATACTGGCAAAGAATGTTTCGGTGTTTACTTGTGAATCTCCAATCTCTGTATTCCTTTCCAGTAATTTGGCCATCATGGGCGGCAAAAACACGGCCACCCTCAACAAGTGTTTTTGCACTAGCACAAGCGACGGCGCGTTTCATCGCCAACGGCACTAGAAAGCGTCGGATTGCCTTGGGGCGTTCACGTACTAATTCATCCTCGTCGATGACAACAAACGTCATTGTGTTTTCTCCAAGCCAATTTGTCGCCGATCTTCGATAGAGAGGCCGTATAACTGCGATACAAGTTCGTCAAGTTGTGTTTCTACTTGTTTTAGGTCTGGATCACCAAGCCGTTTTTCAACGAGGCTGAGCAACTTCTTCATTGCGGCTGGTGCGACGTCTTTAGGATTGGGCACGGCCAAATTTCGAAGCGTTTTCTTTTCAAGCATCGCATAGCCACGACTGTATTTGTGCGAGGTCTGCACGATTTGCCAGTAGGCCACAGTTGAGTTGAGAATCGCCAAAAAGTATCGTAGCAGTTCTTCGCCCATTGTTTCCTCTTTAGGAACCAGCCACGGCGATCGTGAAACGGCATATTTGCCCGTTTCATCGAAGGAAAATCTCGGAACGAGGATGAGATGCGGCGATATAAGTTTGGGGCGCAACATTTTCAAAACCGGCATAGGACGATGTGGACACCACCACAAAACACTTCCAGCCCTCGCGGAGCTTCTGTCCCTGAGCGTTGAACTATTCCGTTTAAGGTAATCCCAAGTCTCTTGGAAATTCGCCTTAAGCTCATTCTCCGTAAGCTTCTTGTCTCCGATAAAAGGATGGAAAACATAGCGCGAAGCCTTTCGTGGCACATTAAATCGCTCCATCTCTCTATCGGGAAGGTAGGGAACATAAATTGCTTTTTCACTTTTCGGGATCTCATGTGCGTTGCGAATGAATACGGAATCCGCGCCCGTAACAAATCCTTCTTGGACTTCTAAAAATTCATCCAGCACAGAGAACCGTCGCAACTTTTCTTCGAATTTAGAATGTTCCGGTTTGATGAGAGTCCATGCGTCCGCAGTCAGGGCTTTTTGATCTGCAATGAAAATGGAATAACATGCTTATCCATTTGATGCAGGTTTAGATAAAACCCGCAGCGGAACGGGGTCTTTGTTGGAAGCGATGTCGGTCTTGGCATTGGCAATTTCTACAAAAACCATGCAACATGCATCAAGTGGATAAGCATATGGAATAATAATCATTTTCTTGAAGCTTGCCGTCGACCACATCTTGCAAAGCGTGACCAACAAAATCCCGGCACTGTAGGACGGTCGTCGGAATCGGTGTCGGTGATTGCGCGTTCTTCTTCTGCAAAATTAGAAGGATAACGTATGCTCCCGTTTCTCCAAACACGCGGACGTCTGAAATATCTCCCAGAAATCGAATCCAAAAACTTTCCAGAATTTCTTTACGCAATTGTCTGGCGTTGTTTGCCAACAAAAAACTGTGTGGCAAGACGAACAGCAATAAACCATCAGCCTTGAGAAGCTCCATCGCTATTTTGAGTACGGGCAAGAACATGTCCACTTTTCCAACCGAGTAATCTTTCATGAATTCAGCAACACGTTCTTTCATTTTTGCGCTCATCAAATCCCACTTGATGAAAGGTGGATTTCCAATTAAAACATCCAAACTCCCGGCCAGTTGTTTGTGAGACGAGTAGAAATCAATTGCTTCAGCGTTCACAACCTTGAGTGATTTTGGCAGCGTTCCCGTTAAAACGAGATAGAGAAGCGAAAGTGAAAGCTTCGATGCTTGGCATGCGTTCGGATCAACATCAATCCCAAGAGCTTTTTGAAAGCAGGTTTCTGCTACTTCTCGCGGGTTTATGTCTTGCAGTGGATCGCACTGCATCTCCAACAGCGTGCGCAAGAAAATCCCTGACCCACAAGCGGGATCACAGGTTGACAGTTGCCGAAAGACTTTTGGCGTTAGATTCTCTTTAAGATAGCGCGCAAAGAATCGCGCGATGTACTGAGGGGTGTAAACTCCTCCTGTCGCCTTGTTTCTCTCCTCTTCGGGAAGTTCTTGAAAAAAACTCAATTGTGGTGAGTCTTTTGTTCTCAAAAGAGAAACATAATGCTCGTAGATTCGGCTGAGCGCGTGTTTCGACATCAGCGAAAAGTCGTATCGATAAATAGGGGCATACTTGTTATCATAGAAATCTCGAAGCAACCGAGAAATTGTTTCCGAATCAAGCTTATGAAAAAGTTTCAGCTTTTCCTTTTCTAACAAATTGTTTGGAAACTGCTCTACGTCCAACTCGACAAGACTCCTGGTTAACAGTTCAGTAAAGTTAGTCGCCGGATTCCCCACCTGATGCCGGCGTGTAATCCAGTTTTCGATGAGCAGTGTTGTCCTTTCGCCTGTTTTGTGGGTGCGATAATCTTCGAGCGCACGAACAAAAATAATCGCGTTGAATAATGTGGCGACTGAATCGTTTGGAATCTCTTTTCCAAGCTCTATTGATAGCGCTCTTTTCCAGAATGAAATTGTATCCATGAGCGCGTCATCAAGAGGCTTTATGTTTGGATTAGGTTTGCGGCCAGTAATTCTGTCAAAAGCTTCTGCTCTTAAAGCATCCGATTGCTCCGATAGCGAAATTCGGCGCATGTGTGGTGGGTCAACCCGATTGTAAACAAAAGTCGCCCCTTCGCGTTCTGGGAAGACGTGCCAGTCCACCATGTTGTTATACGAAATACAAAGAAGACGGTTCTGCTCTGTTCGGTCCAATGTCAAAAATGGACAGTCTGACCGGAGAAATGAAATTACGGCAGAATTGTCGAGACCATGCTCAACAACAAGATGTCCATTCGCAATATCCTCCGTGCCCGGATAATCGTCCATTTCATCGCTGGGGCGCCAGCCATTCTGAAGCGCGAACTCCCGCAATGCTATTCGACGTTGCGAAGACGGCAACTCCGCATTCGTCAAACGCAACACAGTTTCGTAAGCGCTAGGTGACATAATCGCTATCGTGTTCGACCACTTTACATTTCGCCACCACAAAGGGCTTTAGTTCCACAATCATCGCCATATTTCACAACACCCACTGGGACAAAAGCTGTCCAAGGCTCCACATTTATTTCATTATTTTCTGATAGTCTTTTTCGCAGTGCGGTCACATTACCAGCATATTGTCAATGCATACAAGTGTGGCATCTTTTGGTTTTTATTCGTCGCTTCCCGCTAACCATGTATCCGTGATCCGGCCATCTGCAATCGCAAACTACTCCTACCAGACCGACGGACTGCTTAATTCAATTGTACGATAACGACCAACGGCGATCGGAAATCCACCGGCAACAATTGTGATCCTAAGTTGCGTCGTGGGGGTTTTCCCCACTCCATCTCCCAACCACCAGCCACGGCACGGTGACTTCGGTGTGTCTCGAGTGGGATGCGAATGATCCCACAAGTCATCCTGAGCGAACTCTTCCACAGAAATTTGCCATTTAGAGCAAGATCGGATGCCTACTCCATTCGTTATTTACCTAATACCGTGGTGGAATGCAATCCCGTCTGCCCCGTTTCAAACGCGCATCTGTAGTTGCGCCCATACAAATCACTGAGCGCGACCGCGAGATTATCCGGCTGGTTTACCGGTATCGTTTTCTGCGTTCTCCACAAATCGTCGCGTTTCTTGCCGATAGTACCCAGCAACTTTTGCGGCGATTACAATTGCTGTATCACCACGGTTACTTGGAACGTCCGCGTGCACAACTTAACTATTATCATCGCGGCGGCTCATCCCACATAATTTACGGTTTAGGGAACAAAGGATGGGCGATTCTGAAAAAAGAGCTTGGCCCTTCTTTTCGAGAACTCTCATGGGGCGAGAAAAATCGTTCTGTCGGAAGGATTTTTTTTGAACATGCACTCTTCGTTTCAGACGTGATGGTGGCGCTCGAACTCGCTTGCCGTAACCGTGGGGTTCGACTGCTTACAGAACGGGAACTTCTGCAAGAATTCGCTGCGAGCGGAAAACGTCAACCGTTTCGGTGGAAAGTAAAAATAAACGGCCGGTTGAAACTCGGTGTCATCCCTGATCGCGTATTCGCGTTGGAATTCAGAAGTCCGAGCGGCAATAACGTCCGCGCATATTTCTTCCTTGAAGCTGACCGTGGCACCATGCCTGTCATGCGTAAAACTTTTTATCAAACTTCCTTCTATCGCAAGCTTCTCGCCTATGAAGCAACCTGGACACAATCCATTCATAAGAAGCGATTCGGTTTCCATCGCTTCCGAGTACTCACAGTCACAACGAGTGCCGCGCGCGTAAAGTCACTTATCGATGCCTGTNNGCCTGTTCTAAATTGAAACGCGGCCAGGGACTTTTCCTTTTTGCTGACCGCACCGTTCTGGAAAAGCCCGCCGACCTTTTCTCGCCGGTATGGCAGACGGTCCGGCCTGGTGAGGCCGGGAGTCTGCTGGATTAGCGTTTTTTCAGTTCTTGACCGGAGAGGCAAGTTTCGCCGTCTCGTGGACAGCAAGGAGAGAGCGATAGGATGGGTGCGAAGGCGGTTCATTTCGTGAGCCGCGATTTGTTCCCCACAATTAAACCCAAGGAGTTTCGTATGGTTATGCCCGCAAATATTGCCACCTGTGACAATTATGTATTCAAGTATGCCGGCTGGGGCTATGGCCCGCCCAGCCACGAGGAAATCGCCGTCCGCCGCACCGCCCTGGATTTGAAAATCCCCACAGATGACGCGATCCGAAAGGCCGCGCCGGAAATGGCGGCACTAATTGACGGCCCGTGCTGGCTCGTTCCAGTCCCAGCGAGCGACGGCACAACGGCCGCTAACAATGCATTGGCAAAAGCCATCGCTGAGTTAATCAGCGGAGCTCGCGTCATCTGCGCAGTTGGACGAACCCATCCGGTCGAGTCCTCCTACCGGCGCCGAACACGGGGACTTCCTGGCCTCGCCATCGACGAGCACGCCATCATCCGCACCGTCGGACCACTCAAACCGTTGCCGGTCTATTTCATCGACAATGTTGTTACCACAGGGACGACAATTGCGGCGTGCAGGCGCGCGCTCGGGTGGGGCATCGGGTTGACATACGCCGACGCCAGCACCCGCAAAATTCTCGCGAGCGATAGAAGGCGGTGAGGTGACGTTTCGTCCTTTCCTCAGGATTCACACCATATCCCCGTGCAAGAAAACTTGCCGGGGATTTTTTATTGACCTAAACGACAAATCTCTCCGTCTAGTGGGTTTGGGCACAAGCGGTAGGATACCCAATGGAAGCGGTTCAATTCCTGAACTGCGATTTGTCCCTTAACAATTCAACC
>PLJQ01000100.1:16267-19176 GCA_003140275.1 Limisphaerales bacterium
TTCAGCGAGTGCAAACACGGCGGCAACGTTCTGGACTTCATTGCCCGGATGGAAAACTTCAGCATCCACGCGGCGGCCCTTAAGGCCATCGAATGGTTTCATCTCGACCCCGAGGCCATGTCAGCCAATTCCGGCGAGGACGGGGAGTATCCGAGTGAAGCTCCAAAGAACAGCACTGCCTCGCGACCCAAGCCGGCATACAAGCCAGCCCCGGAGAACCACACACCCAACAAGCCGTTGCAGTTTCGGTTGGACAAACTCGACCGCGACCATCCCTACCTGAAAGAACGCGGCCTGACGCTGGAAACCATTATTGATTTCGGTGTCGGCTATTGCGGCAAAGGTATGATGGCGGAACGCATCGCGATCCCCATTCATAATCCGGAAAGTGGTGTTGTGGCTTATGCAGGCCGTTGGCCGGGTGAGCCAGCCGAGGACACCCCAAAATACAAACTCCCACAGGGTTTCCGAAAATCCTTGGAACTTTTCAACCTTGATCGAGCCAGCAAAGAACCAGCGGACAAACCGTTGGTGATTGTTGAAGGCTTCTTCGATTGCATGAAGCTCCACCAGCATGGCTGCAAAAAGGTAGTTGCCCTCATGGGCAGCACCCTGTCAGCCGCGCAGGAGGAGTTGATCCGCAAATACACCGACGGCAACAGTCACGTCATCGTCATGCTTGATGAGGACGAGGCTGGACAAACCGGACGTGAGGACATTGCCGTTCGTCTGGCTAAGTTCGTATTCGTGAAGGTCCACACCTTTGACAAAGAAGGAGATCAGCCGGAGAACTTGAGTGTCGAGGACGTGGTTTCCCTGGTCAACCTTTGAGGTGCGTCATGGAACACATTACCGAACAGGCCGAACTCGTCGGTCTTGTGTGGCAGCCGGCGCCACTTCCGTTCCGGCTCCACGTCAACGATCTCATCCAGGTTGACGGCAGGCTGTGCCGGGTCATCCGGGTCAGTGAATGCGCGGCGGTCGTGCTTATGAACCGGCCGCCACGCGAATTCAACACCCGCTTTGACAAGCACGTCCGTTTTCAACCGTCGCCCGTCACGTTCCGAATCTCAGCCAACACGGAAACTGAGATTCTTAACCGCAACCTACATAAACCAAAGAAACGCAAACAACGCTGACTCGCCATGTGGCGATGGTGCAGCCCGAAAGGAGACCGCATGAAGACTTACAATGGAAGCCGGGAAGGTTATGCCGTTGATGTTACTGTCAATGGCCGCCCGCTCAATCCGCGCCTGGACTTGTGGAATCACAGTCCGAGTGGATTCGAGTGGGGTTACTGTGGCAGCGGGCCGGCGCAATTGGCGTTGGCCCTTCTCGCCGATCACTTGGCCGACAAGCAACAGGCGTTGAATCTCTATCAGCGCTTCAAATGGACGGTGGTTGTCGAACTGCCCAAGAAACGTTGGACGCTGACAAGCCGTGAGCTTGACGCCGCCCTGCAAAGTATCCGTGAACAGGAAGCTGTCACCGGAGGTGCGTTATGAAATACGCAGTCAAGCGATATTGGGAAGTTTGTGACTCGGTTGATGTCGAGGCGAACTCAGTGGGCGAGGCTATTGACACCGCTCACGCGATGCCAGTGGACAGCGCCAAAGCCGAGTTCGTTCCCGACTCGATCAACAGCGACTCATTTTGCGACGTGCAGGAGTTAGTCACGAGAGACACGGGTGTGACGCATCAGGAAGGAAAGGAGAATTATGCAACTGCTAATCATTGACCTCTATGGCGACGGCGAAAGTCTGAGAGTTTGCGAAGACAAGCCCGGGGTTGATCAAATCATCTCCGAATTCAAGGAAGATGAGGATTCAGAGGAGCACTTCGATGAATTCATGGAGCGCAAAGGTGTTCACCTTTTCATCACGCATCCAATATCTCTGGAGCCCGGAGGTGACTGGTGCAAACTTGATCCAGGATTCAAAGGGAGGCTCTATGGCTGAAACAAATCAATGCTTGGCCAAGTTTCGCTGCGGCAAGATTCTCACGACACCCAATGTTCTTGAGCGTCTAACGCGGGAGGACATCTTGCGCGGCATTGGGCGGCATCATGCGGGTGATTGGGGCGATGGAGATAACGAAGCCAACGAGCGTGCGCTCATCGCAAGGACGCGCCTTTGGTCAGTCTATCGGGCCGAGAACGGCACGAAATTCTGGATCATCACCGAAGCGAACCGTCTAACAACGACGGTTCTGCTCCCCGAAGATTATTGATTCAACAACCTCTCTCATCATGGGAGAGGTTGCCTTTTTTTCGGGCGGCACTCTCTGTGTCGCTTCCCATTTCCTCTCGCTGCCAAAACCAAAGTGCCGTCCGCGCTTCCAGCGAGAGTTATCCAACCAGAAGCTACCTGCCATTAACAGGTGGACGGCAAGAAAGAGAGTTATATGAAAAGTGACGTGTATCAAGTCGTAACGGATCGAATCATTCGTTTGTTGGAAGCCGGAACCGTTCCCTGGCATCGGCCATGGAAAGGGGGTCATCAGGCTCCACAAAACTTCATCAGCCGGAAAACGTATCGGGGAATCAATTTGTTCCTCTTGAACGCAGCAGGATATGTCTGCCCATTCTGGCTGACATTCAAACAGGTCCAGTCATTGAACGCCCGTGTCAAAAAGGGTGAGAAATCGTTTCCAGTCGTTTTCTGGAAAATATTGGAGGACGCAGAAAACGGTGAAACCAAAAAGTTTACGTTTCTGCGCTATCACAGTGTCTTTAATGTCGCTCAATGCGAAGGAATCACTGTTCCTGCTTCTCCTGAAACCAACGGCACATTCCATCCCATTGAGAAATGCGAGCAGGTCGTTACCAACATGCCCCGTCGCCCAGCGATTGAGCATGGCGGCGGACGCGCCTGTTATTCCCCGCTTGCGGATAAAGTGACTATGCCGGA
>PLJQ01000049.1 GCA_003140275.1 Limisphaerales bacterium
TCTCCGGATCGCGCTGTTTCTGCGCGTTCTTGGTCGAGGGCGCCGCGGCGATGATGGTGGCGTCCACGATCGTGCCTTGGCGCATGAGCAACTCCCGTTCGCTCAGATGCGCATTGACCTCCGTGAGGATCTCCGGGCCTAAAGCGTGTTCTTCCAGAAGGTGCCGGAAACCGAACAGGGTGGTGGCGTCCGGGACCGATTCGACGCTCAGATCAATGCCGGCGAAGGTCCGCAGCGCCTGACTGTCATAGAGGGCGTCTTCGAGCGCTTCGTCGGCCAGACCATACCATTGCTGGAGGAAATACACCCGCAACATCCGCTCCAGTCCGATGGGCGGGCGGCCGCGTTCGCCCTTGGGGTAGAACGGTTCGATGACGGCCAGCAGTTTGGCCCAAGGAATGACTTCCTCCATGCGCGCGAGGAACTTTTCGCGGCGGGTGATTTTCTTTTTATCGGCAAACTCGGCTTGAGAAAAACTCGGCTGATGGGTCATGCACGGAAGTTTAGAAAACCTTGCAGCCACCGTCTATAATTAAATCGCAAGACAGCCGGATTAAATCAGCGTCTCCCTAGCTAATTGAGGGACATGGATCGGGTCTGAGTGGGCTTAACGGCGCTGACACCAGCCCAGATAAACGTCCGGTTTACAGCATGTTGAAACTCAGAGGATCCGAACCGCTGATCAAAACAAGTTATCCTGTTGGAATCGGGCAGATTACCCAACTTTACCATGATGGAACACCCGTAGAACTTGATTTGCTCAAAGGCACTCAAGTTCCTTCTGGAACCGGACAACTGAAATTGGAGTTTTGGAGAGACATTTCCAATAAAAACGCGAGAACCTTTGACTGGAAGCTTCAACTTTCTGTTCCCCAAGGTGGCCTTGCTGAAACTTGTGAGGAATTTGCCTTTCAAGCTCCAGAAAACGGATACCAGCCTTCGATTGTGATTGACATGCCAGCCACAAATCAAAACTGGCGAAGCGAGGTTCGCAGCAAGTATTATATTCGACTGCCTGACGGAAAATATGGGCGAACTGATTTTTATCTTTTGCCCTACAATGGAGTTTTCACGGTTCAATCGTTCATCAATCCATCCGGTTCACGAAATCTGGAATATGATCCTTCGAAGTAAATTTAATTATTTGGCCACACAAATTTGTCTTCATAAAAGCCCCTCCGTCAATTTTTCTACAATTATGGCACTCGCGCATAAATAATATTTTGATCAAACTTCGGACATTAGAAGATTCGTCGTCCGCACCACTTCGG
Organism: Limisphaerales bacterium; assembly: GCA_003140275.1. Classification (GTDB taxonomy): domain Bacteria; phylum Verrucomicrobiota; class Verrucomicrobiia; order Limisphaerales; family PALSA-1396; genus PALSA-1396. The sequence goes on from PLJQ01000049.1 coordinate 1,272, forward strand.
CGCTTTGACTGTCCGGCTTTCCTGCGTGCCTCGGAAACCAGCCAGACAAATCGCCTCAAGTGAANNCTCAGTGCTTTATCTCCGCACATCAGCGCTTCATTTAGTACGTCCAGTCTAACGGAACTCATCGCGGCTTTTGCCCCCTGTTACGGTGGATTGTTTATACTTGTTTCACGCCGCTTTTTAAGGTAAGAATTCGTTATAAAATGCAAGGTTATGGTCAACCCCAGTGCCCGGACAGGACTCAGGCCGCACGGCTAAAGTTGCAACCTTGGTTGGCGTTTGTTCTTTTCCTGCTGGTGTTTGGCCAGGTGTGGAAAGCGAAGGCCCAGCCGGTTCAACCAGTCTCAGTAATCAAAGTGCTGGTTGTCTTTAGCTTGCAGGCTGCCACCAACGCCGGGGGCACGGAGGCCATCTTGAGGCAAATTGATTTTGCGGCGGTAGAAGCAAACACCGTTTTCCAGAATAGCAGCGTTAATGCCCGAATCCGTCTGGTCCAAGCCTCCCAGATTAATTACACGGAGTCTGGGAGTGTAGCGAGTGATCTCGCGCGGCTACGCAATCCGGCGGATGTTGTGTTTGCACGAGTCCACCGGCTTAGGAATGAACTTGGGGCTGATCTGGTGTGCCTGATTACTGAAACGGGAAGCGACTACTCATTTTATGGATTGCAGGGACCCTCTTCAGAAAATGTCTTTAGCATTCTTCGCCGCCCATATTTGACAGGCAGTTACTATTTCCCAGTAACTTTGAGTTTCAATTTTGGTTGCCAGTTGGAGCGACCGTACGCCGATAGCCTTGGTGCATTTCCCTACGCCTACGGCTACTCGTTCTCGACCAGCAATGGTTTTTATAGCACCGTTGAAGCCTTTTCCGGCCAAAGACTGCCATATTTCTCGAATCCTAATATCATGTTCCAAGGGGTTCCGATGGGAATACCAGATGGACAATTCAACGCCGCTGATAACGCCTTGGTGCTAAATCACACCGCGCCGCTCGTTGCAGGTTTTCGCGGCAGTGCCGTTCAAACATTTCCACCGACCGTCAAGCTGATTGGTCTGACAAATGGTGCAGTGTTTCATGGCGGTGACGATGTTGCTCTTAAAGTGGATGCCACAGATAGCGACGGGAGAGTCGTTCGAGTAGATTATTACGCGACCACAAACCTCGTCGCCTCGTCAGAAATTGGCGCATTTACAGCCATTTGGGATAAGATGGTACTGGGCCAATATTCCATTTTCGCCGTGGCTACGGACAATAAAGGGGCATCAACCGTGTCCGATCCCATACAAATCACGGTTCGTCCTCAAAACGATGATTTTAATTCAAGAACACTGATTGCTGGAGCTAACGCCTCGATCCTTGCAAATAACGCTATTGCCACAAGCGAGCCAGGCGAACCCGACCTCGCTGGCTATCCTCCTTCCCACTCGCTTTGGTGGAGTTACGTCGCCCAGGCGAATGGGGTTGTCACTTTGGATGCCACCGGGAGCAGTTTTGCTGCTTCTTTGGACGTTTATACGGGGAGTAAACTCGATGCTCTTACAGAAGTAACTTCAACTATTGGCTCCTCCGAAAGTGCCGTGCGTTTCCAAGTCAGCGCAGGCCGTGCTTACCAGATTTCGGTTGATGGTCCCAGTGGTGCAACCGGAGACATCCTGCTCAAACTTGATTTTGCAAATACACCTGCCAACGACGCCTTCAAACATCGCCAAAAGTTGAGGGGCACCGTGGCGGCGGTGAACGCGGACAATCGCGGGGCAACTCTCGAACCGGATGAGCCAACCGTTTCGGGCACCCCCGGCGTCGCTTCGCTTTGGTGGTCGTGGACCGCACCAGCAAAAGGACAGGCGTCTTTCACGGTTAGCTCGTCCAATTCTGCAACATTTCTGGTCGGTGTTTTTACCGGCAATGTTCTTACAAACCTGACGCCGGTCTTGGACCAGTGGGTGCAGGCTGGAACCACCTATCAAATTGCAGTGGAAAGCCCGGCTGATCCTCTGGCAACGGGCCCCTTTGTTCTGAATCTCAACTTCACCCCGGAGCCGGTAAACGATAATTTCGCGGGACGCACCACGATCTCAGGCACTGACATATCTCTGACAATTTCAAGTTTGTTGGCAGTGACTGACCCTGGCACCCCTTACCCGTTTTTCCCTACTCTCTGGTGGTCGTGGACGGCTCCCATCACTGGTTACGTAACTGTGGGCGGGCCATCGAGTCAGTATATGTACGTCTTCACCGGGACGAATATGACGAACCTCACTTCGGTGGCCTCGCAATGGCCCGCGGTATCGTTTGAGGCTACCGCACGTACCACCTACGTGATCGCAGCAAACGGTCCGGTGGGAGAAATTCCGATTAACCTGCTGCTCTCTACCATGCGCCTGAATAGCCCAACGAATGGGGCTATTGTGTTGGTCGGACAGAATTTGCCGCTTGATGCGACGTGGACAGGCAACGACGGAGAACTCACACAGATTGAATATTTTGCGAATGGCTCCTCCCTCGGTGTTTCTGCGAATGCCCCTTTTTCCTTGGTTTGGACTAACGTTCCACAGGGAAGTTTTGACCTCAGTGTGGTGGGAACCGATTCCGATGGCAATCCGCGCCCATCGCCTTCCGTGTCGATCAGGGTGCAGTATCCGGAGCCCCCAAATGATGATTTTACAAATCGAACCGTCATCACCGGCACCTGGATCGGAATTACCAACAATAACTCGGAAGCGACCATGGAACCTGGGGAGCCAAATATTGGTGGTGCATACTGGGACAATTCGATCTGGTCGTCATGGACCGCACCCGCTTCGGGAACCGTAACGATCACCACCACCGCCGCCCCGTCTTCCGTGGCTTTTGGCGTTTATACCGGGACTGTTCTTACCAATCTGGTTCAAGTCGCCAGCGCGTTTGGTGGTGTTAGTTTCGAGGCTGTGGCGGGGACGGTTTACACGATTGGTGGTGTTAGCTGGTATGGCAACGTTCAATTTCAGTTAATTCTATCTAATTTCAAGATCGCGAATCCTGCCGATGGCTCTTCTTTTATCGTTGGCGCGAACGTCCCAATCGGCACGATAGTAACGGCAACCGAACAACCAGTCAGTCAGGTGGAATTTTTTGAAAATGGAACGTCACTTGACGTCGTATACAGTCCTCCGTACTCAATGATCTGGAGCAATCCTGTTGGGGGCGCCTACACTCTCACAGCGGTCTGCACGGATGACAACGGCCATACGAGGACTTCACCCACGGTTTCGATCTCCGTCCAGCCATCAAACGACTATTTCACAAACGCGATTCAACTTACCGGCAATACCGTTCACACTAATGGCTCCGTAGCGGGAGCGACCTGGAAGCCAGGGGATCCCCTTTACTACAATACCTATTGGGGAACGGATCAGGGATCAGGCGTAGTCTGGTATTCTTGGACCGCGCCTCAAACCGGGCTCCGCTCAATTGCTTATACAAGAGACTGGACATTTAATCCACTTTTTGCGGTTTACACCGGAACCGACGCCGACAGTTTGACATTGGTAACCAATGATCCGGGGTGGAGCATCAACTATCTCTCTGCAACCTCCGGAGTGACCTACTTTATAGCCCTGGATGGCGGTAATCCTCCAGGCGATGCCGGAAACTTCACCCTGGATTTAACCATACCTCCGACGAATGACAATTTTGCAAATCGCATCACGATAACAAATGCAAATACGATGATCTACGGGAATAATTTGGGAGCAGGTCAGGAGCCGGGTGAGCCGAATCTCTCTTTTTATTCGGTCTGGTGGGCTTGGACTGCTCCACAATCCGGGCTGTTGAGCTTCACAATTCCGGATTCATTTGGTCCAACCCTGCATGTATATTCCGGCTCATCCATTTCCAATCTTTCCCTCCTTCCAGGTCAATATGGATACCTTTGGGACAACATTCGAAATTTACGTTTTGAAGTCGTCGCCGGAACCACTTACACGATTGAAGGGGATTTTCAATGGAGTTCTGACTGGTCGATTGAATTCATGCCGGTCTTTCAGCCGCGCCCCGCCAACGATAATTTTACCAATTCATTTGTGTTGACCGGTATGTCGGCTAGCACCAAGGGGAATAACTCTCTGGCGACGAGAGAGTCGGGTGAGCCGAATAACGGGGGCAGCACTGCGGGACACTCGGTGTGGTACACTTGGACGGCTCCGGCGCAGGGTTCGGTTGCGATCACTGTTTCCAGTACCAACTTTACCCCGGCTCTGGCGGTTTATTCCGGAACCGCCTTTTCAAATTTCACTACTGTCGGAACCGCCGGGCCGGGCGGTATCTCGTTCATGACCACCGCGGGCGCTTCCTACAACATCGCGGTTGACGGATCCGGCGGGGTTTTTACTTTGAATATTTCACTGACGCTACCACCACCGAACGACAATTTTGCCTCGCGCATGACACTGAGTGGGTTGAACGCTACTGCAATGGGTTCAACATATCTTGCAACTTTTCAACCGGGTGAAATTGGATTCCCGCTCTCTGGTCTGGATGGTTCCGTGTGGTACTCTTGGACTGCGCCGGCGACTGGCATTGCCCATGCTAGCTGTTCCTCAAATCCCGTACAAGTCTTTACGGGAAACAGCATCTCAAATCTTACTTTTTTGGCTCCGGCAAATTTGGCTTCATTCAACGACGTGGTTTTTTCGGTTATTGCTGGGAATGAATATGAAATTGACGTTGGCGGTGCGTCAAACCCCTCGGCCGATTTCATCTTGTCCATCACCATGGCCAAAGCTCAAATCACAAGTCCTACTAATGGCTCGTTCTTCCCCGCGCCGGCCACTTTTGTGATTGAGACCAGCACCATCAACGTAGATGGCAGCGTGGTTTCAATTGTTTTTTTTGACAACACCAACCTCATAGCCACGGTGACTAATCTGCCGTTTCAGATCACATATAGCAATGTCCCCCAAGGAAGTCATATGCTCTCAGTGCAGGCCACGGATGAGAATGGATTGACCACAACCAGCGAGGTGGTCGAGGTGCGTTCGCAACCGTTTAACGATGATTTTGCCCAAAGATTTACCATCCCAGCCATTCCTGCAACCATTGTGGCGGCTAACGACGGTGCCACCACGGAGCCAAGCGAGCAACTGCCCGGAGGCGCTACAGGAAGAACACTCTGGTGGACATGGACAGCAATAAATGACGGAACCGTTACGGTGAATGTCGCTAGATTTAATCCGCCCAGTTCAACTTCCACCCCATTAGTTGTTACCGAATCCACGAGCAGCCTTCAAAGCAGTGACCTTATTACAATATACAACCCTTTCGGGCCGTCGGGACCGACGGTTGGGCCGCTAGTATCGATTTACACCAATTCAGTGCTGACCAACTTGAGTTTATGCGCCAGCAATTCCGGCTTCTTCCCCTCCATAGTCATTGATTCATTTAACGGATCGAGCAGTGCATCTGGCGAAGGACAGTGGTACATTCTGCCGTCCTTCAGCTTTCCTGTGGTTGCGGGTCAGACGTACCAAATATCTTTAGATGGCGTCAACGGCAGTTATGGTGCGGCCAGCATGAACTTTTACTTCACTCCGGCCTCAACCCCGCCAGCGAATGATAATTTCGCCAATCGCATCGCGCTCACCGGCTCTCTCCCCTCAGCAAACGGCACGAGCGTCCTCGCCACGCGGGAACCCGGTGAGCCTTTGCACGGGGCCGATACCAATGCCCGCACAGTTTGGTATTCTTGGACCGCACCCGCCAGTGGCGATGCCCAACTTTCTGAGGCGGATAGTTTCGGTTTCTTTGGCTGGTCGAGTTCACTGATTATTGCGGTTTATGTGGGTTCGCAGTTGAATGAGTTGACTCCAGTTGTATTGGGAGGCGGGGGAGTTTCGTTTTATGCGCAGGTAGGCACAACCTACCAAATCGCAATCGTTGGACCTGAAGGCCTGGGTACTGGTTTTGTGATGGGTTTCAGCGAAGCACCGCCGCCACCACCTGTGATTGACTCCAGCCAATCAATCATGCTCCATGAGCGTGGCTTCCAGATTTCCATCGTGGGGATCACGGGACAAAGCTTCGTCATTGAGGCATCGTCTGACCTTATCCATTGGGAGACGATTTGGACTGATACCATCATAAGCAGCAATTTTGTCTTCACCGATGCCGAGGCAACGACTCTGCCACGGCGCTTTTACCGTACTCTGCCGTTGGAGGCTATATATTATCAGTCTCCGTTGGTGCTCCAGGCAGAACCAATGCAAAGCAAGACGGAATTCTCGTTTACCATGACCGGAACGGCAGGGCAGGTCTACCTGATTCAGGCTTCTACCAATTTGGTGGATTGGATTGACCTGACCAATGGCACATTATCCGGCGACACACTTAATTTCACTGACCCTGACGCTGCGCTATTCGACCGCCGTTTTTACAGGGCGGTCAAACAGTGATAACAGCTTTCTGGAATGGAAAGCCGTTCATTTTGGTTAGACACCATCCCCTTAGCTTTTG
>PLJQ01000338.1 GCA_003140275.1 Limisphaerales bacterium
GTTGAATGGAACATCGGGTTTGGGAGTCTAGTTCTTTTTCCCCGGTAGAATGATCCGGCCCTTCACGCCGAGGTCGAGACGAAACAATCCGCCAGCGCTCGACTCCCCACCGAGTCCGCCGGTGATGAACAGTTGGTCCCTCTTTGGTCCGCCGAAAGCGACGTTGCTGGTGGTCAGGTTGCCGCCGGGATAACGGGCGATGAGCTTCCCGTGCGGATCAAGCACCTGCACCTGTCTCATGCCGTAATGCGCCACGTAAAGATTGCCCGTGGCGTCGAGGCACATGCCATCGGGCTGATTATCGATTTGTTCGCCTTCTTTGGACGGCAGGTCGGCGAGCAATTTCATCGCGCCAAGCTTGCCGGGTGAGAGCACTTCGTATTCGAGCACGCGATTTTTTTTGCTCTCGCCGACCAATAACTTTTTCCCGCCAGGGACCAGGACGATGCCGTTTGGAAAAGCGAGTTTTTCGGCAACCAGACGAGTGTTCCCTCCGGCATCGACGTAGTGCATGGTGCCGATGAGATGGTTTTCGTCCGAGTCGCCCGGGTCAGTGAAGTAAAAGCCGGCGTGTTTGGTGTCGAGCGTCAAATCGTTGGGCGCGCGAAGCGGTTTGCCGCCGCAATCAGTGGAAGCAGGCGCGAGCATCCCGCCTTTTGCATCGAGATGCAGCACGGCGTGATGGCTGCCGTCACAAACGAGATGCGTGCCGTCCGCGAGGATCTTGTGGCCGTTCGGCGCGCCGGTCACCGCCCAGACGCCGGCCTTGCCGTCGAGCGTGAATTTGGTGATCGTGTCCTTCCATGAAACGTAACCGTTGCCGTCGTGGTCGAAGACGACGCCTTCGCAATATTCCGGTACTTCGAGCAGCTTTACCGGGTTGATCCTGGCGGCGTCGGGCAAGGCCGTGGCCGCGAACGTCTGAAAGGCGAACAGGGTTGTCAGAGGAAGCAACCGCCAGACGTTTGCGCGCGCGGTGACGTTAGATGAGGTTTGCATGGCGCGGAAAGTATTGAATTGAATCCCTCCCGGCAAACAAAAAAACCGGTCAAGACCCGAGAGTTCTGACGGTATCCACGCGCGTGATGCGCCAGCCACCGTTGATTTTTTTGAGCAGAATTTTCAACTCCTGCACGCCGAAATCGCGTTGACTGACTTGAGTGATCTTGGCGGTCAACTCTGCCGTGGCCGATTGTTTTTCCGCATCCAAGGCGACGTTGATGTCGAGGAACTCCACGTGAGCTGCGTTGAAATTGGAACGGTACACACCTGCAATCCGCACGATTTCATCACGCCCCTGAATGGCGAGGCTGCCTTCGCCCGGCACCTGGACATTGATCTCGACGTCGGCGCTGAAAAAGTCCGGCAATTTGTTCGCGCTTGCCAGCCGGGTTAACAGTGATTCGTTGGCCGAGAATGAAGTGACTTTGGCCAAGTCTGTCAGCAACAGGCGGACTCGTTTTTCCTCGCCGGGGAAGAATTTCTGATACCCATAATACGCGAGCACCCCCGCAACGATGAGCAGGACAAGATAAAAACTCTTTTTTACCACAAAACCTTTCCCGCGAGTTTGCGCCCGTTGACGGTGCCATGATAGTGAGAAACGCGGTCGGTGGCACGATTATCACCGATGACCAGGTATTCATCAGGCCCCAAACGGACGGGCGGCTCGTTCCACGGTTCTCGTTTCACGACAACATACGGTTCAACCAAGGGCCCGCCATTCACCAATACAATACCCTTCTCCATGGAAATAGTTTCACCGGGCAGGCCCACTATGCGTTTCATAAACATAATGCTCATACCAGTGGTCTTGATGGCGACGACATCACCGCGTTTGGGCTTGCTCCAGGCGTAGGCGAGCCGGTTGACAAAATTGACTCTGCCATCGCGATAGGTCGGCTCCATGCTGATACCGTCGATGCGGATCGGTATTAAGACAAACCCGAAGATGACCACCGAAGCCACAACCAGGACGATCAAACGAACCAACGTTCGCCGTGGGCGCCTGCCGAACACAATGCGCATCCACCAGGATTGCAACTCCGCTGATGGCTTATCCGCTGCCATGCTTGTCCCGACATTCCTTGAGCGGGTTCACGAAACGTTGTTTAAGATAAACCCGGCCAGCAGGCAATTGGAAAGGCAAACAACGTGAGCGGCCATGCCTCGCGGCCTGCAAATCGACTTGCAAACAATTTATCGGAGTGGCGTTTTGACTTCAAATAACCACACCCGCTTTCGGTGCGACGAACAAGCTGTAACGACCCTTCACTTTTCGTAATTTAATCGGCGCTCCGAAGGCGCGGGAAAGTTGCCGGGAATTAAGCACCGCCTGTTTCTTTCCTGCGGCCAGCCGGCAACCGGCTTGCAAAATCAGCACGTGAGAAAAAACCGGCATGATTTCCTCGACATGATGAGTCACCAACAGGAATGCAGGCGCGGCTTTTCGACAACCCAGACGTTGGAGAAATTGCAGGAAGTGTTCGCGCGCGACCGGGTCGAGGCCGGCGCACGGTTCGTCGAGAATCAAGAGGCGCGGATTGGCCATGAGCGCGCGGCCGATGAGCACCCGCTGGCGTTCCCCCTGGGAGAGATAGAGCCACGGACGTTTAGCGAGGTGTGCACACTCGATTTGTTTCAGGATGCGCATTCCGCGCGTCCGGTCGGCAGCGGTCACGCGACCCCACAAGTCAATCATGGCGTATTTACCACTGACGACGGTTGCCAGCGCCGGCTCGGATTCGGCCATCAACTGGCGAATGCTTGAACTGACGAGGCCGATTTGCTTTCGCAGTTCGCGCCAGTCCGTTTGCCCGTAGCGATTGCGCAATACTTCGATTTCGCCAGCGGTCGGCATCAGGTAGCCGGCGAGCGCGCTCAGGAGTGACGTTTTTCCCGAACCGTTCGCGCCAAGGATGACCCAGTGTTGGCCGCCTTCGACGCGCCAGGAGAGATCGTCGAGGATCAGCGTATTGCCGCGTTGGATGCGGAGCTGAATGACTTCCAGCGTCGCCGGTCGGGGTTTTTGCTTCATGGGCGGCCAGTGACTGAGGAGTGCTTTACGCCGGACTGCCGATTTTCATCGCCCCGACCACTACCGCGCCGCTCTCGACGACCAGACCCCGCGCTTCCACGTCACCGAAAAATCGCGCGGTGGCTTTGAGCAGCACGGTGCCTTCGGCGCGAAGATTGGTCACCAGTTCGCCGCCAATCTCCGCCGCGCCCACTTTGATCTCCGGCCAGCGAAAATGATTTCCTTCGGGAATGATCAATCGTCCGGCGGTAAAACTCCCTTTGATGTCGGCGGAGGAATAAATCGTCAGCGAACGCGTGGCGTTGAGTTTCCCGAGAAACTTGCCCTTGATGATGGCCGCGCCCACCATCACTTCGGTGTTGAAGAGATACCCCTTTTCTTCGATGACAAAGCGGCCGTGCGTTCGAAAATTTTTGGAGACGGCGTGGGTGATGTTGTAGTCGCGCAAATCCACGTGCGAACTGCACCGTTTGCACATGGTGGATTCCGCGGTGGCCGGCACGTCCAACGCGGTGCCGCATTGAAAACAGATGACCTGCTTTTGTTCGATCGGCGGTTGCCGGGCCTTGGCGGTCGCCTCGACTTTGGCCGCCGGCTGGCGCACTTCCTGGACCAGGAAATGCGCGTGGCACTTTTTACAAATGGTGGAATAGGCGCTCGCGGGCTCCAGTTGCAGGTTGCCGCACTGGGGGCAGGCCACGCGGACCTTATCCTGTTTCTTCGCCGGCATTCAATGCGCACCCCTTGGGTGGATCACCAGCGGTTTAACGCACACCCAGTCTGGAAAGCTCAGGGGACTTGGACGCTTCGGCACTGCGCGGGGCGGCGGGCGGAGTGGGTACCGCTTTGTTGGGATTGACTTCAGTCTTGCCGACAAAAGTGACCCCTTCCTCGATGGTCAGTTTGGAGGAGCGAATGTCGCCGAACAATTCCGTCTTGGCTTTGATGTCAATTTTGTCCTTGGCAGTGATGTTGCCGTTGACTTTGCCACGCACCACGATTGTGTTGACGCTGATATTGCCATTGATGATGGCGTTTTCGCCGAGGCTGAGAGTCCCATCGGAATGGATTTCGCCGTCCAGTTTGCCGTCGAAAGTCAGTTCGCCTGTGAATTTGATGTTGCCTTTGATCTCCACGTCGGAGGCCAGAACGTTTTTTGAAGAATTTCCAGTTGTGTTCATGTTGTTATCCATTTTTTAGTTAATGATTTGTTCGTGTTACTCCAACGGCAACGCCAGTGTCAACGGGTTTGTGCCACAAATTGTGCGATTACGCACTTGGTTCACTCAAAGTTTGCAAATCGCCTCCCAGAGCGGTTTCAGATCGGGATCCGTGAGGGCCATTTGTTTCATTTTCCCATTCTTCCCGAGTTTAAGGGCGCGCTCGAGCCAGGTCAGCGCTTCCTCCAACCGACTCATCTGGCAGGCATAACAGGCAAGGTTGTAAGGAATGATCGTCTCTTTCGGAAATTTCTCATAAGCGGGCAGTAATGCATCCCAAGCTGCTTGCAATCCGCCGCCGTTCACGCGGCGCAAAGCATACGCCTGATGCACCCAGCCGGAGGACCGCTTTGGCGCTTTTCTGACCAGCGCGCGGGCGGCATCCAAAGCGGCGTTCCATTGTTTATCCCCGGTGCAGATCAGCCAGCGAACTTCCAACACGTCCGGGTTGTGCTGTTGTTGCGCTGAAATCTTCTCCAGTTCCGCCCGGGCTTCGGCCGCGTCGCCAAGTTCCAACCAACCGATCGCCGCCATCAAATAGTGGCTGTCCGGTGTCTCAAGTCTTTGCATCATGCAAATGTTAATGCGCTGCCAGCCATCTGACAATGACGACGGGCGGGATTTTTGTTGCTACCTGAAAATAATTTTTGAACGAATCGCAAACCTGCCCCGCCTTCTCATTAACACCCCGCTTTAGCGGGGTGTTAATGAGAAAATCCAGCCCGCCGGTTCAAAAAGTGAGTCGCGACTGTTTTAATTCCTGAATTCTCCGGGCTGCTTCAGGAGTTCATCCAATTTGGACGTGTCGATCAGGAAAATCTGGTTGAAGTCTTTTCCGTCGTAGGTTTTCAGTTGGTGGGCGTCTTTACCGGGCGTCGGTATGGGCCGGTCGTACGCCAGCCATTTGCCGTCGGGCGACCACACCAGGTCCTTGCGTTGATGTCCGTCATCCTGCGGCGTCAAAAACACCGACTGGCCAAACTGGGCGCCTGATTTCACACAAATCACAGCAATGGCGTCGCCGCTGACACACGTTGCAAAATCTCCGGAGCAATGCCAGCGAAAGCCGTTGGTGGTGCCGCGCGGCAAATACGTTGCCTGCACCGGGCGCATTTTAGGATCGGCGGCCTCGTCAGAACCGTGCGATGGAACGATAAAAACCTGTGAAACGCCGTTCTTATCGCGACCATAGTACGCGATGCGCTGGCCATCAAAACTACCCCGCACAATCCCGCCGGCAAAACCGTGGGTTAGACGACGCACTCGAGTGCCCTTCGGCGGCTGAGGAAAGCGCGTGGCGGAACCGGAATCGGCAGTCGTGATGTCAACGTCGGCTGGAATATCCACAACGAAAAGCGATTGCTCGTAAGCGTCACCGTCGGGCTGACGCACCTTGCCGATAAACGCGCGCATCGTTCCTTCGCGGTCAACCCAGGAATCGCCTGAAGCCATTTCAATTTCGCCCGGTTTGGCGGTTCCCTTGGGCGCGACCGGCACGAGCACTGCAAAATAATGCGACGCCTGGCCTGGAGCGCGGGGATTTTTCTCCATGTAGCCAACCGTGCGACTGTATTGCGGCAAAAGCGCGTCGTCGTAGGTGAAACCGATCCGTTTGCCGTTGCGACAGTATTCGTGGCGGTGCGTTCCGCCGCGATGCGCGCCGGGCAGGGTGGCGCGGCCGGTTTCCACATCCCGCTCATCAAGCCAGGTCAATTTCCCCGTACCGTCGCTGGCGACTTCCGCCCCGTTGCGATTCGTCTTGGCGTAGGGTCCGCGCCTGGACAGAGCCTCGAACGGCGGCCCGTGAATGAAGATGACTCTGTCGGCGACGGGACAATACGAAGCGGCGGCGACACCGGGAGCGGCCTGGTCGCCCGTGCTGAAGGGCGGGGCATAGAGGACGGTTTCTTTGCCGGTCGCCAACTCCACCTTTTCGATGCTCCGACTCCGGTCGATGCCCGGGCCGAACATTTCGCGGGTGTCGTAACAAAGAAACTTTGAGTCGGCGGAAAAGTTGTCGTTGTTGTCCAGTTCGTGGTTCTTTGGGGAAAACGTGAGCTGTCGTTCCTTTCCCTTGTCGGATGCGTTCATGGTCATTCCTATCAGTGAAATTATCGTGACAAAAATAATTCTGACAATCGGCAAACCCGTTTGAAACAAATTGAACAAACAACTGCTCGGCTTTTTCATGTTCAGAGTCGATGATCGTTTGCCCCACTCTACGATGATTTCCAAACAGTCCAAGCCAAGAGTGTCGGTGTGAGAAACCAGGCCGGGTCATCAGAAAGTTGACGCGGCGGGTTCAAACGATTATGCCTGACCCAACGCCACTATATTTGCCGTTGTCAGCGGCGACTTTGACCGGCGACGAAATGCAACCTGACGCGAAACCATGACTTTCGATTGTTCTGAAAAGTTGGCCCTGCACGGCGGCCCGCAGGCAAAGCGCACTCCTTTTTCCAAACGCAAACGGCATGGCGACCTGGAAAAAAGGTATCTCGCCGAGGTCATCGACTCGGATATGCTCTTCTTTTTTTCCGGGACGAAGGTCTTTGAATTCCAACGGCGGTTTGCGGAGATGTACGACCGGAAATATTGCATCGCCTGTTCGAGCGGAACCGCGGCGGTGCATATCGCGCTGGGCGCGCTGCAACTGCCGCCGGGCAGTGAAGTCATCACTTCCGCCATCACAGACATGGGCAGTTTGACCGGCTTGCTCTATCAGGGACTCGTTCCCGTTTTCGCAGATGTGGATGCCGACACACTTAACATGGACCCCGCTGCCGTTCGAAGTTGTTTAACGAAAAAGACACGGGCCATCCTCGTCGTCCATCACAGCGGGCTGGCTGCCGGCATGGATTCCTTTCTCGACATCGGGCGAGAGTTCAACCTCCCGATTGTGGAGGATTGCGCCCAGGCTTATGGGTGCAAATGCAAAGGACAGCTCGCCGGCACAATGGGTGTCATCAGCGCCTTTTCGTTGAATCATTTCAAACACATTACCTGCGGCTCCGGCGGAATGGTGCTTACGAATGACGAGCGCCTGAGATACCTGGCCTCGCTGTTTTTGGACAAGTGCTATCAACGCGAGGAAAAAATCCGCAATCCATTCTTCCTCGCGCCCAATTATCAAATGACCGAGTTGCAGGGAGCGGTGGCGCTCGCGCAACTGGAGCGTGTGGTCGAGATCGTGGAAAGCCGCAATCGACTGGGCCGAAAACTGAATCAGCTTTTGGAACAGATTCCGGGCGTCTCGCCGCAAATCGTGCCACCCGATTATCAGCAGAGTTATTTTCTTTACCTCTTCAAACTCGATCTGGAAAAACTTCATTGCGCGGCAAGGGAATTTGCTGAGGCGCTGGCGTCTGAGGGCGTGCCGAACGAAGCCCATCAAATTACCGGCGGGCGGCCCACGTATCTTTACGACCTCTTTCAGAAACGGTCAGCTTTCCCCGGCAGCAATTATCCCTTCGGTACACGCGTGTACTCCAGGGGTGACTGTCCGGTTGCCGAGGCGGCGTTCGAGCGCTGGATCACGATGAATTTTTACGAGCACTACACGGATCGTGACATCGAGGAAATCGCCTTCGGCATCGGCAAGGTGGCGCACCATTTTGCCGCGCGGTCCGCTTCGAAGAAACCGCCATCGGTCGAAAGGACGATGTGAGTTTGAACGCTCCGTCCCGCCCCAAGCCGATTCGCCATTTGCGCTGGTGGATTGCCGGCATGTTGTTCTTCATGGCGGTCATCAATTACATCGACCGCCAAACGGTCAATGTTCTGGGGCCGATCCTTAAAGAAGAATATCGCTGGGACAATGAGGTTTTCGCCACAGTGCTGATCTCCTTCCGCGTGGCGTATGCTTTCATGCAAAGCGTCAACGGCCGGCTGCTGGACCTGCTGGGCACGCGGCTGGGGCTGTCCCTGAGCGTGGCGTTTTACTCCATCGTGCAGGTCTTAATGACGACGGTACAGGGGTTGATTGGTTTTCGCGTGTTCCGTTTTCTGCTCGGTGCGGGCGAAGCCGCTAACAATCCGGGCTGCACCAAAGCGGTCTCCGAGTGGTTCCCGGTGAAGGAGCGCGCCTGGGCGGTGGCAATGTTCGACGCCGGCTCGTCGGTCGGCGGTGCGGTGGCCCCGTTCGTGGTGCTGTTGTTCTATCACACCGTCGGGAACTGGCGGCTGACATTCTTGGTGACGGGCAGCCTGGGATTTGTGTGGCTGTTGATCTGGCGCTGGCTTTATTACAAACCGGAGGAGCATCCGCGCATTTCACCCGAAGAACTGGCATTGATCCAGCACGGGCAGCCGGCAGTCGAAAAGGCCGGTGCAGCGCTTCCCAATGTGAAATGGCACAAGCTGTTATTTTATCGCCAGACTTGGGGCATTATCTCCGGCCGCTTTCTGATCGACCCGTACTGGTTCTTTATCGGCGATTGGTTTGCCGTGTATCTCAAAAGCAAGGGTTTCAGTCTTGAGGCCAGCATGATCGGCATCTGGGCGCCGTTTCTGGCCTCGGACATCGGCAACTTTTTTGGTGGCGGACTCTCGAGCTATTTTATCCGGCGCGGCTGGCCGGTGGGCCGCGCCCGGCGGGTGGTGTTGCTCATCTTCGGCCCGAGCATGTTGCTGTTGATACCGGCGGCGTTTAATTCCAACTACGCGGTGTTGCTGGCCTTGTTTTCCTACGCCACGTTTGCCTACTCCGCCTGTTCAACCATGTTTCTGTCGTTGCCCGCCGACGTTTTTCACACGCGGTCGGTCGGCTCGGTCAGCGGTCTGGGCGGCACGGCGGCGGGCATCGGAACGCTGATCACCACCTATCTCATCGGGTATGTTAGCGACCGATTCTCCTTCCAGCCCGTGGTGATCGTGGCCTCGATTCTTCCGTGCGTGGCCGCGATTTTGTTCGTCGCGTTGGTGCGTGCAGGCAAGAAACCCGATCCTGAAGGCATATTGCTGAATTTCTGATTGCCATCACCGCAGTGGCGCACATTTCATCAAGCCGTGCGATCCGTCTCGCAGGTGCGGGGCTGATCGTAGTGAGCTTGCGGGCGGGCTGCGCCAAAGCTCTTCTGCACATGACTCATGCGGCGGCGTGGCGTGGTCATCTCCCTTTGGAACTACAAATTTCGATCGGCGAATGAATGCCCGAAGTTTTACGCGAACGGTTAGGCTACTTGATTGCAGTGATGAATTCAGGATCTTTAATTAGCTCTTCAATGTTGAGCTTAATCGTCTCGTTTAGTGCTCCCAAAGGATTCTCGAACTTGGCTGTGCGTCGCTTAATCTCTTTGGTGGACTTGTAGCTTACTGGGCCAGAGATTATGTAGGTGACCCTAACAGTCCAGTCAATCCTGTAGCCAAGATCGTCGATAAGGAACTCCTCGATTTCGCCAGTCAGGGTGCGGAACTGATCATCAACCTTAACGCCGACAAATCTGAGTTCCTTGAACACAGCGTCTCGGAACAAAGTGCCGACATTTTGCTCAAACAAGACGCTTCCGATGGCAGTGTTGCGGACTTGGTTTGGCTTAACCTTTCCATTTATCGCCGGCATGTAGGCGAAGTCCAAAACACTAACGCGGCCTGAAGCCGATAGCACGGAGCTTGGAGCATAGTTCACCGGGGTGGTCATGACGCAGCCCGTGAAGGCGCTCATCAGGACTAGGAAAACGATTGTGTTGATACGACTTCGCCTGGGGAAAAGAAGTTCAACGCAGTGCTCACCCCCGATAAAGCAATCGTGCATGGCTGGTTTTTTAATGGTCGGCTTTATCATGAGGTTACCAAACCCAATGCGCGAATTCCTGTAAAGAATTTTCGCCGCCCCAGCAATAACATGCCAACGGCACTTGCGATGACTCTAAAATTTATGACGCGAGGAATTATCCGATGCGAACGCTCAAGCTCAAATCGAGAGCGAAATGTCACACCAACTCCCGATGCGTTACGCCTCATTCGCAAAAGGCGTGACTCAAGTTAGCTTGATGAATTTAGCCGCGACCTTCTCAAATGCGTCGATCTTCTCCTTCATGCCTCTTGCACAGTAGTAAAGATAATCGACTCGCTCCCTGATCGCCGCAGCAAGTTGCTCTCGCTCAGCGCGAGTTCCGGCGGTTGCGAGTTTCTTGAGTCTCGAAGAAATCATCTTCTTTGAACCCTGCCAACTCATGTTGCCACTCTGCCAACAAAAGGCTTGAATGTCCTGCCAACTGCAGCCTCCGCCAATCTTCTTTGCGATGACTTGGAACTTCTCGCCTTTGGTGATTAGGTTTGCGATCTTGTCCTGTTCCTCGTTAGTGAATTCCATAATGTCACAGCGTGGCAAACGTGGTGCTTAAAGTAAAGAGCTGTTCCGGATTATCCCATGACGCTGATGGTGGCGACGTCGCTCCATTGACCGCCTCGTTCGGCGTTACGACGGGACGATTTTCTTCGCCTTATTTCAGGTATTTATCCAGCGGCGGGTTGAGCAAATCCTTGATGTCGGGTTGCTCCATGTTTTCCGGCGTCACCAGCACCACGCCGGTGTCGATCCGCTTTTCAACATTCTCGCCCTGTAACTGCTTGACCATCGTCACCACCGAGAGGTAGCCCATGAGCACGGGGTTTTGCACGGCCAGCCCTTGAACGTCCCCATTTTTCATGTCGCGCACCGATTGCGAGCCAGCGTCGAACCCGATCATTTTTACTTTGCCGCCGGCCTTGCCAATGTCCCGCAACGCCTTGGTCATCGCGATGGTCGAGGGTTCGTTGGCGCAAAAGATGCCGTTCACATCGTTGCCGAAACGGTTCAACAAATTCTGCGAAGCCTGGTAGGCCGTCTCGCGCGTGGCACCGGCGTATTGATCGGAGGAAAGCATTTTGATCTCAGGAAACTTGCTCAAGGCGTCCAGAAAACCCTTCTCGCGCTCTTCCGTGCTGGCCGAGCCGACGGCGTAGCGCAACAGGATCACGTTGCCCTTGCCGCCGAGCAGTTTGGCCAGATGCTCGCCCGCCAATTGGCCGCCCTTGTAATTGTCCGTGGCGACGAAACTGATCTGCTTGTCCGATTTCAAACCGGAGTCCATCACGACAACGGGAATGCCGGACTGCACCGCACTGGCCACCGGGTTGACGAGCGCCTGCGAATCGAGCGGCGCCAAAACAATCCCGCTCACCCGGCGGCTGGTGAAGTTTTCAACCACTTGGATCTGCTGGTCGCGATCATCCTCGCGCAACGGCCCTTTCCAGATCACTTCCACTTTCACGCCTTTGCCGTTCAATTCTTGTTGCGCTTTCACGGCGCCGGCGTGGATTGATTTCCAAAATTCGTGCGTCGTCCCTTTTGGAATGACGGCGATGGTGTAGGATTTTTCATCCGTCTTTTTTCCACAGCCGGCGAACGGGACAAAGGCAACGCAGAGCAACAGGTGAACCAGTGATTTCATGTGTGCAAGGTAGGGAATGAGTTCGACGTTTTCAATCTTTTTGAAGCCCTTCCTGCGTGGAAAAGCCTGACAAAACTGTTTGCCGCGCGGCCAGGATTCGCCTATTTTCGACCACGGTCGATCATGCGCGTGTAGCTCAATTGGATAGAGTGACGGCCTCCGAAGCCGTAGGTTGTGGGTTCAACTCCCGCCACGCGCACCACTTTTTATTGGTTGTTTAACGAATGTCTTGACTTTGGGGGCACATTAGGGACAATTAACGGATGAAGAAGAAAGCCATTTCCGTTCTTAAGCGACCACCCTTCCAAATCAAGCGCGGCAACGTCACGGTGAAGATATACGCGGGCAAAAACCGCGTGAACGGCACCGCTTATCCGCAGTTCACCTTGACCTATTATGACGGCGCGCAGCGGAAAAAAAAGCGGTTTGCGGACTTGGCGGAAGCCAAACGCGAAGCCGAGTTTACCGCCACCAAGCTGGCCAACGGAGAAAACGAGGTGCTCCGGCTGACCTCGACAGACCGGGCGATTTACATTCAAGCCATCGGCCAGTTGCGCCCATTCAACGTGCCGCTGAACCTGGCTGTGCTCGAATATGTTTCCGCCGTGAAGCACTTGCCGGACGGCGCAACCCTCAAAGAGGCGGTTGACTTCTTCCGCCGCCGCAATCCTGCTTCACTCCAAAAGCGCACGGTGCGGCAAGTCGTTGACGAAATGCTCGCGGCCAAGCGCGCCGCGAAGTTATCCGAAGTTCACTTGAAAGACCTGGAGTGCCGCCTGAATCGTTTCGCCGGCGCATTCCAGATGAACATCAGCGGCGTGTCGGGCACGATGCTGCAAACGTGGCTCGACAGTTTGAAGGGCAGTGGCCGCACGAAGCGAAACTATCTGCACGTCGTCGGCGCGCTGTTCCGGTTCGCAATCAAACGGAAGTCTCTGCCTAAAGATGCGATTGAGGAAATCGAAGCCGTCCAACAGCCAAAAGAGGACTCCGGCGAGATTGAGATTTTTACACCCTTTGAGATGCGCGAAATCCTGACCGCCGCCCGCCCCGAAATGGTGCCGTGGCTGGCCATTGCCGGATTTGCGGGGTTAAGGACCGCCGAGGTTCGGCGCCTGGATTGGAGCGAAGTCAACCTTGCCGAGCGGCATATCGAAATCAAAGCGAGCAAGGCCAAGACCGCCGCCCGTAGATTAGTGCCCATTACGGACAATCTCGCCGCGTGGCTTGCCCCTTACGAAAAACCGTCTGGCAAGATCACGGATTTTGAGAGTTGGTGGAATCAATTTTCTAAGCTGGCTAATGCCGTGAACGACCAACGCAAACAAGCGGCAGAAGAAGTGGGTAAAGACCCTTCATCGACGCCCGAATTCGTTTGGAAACACAACGCGCTCCGCCACAGTTTTTGTTCCTATCGGCTGGCGGTGGTGAAGAGCGCCGCACAAGTTGCTTTGGAGGCGGGCAACAGTCCACAGATGATTTTCGCCAACTACCGCCAACTGGTTACCGAGGCGGAAGCCGCGAAATGGTTCGGTGTGAGTCCGCCTAAAGCGGCGAAAAACATCATACCCATGCGCGCCGCCGCCAGCGCATGATGCCCGCGCCGATCACAACCAACCGTCGAAAATCTCACAGTTTTACCCAGGGCACGCGTAACCCTTTAGCAAACCAAGGAACTTGTGTCCGCGAATAAGTCGTGGTGAAAATGCAGGATAAGCCTTACTCCTTATCGAGGTAAGCTTGCTGTGTCCGCAATGCGGTCGCGGATAATACGCGCAATGTCCGCGCGATAGTCCAGGCTGGCGGACGCGATCGCGGCCAGTCCGGGGCCGCGTCCAGCCCGCAATCAGGCCGTGGCCTTGTCCCGTCCACGACCGCAACCGCGTCCGGGCACAGTCCATGTCCGCGAACAGTCCACGGCCATGGTCAGTCCACAACGCACGAAATGACCGATGGTTTGTCCCGTCCTGTCCCGTCCTCGGAAGGGGGTAGCGCCCGGCGGTGGGATGGGTTGACGTAACCGATTCATGCGCGCAAAAATTTTATAAAAGAGCAATTTTATCTGCATCAAGTTGCCGGTGCAAATGTCCCGGCAACTCCGCGCCTGCCGCGATGATACCCACATTTCCAACCGCTTGACCGATAACTTGACTTACGCTTGACTCACGCGTATTCGCTTGTGTGAGGCCAGCGCTGACGGCCACAACACCTCAAAAAAAGTCCACTGGCAAAAGGCAGCGGTCGCAGACCGTTATCAACCCGCGCGCCCGCAAAGATGTTCCCTCGTTTCGGCGGGGCTTTCAAAATAGAACCATCTCAACTGGTGAACAAATTGCTGACGGAGCGGAGCGGTTGCGCTAATCTCGTCATGGAAAAAATATGGCGCTCGATTTCATCCAGCTTTTTGACCTTACGGAAGGCTTTGATTTTGAAGCCAAGAAAGCCGCAGGCCGCGACGGACAGGGACAACTGCCGAATGAGTTTTTCCCAACTTACTCGGGGATGGCGAACACGGAAGGCGGCGTGGTGTTGCTCGGCCTTGAGCAGACCAAGAATCGCGAATTTTCCGTTTCGGGCATTCAAAACCCACCGAAGGTTATCAAGGAGCTTTGGGATGGACTGAACAACAAGGAGAAAGTCAGCGGCAACATTCTCACCGACCATGACGTGCGCGTCATTGTGTTGGAAGGCAAGCAGGTGATTCAGGTCAACATCCCGCGAGCCACGCGATTTCAGATGCCGGTTTATCTCGGCAAGAATCCGCTGCTTGGAACATACCGGCGTCGGGGCGAAGGAGATTATCGGTGCGATGAAGAAACCGTCAAGCGGATGATGGCTGACCAAGTGGAAAATGCCCGCGACACAAAGCTGCTGGAGAACTTCAATTTTAGCGACCTGCATCTGCCGACGTTACAGGCTTACAGAACGGCTTTCAAGGTGGTGAAACCCGATCATCCGTGGGCGGATTTGCTTAATGAGGAGTTCCTGCGAAGTATCGGCGGCTGGACGATGAACCGGGAGACGAAGCGGGAGGGTTTGACCTTGGCTGGTCTGCTCATGTTTGGGAAGTTTCGTTCCATCATGGACGCCGTTCCCAATTACATTTTGGATTATCAGGAACGCCCGACGGATGCGAGCCGTGACGATGACCGGCGTTGGATTGACCGCGTGACAACCGACGGCTCGTGGTCGGGAAATCTTTACGATTTTTACCGGACGGTGATGCAACGTCTCGCCCGTGATTTGAAAGTCCCGTTCAAACTAAAGGGCACGATCCGAATTGACGACACGCCCATTCACGAGGCCATCCGCGAAGCGCTGGTCAACATGATCATTCACGCCGACTTCACCGGGCGGGTTTCCGTTTATGTCGTGAAGCGCCAGGATATGTTCGGCTTTCGTAATCCCGGATTGATGCGCGTCCCGCTGCATCTGGCAATTCGCGGCGGGAACAGCGATTGTCGGAATCGCAACATTCAGAAAATGTTTCAGTTGGTCGGTTTGGCGGAACAGGCGGGGTCAGGATTGCCGAAGGTTTATGGCAATTGGAATAAACAGCACTGGCGGCGACCGGAATTGTTGGAACAACTTGACCCAGACCAAACGATTCTCCGATTGCGTATGGTCAGTTTGCTGCCGGATGAAACCTTGACGGAACTGGACAAGCGGTTTGGCAATCGGTTTCGGGAGCTTCATGAAACGGCGCGACTGGCACTGGCGACCGTCGCCATCGAAGGGAGCGTTACCCACGCCCGCCTCAAGGAAATGTGCGCTGAACATCCCAAGGATTTGTCGGCGGCGCTGGCGCACTTGGTTGACGACGGCTTCCTAGTTTCACGCGGCGCAACCCGTGGCACGATTTACTATTTTCCCGACAAAATACCGGACGTAACAGCGGATGGTTTGGCGTCAATGGCACCGGCGACGACCCAACAAACCACGCCTAGCTCTCAACATTTGCCCGACAGCTCTCAACATTTGGATTCCGACTCCCAACATTTGAAAGATTTGCAGAAAGACTGGCCCAACCTGTTGGAGTTGGCGCGGCCTGTCCGAGACAAGGGCAAGACGCCCCGCAATGTTGTTGAAGAAACTATCTTAAAGCTGTGCGGCGGACGGTTTCTCCCGGTGAGGAATCTGGCTGAATTACTGAATCGCGATTCAAATGCGCTGTTGAACCACTATCTCAAGAACATGGTTGAACGAGGCGTCTTGGAGCTTCGTTTCGAGGACAAAACGCATCCGCAGCAGGCGTATCGAACAAAAGCTGCACCTGCGTCCTGACGCGGCGGCGACCAGCGAACAAATTGCTGACGGCGCGGAACGGTTGCGCTAAAACCGGCAGAGTTGGGTGATACGAACCAAGCGCGGATTTGAGGCCAGACACATTTTCCGGTCGAAGTGGCGAAGGGAACCGAGTCGGACTTCAAGGGCTGCGATGTTTTCCAATTCGGTAGCAGCTATCTATCAACTAGTGTAGCGGCCCGGTCGGACAAAGGTGTGGCTGGCCGTGGTCGTTTCCAGGTCGCGGCTTTGGCGTGTGCGGAAACTCTGCCACTCGTTCTCGAAAATGTATGCGCTCCTCTAAATCAATAAATTCCCCTGCGTTCGCCGTGCCCGTTAGCCATAGTTATAAAATGGAACGCGATGGAACGTTGGAACGTATGCAAAGCCATTGACCCAGCAGAACCCATTCAGCGCCGGGAAGATTGGCACAAAAAGGGCGGTTGCGGTTGTCACGGTCGTCACGATTGTCACAAGGAGAAAAAAGAAAAAATGATTGTTTTTCTCCATTCAAAATTCAATTTCAGCAAGCAGGGCTGTGACGATCGTGACAGTTGTGACAATCGAGACGGGCGGTTGTCACGGTCGTCGCCGGTTGTCACGAGGACGTTGTAGCAAATAACCAGCGCGAAAATAACGGCAGGACATGGCAATCAGGCCGGTTGTCACGATTGTCACGATTGTCACAAGGACGCAGGCTAAAAGCGTGTTTCGGTTCATTCCGGCACTGGATTCACGACGCGCCGGTAAATGCGCGTTGTCTTGCCGCCATGCGACGGGGTGTTGTTGTCGCCAACGAGCAGACCGTCGCGTTCCATATGTTCCAGCAGCGCACGGGCGGCGTCGGCGCTGGTGACGATACGTGCGCGGAGAACATCGCGGGCAGTTACGAAGTCCTGTTGTTTGCGTTCGTGGGTTTCGTCGAGCAATTCGAGGACTTGATCTTCGAGCTTCGCGGCGGCGGCTCGGCGGCCCTTGGAGAGGATTTCCAGTTGCTCCCTGGCAAACCACTCGCTCAATCGGATTGCATTATCCGCCGTGTTGAGTTCGAGCGCATGAGTGTGTGCATCCGCGCCGTAGAGTCCGGCATGAAGCACAACGGCCAGACGCCAAGCGTTCTCGCACCAACGGGCGGCAAAGCCCGTTACGTCCCGCAGTTCGGCTTTGCGTCGTTCGACGATAGCGTTGTGATAATCATTGAACCGCTGCCGCGTTTCGGGTGTGGGTTGCACGACATGGTGGACGCTTGGCTGGTGATAAGTGGCGAGCAGGTCTGTGACGAGAGTTGACCAGCCAGCCAGAACGCTTTCGGAAATGGTTTCTGGCTCGCCGTCAATCCGCTGCGGCTCGGCGTGACTGTGACACATGAGCATTCGTGGCAGAAAGCCGGACGCGCTCAATGAATCCTCACCCAGCATCTTTTCCACCAAGTCCGGCTGGCCAAACCAAAGCACACCGAGGCATGGTCGGCGTAGGATCACCGGCGGACGACTGCCACGGTCAACGCGGACATATTCGCCGGTGTAGCCGGCAAGGTAGAAACTTTCATCCGTGGAGTTGTTCGCCGAATACCTCCCAAGCAGATTTTCCACGACCTTGCGGCAATCCGAGCTGGCGCTGAACAGCACTTCGCCTTGTTCCTGGACCATAGCGGTCAATCGCTCCGTTGTGGCGTCCTGGGCAAGAATCAAGGGTTGGGCATTTTGGCGGACAAATTCATCTCGCTCTGCCAATCTTAATTGCAATTCTCCACGCAAGCGTTCGCACTCGGCACCATCGTTTTGTTTGGCGATGTCCTTTTCCAGCCGTTTGATTTTTGCTTCGGCGGCTTTGATATGCGATTGGATACGCGGTGCGGATTCTTTTCGCCAGGATTCTTGCTGGCGTTCCTGATAGTCGAGCAACGGGGCGGCAATCGGTTCAAATGCCCGGCTCTTGCCAGCACCGGTCTCCGCTGAAACAAACAGAAACAAATTACCGCGCACCGTTTTTCGTGTATCCGATTGAACTTCGAGTCCCGCACCAATGACGGCGCTGATGATACCGAGCACACAAGGGCCGCTCAAACGTTCAGGCACGCGCTCGGTGCGCGCGACGCCTGCGGCCATCAAAGCAATTACTGGCGGCAGCGCGTCCAAGGGGAACGGCGCGGTTTCCGGCTCGTCGGNNGCGGCGAGAGCGGCTTCGATTTGCCGAGCCACTTCCGCGAAGCTGGCCAACTGGTGAAGGTCGTTAAAGTCTGTCGGCTCCGCAGTTACATCCTGAAACTCCGGCACGGCGAGTTTGGCGCAAATCCTCTTTGCTGCCGCCGTCGCCTTTGTGAGTCCTGGATTGCCTTCGGTGAATTGGTCATTGTCAGCGGCAACGATGATTTCGCGTTTCGGAGATTTTTCGCGCAGCCCCACAGCGACAGCCTCCAAGTTTCCGGCGTGCATCGCGCAGATCACCGCGAAACCGGTCGCTTCGTGGATGCTCGCACCGGTGGCGAAGCCCTCGCATAAAACGAGCGGGCCGTCCGGGTTGTCGGCGATGATGAAGTAACATCCGGCGATTCGTCCGCCGGTAAGAAATTTTTTTGAGCCGTCGGCGCCGATAAATTGCAGGCTGTGAAGTTCGCCGCTTGAATTTCGCAAAGGCGCAACGAGCGCGCCCCGATATGTGCGAATGTCACCGTGCGGCTGAACGCCCTTGGTGTCGAGGTAAGTGTGAGTCGTCGTGGGCTTGGCCTGTCTGACAATCCGCGCGGCAGCTTTCCGTGCGCTTGCATGACGTTCCATCTCCGCAAGCTCGCGCGCCCGCTCGGCTTCGTTAAATCGCTCGCGCACACGATTCCATTCGTCCTGTGACAAGTGGCCGTTGCGGTCGCACCAAGTTTCTTTGACGCCGTGTTTCCAACAGCCAAACGCACCAGCAGCAGGCGGCCCAGCGTGCAATACGTACCACGAATTGCGCGCTTTGTCGCCCTCCGCCATGAAGCGGTGCAATTCTCCGTCGGCAAGGATCGGCCCGCCATAATCGAGTCCTGCGGCACGCATCGCCGAGCGAAAATTATCTGATGTGCTCATGTGGTGCCCTCACTTCCCGACTGGCGCTGGGCGGCGTTGGCCGTCTGTGTCTCCATGAAACGAACGAAGTCCGATTCGCGGCAGAAGATTTTCGCGCCCACCTGGAGCGTGGCCAAGCCGTTCTTACGCCAACGCCAGGCGGTCGTGCGCGAGATGCCGTAGCGTCGGAGGAAAAAGTCCAGCGGCATCGGACAGTCTTTGGGATCGTAGGCTTGAGTCATACATTCCCCCCTTCCGAGCCGTGTGCGTGAACGGTCAGATGCTCGCGGATGTGTTGGAGAATTTCCCGGCGGGGAAATCGCACCATTTTCGCGGTGAGCTTGACGAAGCTAATCCGCCGCTGCCTCATCATGTTGTCTATTGAACGAATTGAAACACCAAGGAGTTGCGCAGCCTCGGCCTTGGTCAATAGTTCCGGCTCTATTTGTGCCGCCGAGCCGGGGGCGGGATTTTCGATTTCAGGCATATTTCCAACGCAGTACTGCAAGTGCGGCGCGTTGGATGCGTGTTAATTGCTTCGCCGGTTACGACCGGCTATCCAATGCGTTCCGCGTGGTTGCATTGCTGCGTTGGTGCTAGGAAACATCAGGATGCCCCTCTGAGTCATGAGCGGGAAACCGCGAGAATAGCGCGAAGATTGCGCGAGACTATTGTGCGTGCTTGGGCGGGGAAAGCTTCAGGAATTTCTCGCGTCCAACTTCCTTCTCAATCAGAACGCCCCATTTGAGCAATCGCTTGCCTGTCTTGGTGCGAAGCAAATCGCGGACGCGGCGCTCGCCTTTTTGCGCTGGGTTGATGGCTTTGGCGGCGATGTCTAATTCGTGAGTGCGCGTTCCGATTTGAGGTTCGATTTCAGAAAACTGTGCGATCTGGTCGGGACGTTCGGCAAGTAGCTGGCACAACGCGCGGAATTCGTTAGACAAAGGCAGGGGTTCGACCATTTCACCTTTGCTGTTAAACTTTCGGATCGTAGCGAAGCCCTCCGAGTGCCACGGCATCCGTTCGGGCGGCTTCTGCGCCGATTCAAATTTCTCGGAGTCTTTGACTTCTTCCGGGCTTGTGACGGCGCGCCGGCTGGACTCAGCCGCATCGGCTCTGAAATCAAGCTTGAACACATCGAAGCCACTCGGCAGGGATGCCCTTACCGCCTGAAGCAACTGCGCTTTTAGATTCGGCCCTTCGTTCCGGGCTTTACTCCGTTCCAGCCTTTCCAACTCCTCCCGCTTACATCTCAACGTGACTTCCATTTGACATTCCCCGCCTCCGTAGTATGCCAAGCCATACTCCATGGAACACCGAAGCAACATTGCCGCCGCTTCAATGTAACCTTCAATGTAACCGTAGTCCTCGAGGTAACGGATGGCCTTTCCGCGAAGTTGTTCCGCACTCAGCAACCGGATCAAAAAATTGCGGCGGTCCTCTGTGAATTTCTCTTGCATCGTCATGCTATGACCCGTAAGTGATCGCGACGATGCGACACCTGCGCAACGCCACCTAAATCAGTAATTCGTTGCCGACAATCATGGTGGGCAGGACAAGGAGTGTCAAACCGCCAAAACCCATAACGGCGAGGCTTCATTCGAGGTACTTGGATCTGCTGACGGCGTATCCCACCTGCTATGTCAAACTCCCGCGACGATGTGGACAACTATGGCTTGTCACTCAGAGACAATAGCGTTACGAACTGCCTCGACTCAGACACACTGGAGCGAACGGGTGAATTACTACGCGCACACTGCAAACAATGGCGAGAACTGGCAACCGCTGTCCGTCCATCTCCGCAACGTCGCGGACTTGGCGAAACAATTCGACTTGCCGCTCGGCCTGTCCGCTCAATCCGAAGCCGAACTTGCTGGGCTGTTGCATGATTTGGGAAAATATGCTGCGCGATTCCAAGAGCGACTCCGAAACCCAACCATTCACGGCATCAATCATTGGGCGGCGGGAACTGTGCGAGCGCGCACAATGAACGCGTGGGCTGTTGCTTTTGCTGCCGATGGGCATCATACCGGTATTCCTGCTCTGAACGACAGCGCGGCGGGAATATCTCTCCGGCAGACTGTGGAGAAGTTCGCCAAGAGCGAAACGCGCTGCGAACTGACCGGCCAGTGCCCGGAAGACTTGGAGGAACTGCTCGAACGATTTGCGAATGACAACCTTCAACTCCCATCTTTTTCACCCAGCCCGATTGAAGATCGGTTTGCTGAAGCGCTGCGCACTCGGATGATTTTCAGTTGCCTCGTGGATGCAGACTTCCTCGACACCGAACAACACTTCAACGCCATTCAGTCTGGTTTGCGCGCCGTCCCCGAACTTCAATCGGAACAAGCTTTGGCCGCACTCCAACGTGACTTGGAATCAAAGTCATCTGACGGCTCGGTCAATGCGTTGCGCCGACAGTTGCTCCAAGATTGTCTGAAAGCCGCCGAAAAGCTGCCCGGCTTGTTCACTCTGACCGCGCCCACCGGCAGCGGCAAAACCCTCTCGTCACTCGCGTTCGCACTGCGGCACATCGTCCACCACAACACCGCGCTCGCGACAGACGACCCGCGCCGTTTCCGCCGCGTCATTGTCGTGATTCCTTACACCAGCATCATTGAACAAACTGCACAAGTTTATCGGAAGCTGTTCGAGGAGGCATTCGGGCCGGCTTACCTTTTGGAACATCACAGCGCCGTCGCTTCGCGGGAGCGCAAGGAAGATTCTGGCCGGGATGCCGAGGATGAACGGCTGCGCCAGGCACGGCTGGCGGCGGAAAACTGGGCTTCACCGTTGGTCGTCACTACCAACGTCCAGTTCTTCGAAAGCTTGTTCAGCAACCGGCCTTCGGATTGTCGCAAGCTCCACAACATCGGGCGCTCGGTGGTGCTGTTCGACGAAGTGCAAACGCTACCGCCGCGCCTCGTGCCGTCACTGCTCTCGGGCGTTCGACTGCTCACGCGCGATTATGGCGTCACTGCCGTTTTCATGACCGCCACGCAACCGGCGTTTGCTGCCGCCGGCCCAGCCCTGCCTTACGATTGGCAGCCGGTGGAAATCTCGTCGAATCCCGCCGCGATGGCTGAAACCCTGAAGCGCACCCGCATCGAACTGCCTGCCCCAAACGCCACGCTGGCCTGGCCCGAACTCGCGCAACGCCTCACGACGGAAACTCAATCCCTCTGCGTTGTGAACACGACCAAAGACGCCCGCGAACTGTTCCGCTTGGTGAAGGAAATCAAACCCGAAGCTGCGTTTCACCTGTCTGCCCGCATGTGTCCGGCGCACCGGCAGGAAAAGCTGGCGGAAATTCGACGCCGCCTTGATCCCAAGACCAGTGAGCCTTGCCGCCTCGTTTCCACCCAACTTATCGAAGCCGGTGTGGACGTGGATTTTCCCATTGCCTTCCGAGCGCTCGGCCCGCTCGATTCCATCATTCAAACGGCGGGCCGTTGCAATCGCGAAGGCCGCCACCCCGGGCCGTGTCCGGTTGTTGTTTTCCGTCCGGTGGAGATCAAACTGCCGCCGGGTGCCTACGCGCTGGCAACTGCAAAGACCGAGGAATTTCTCGCCCGCCACCCCGACGCGCCGCTCCATCAGCCGGAGACTTACCGGAAGTATTTCGCGGAACTTTACAAGCTGGTCGGACCGGAAAAAGCCGAGGCCGACAAAGTATTCAAGCTCTCCACGGACTTCGACTTTCCCGCCGCTGCCGAAGCCTGCCAGTTGGTCGGCAACGAGACTCGCACTGTGCTGGTGAAGTGGAAGGACAAAGGAGGAAGGAATCGCGGCGAAGAACTGGCCGAAAAACTCCACCGTGAAAAACACCTGACCGCCGTTGATTGTCGCGAAGCCCAGCGCTTTTCCGTGAACCTGTATCAATCCGAATTCTTCGACGCTCAGGCCAAGAGCTACATCTATCAGCCCACAAAAGATTGGGAATTCTGGGTTTGGAATTCCGATTACGACGACAACCTTGGTCTTGGACATCTCGACGCCAATTCCTTTGTCCAGTGACCATTTCTCTCAACCATCAACTCGTAGCAGCCGACGTGAGGAGGCTCACTTCTCATGGGGCGGGACAGTCAGAGCCTCCTCACGTCGGCTGCTACATCCAAAGGACAAATCTATGACCATCCACCTCCGCACCTGGGGCGACCTCGCCTGCTTCACCCGGCCCGAAATGAAAGTCGAGCGCGTGAGCTACTCCGTCATCACGCCCAGCGCCGCGCGCGGCCTGCTCGAAGCCATCCTTTACAAACCGCAATTCCGCTGGCGCGTCCGGCGCATCGCGGTCAAGAAGCCCGTCCGCTTCCTTGCCTTCCGGCGCAACGAAGTGAAATCCCGCCTTTCACCGCGCAAACCCGAACCGCTCATGGCTGATGAAGATCGCACCCAACGCAACACGCTTGCTCTGCGTGACGTGGAATATGTCATCGAAGCCAGCCTGCACCTGACGCCACTGGCTGGGTTGCCCCGTCGCAAACCAGCCAATGACGAAGATAACGGCGACGACTCACTCGTGAAATATCTCGCCATGTTTCAACGCCGCGCTGAAAAAGGTCAATGCTTCGCTCAGCCCTGCTTCGGCTGCCGCGAATTTCCCGCGCACTTTGAACTGGCCGACGCAGCCGCCATGCAGGTGAACGCGGGCGTCAACCCCGACACCGATCTCGGGTTGATGCTTTACGACGTTTTCAACCTCGATGTGCTCATAGACCAACCGCCCGGCAAGGTTGAAAAGCCACCGCCGCGCATCACCTTCTTCCCAGCCCGGCTCAAGGACGGCATCATCGCTGTGCCTGACTGGTCTGAAATGAAGAAGCAACTCGGAGGTGCGCCATGATGCTGCAAGCCCTCATTACCTACGCCGAACGTGAGAAGCTCGGTGACTCGGATTTTGAAAACGTCAGCGTCCGGTGGCTGATTCCTTTGGACAAATCCGGCAAGCTGGCTGGCGGGCCGATTCCGCTGGCGGAGAATCCCGACGACAAAAAGGCCAGGCCGAAACAGATGCTTCGCCCGTTCACCTCGCCCAACGAGTTGAACCAGGGAACAAAGTCACATTTTCTTTGCGACACGTTGGAGCGCGCCACGCTCCTGCTTGATCCAAAGGCAACGGACAAGGCCGAAGGCCGGCGCGTGCAGCACGGTTACTTTCAGTCTTTGTTGAAAGAAGCTATAGCTGAATTCCCTGACGAGTCGCCACTTTTGCAGCCTGTGCTTGTCTTCCTGCAAAATCCAGAGGCCGTCGCGGAACTTCACCGCCAACTCACTTCGCTGAAGGCCAAGCCCTCCGACAATGCCGTGTTTGCGGTGGATGGCGTCAACCTGCTCGACTCCAAATCGCTCCAGAAATTTTGGCGAAATCGCCGCCATAGTTTCGCTGCCAAAGCCGGAGCGCGCGAGCAGCGCATTTGTTTGGCGACTGGTGAGCTTGCCGAAACACTCGACACCACCGAGAAAATTAGAGGCGTCCCCGGCGGTCTCGCCACGGGAACGAACCTCATCAGCTTCGACAAAGACTCCTTCTGCTCGTTTGGCTTGGAACAGGCGCAGAATGCCGCGTTGTCCGCGCCCGCCGAGTTGAAGATTCGCGCGGCCCTCAACGGTCTCATCGAAAAGAGTCGCGGGCAGAAGCTCGTGTTCAATGACACCGCCCACCTGCATTGGACGCGGTTGCCGATTAAAGATGATCCCATTGACTTGCTGGCCTCGGCGGACGCAAACGCCGTCGCCTCGCTGCTAAAATCCATTCAGTCCGGCGAGCCGCCCGCCTCAATTGACGCCAATGCCTACTACGCCCTGAGTCTGTCCGGCAACGGCGCGCGTGTCGTCGTCCGCGACTGGCTAGAAAGCACCGTGCCGGAAGTGGAGCGCCACGTAGCCGAGTGGTTTCAAGAGCTTGGCATCGTCCCGCCGGACGGTGTGGGTGTGAAGCGCGACTTCAAATTCGGTGCGCTGCTTTACGGAATGGTTCGCGCCGAACTTTCCGAACTGCCGCCGCAAGTCGCAACTCAACTCCTGCATGGTGCGCTGCGCGGGCGTTCTGTTCCCTTGCCACAATCCGCACTGGCCGCGGCACTCCGCCGCCAGCAACTTGATCAAGAAAACAAACTCAACCCGGCACGTCTGGCTCTCATCAAAGCGTGCCTGCTCCGCTCTCCGAATTCACAAAGCAACAACTCACAAACGAAAGACAAACCTATGACTGAATGCCTGAATCCTGAATCGCGCGACCCAGCTTATTTATGCGGTCGCTTGTTCGCCGTCTTTGACCGGCTCCAATACCTCGCTCTCGGCGGCGTCAACGCCGGCGTGGTCGAACGCTACTATGCCAGCGCGAGCACCACGCCCGCGCTGGTCATGGGCCGACTGTTCCGCAACGCCCAATTCCATCTGGCAAAGGCGGAAGGTGGAGTGGCGGGCAATGCCACCAAAGATTTCGAGGCCATCACCTGTGCGTTGGGGGACAAGTTTCCTGCCACGCTTGACCTCGAAAGCCAGGGGCGCTTCGCTCTCGGCTATTACCACCAGAAAGCCGAATACCGTCGGCGCACTGCCGAACGTAAAGAACAGCAAGCCGCTGAAGCCACCGCTTAATCTATCTGAAATCTCAAACCTCCAATCTCAAATTCAACAAACAAAAAACTATGAATAACCGCTACGACTTCGTTTATCTCTTCGATTGCAAAGACGGCAATCCCAACGGCGACCCCGATGCCGCCAATTCACCGCGCATTGATCCGCAAGATATGCACGGCCTCGTTTCTGACGTGTGCCTCAAGCGCAAGATTCGGAACTTCGCCCTCCTCGCCAAGGGTGGGAAATCTCCGTTCGACATTTTCGTCCAGCAAGGATCGGTGCTGAACGACAAAATTTTGGAAGGCCACCAAGCGGCTGGAAACGACGTGGACGGCAAAAAGAAAACTGCCGACCGCAAACAGGTGCAATCCGCCCGCTCGGAAATGTGCAAACGCTTCTACGATGTCCGCACGTTCGGCGCAGTCATGTCCACCGGATCAAATGCCGGCCAGGTGCGCGGCCCGGTTCAATTGACCTTCAGCCGGAGCATTGATCCCATCCTGCCGCTGGACTTGAGCATCACCCGCATGGCCGTGACCGAGGCCAAGGAAGCCGATGCCCCCAACCAAACAATGGGCCGCAAAAATCTCATACCTTACGGCCTCTATCGTTGCCACGGATTCATCAGCGCGCATCTTGCCGAGCAAACCGGTTTCAGCGACGACGACCTCGCCCTCTTCTGGCAGTCGCTCATTCAGATGTTCGATCACGACCGTTCCGCCTCGCGCGGCACGATGTCGCCGCAAAAGCTCGTCGTATTCAAGCATCAGTCCATGCTTGGCAATGCCCCCGCACACAAGTTGTTTGAGCGTGTCACCGTTCAGCGGAAATCGGGCGTCGCCGTCGGACGATCATTCGCAGACTACGAAGTCGTCGTCAACAAGACCGGCCTGCCGCCAGGCATTGAGCCGACCGAACTCGTGTGATCCCAATCCAAAATCCAAAATCNNCACACGGCGCGCGGCGACATTGTCCACGAACATGCCGATTTGCGCGGTTACGAAGTGGTGCAAGGGGTGAAAATTCTGCGAGCGTTGCCGGTCTTTTCTGACCGGCTGGGTTTGAATGGCAAATGTGACATCGTAGAGCAACGTCCCGACGGCTCGCTTTTCCCCGTCGAATTCAAAGTCGGCAAACGGCGGCAGTGGGAAAATGACGACGGCCAGCTTTGCGCCCAGGCATTGTGTCTGGAGGAAATGTTTCAGACCACCATTCCGCGCGGGGCCGTTTTCCACGCAGACAGCAAACGCCGCCGTGAAATCGAATTCACGCCTGCACTGCGGACGTTGACGGAGAAAACCATTGCCGACCTGCACGCGTTGCTGGATTCAACGGCCATTCCACGTGCGGAGTTTCGGGAAGCGTGCGAGGAATGTTCGCTTTACGAAATTTGTCTGCCTAAAGCCACCGGTGCTGACAGCCGGGCGGCACAACTGGCCGACCAACTTTTCAAAACCTGAGCCGGGCTATCAACTCTCAACTATCCACCATCAACTCAATTGGACATTCAACAAAACACACTTTACCTGACCACGCCCGGCAGTTATGTCGCGCGCGACCATCTCACGTTGCAGGTGGAAGTGCCGGTGTTTCCGGCGGACTTGCCGGCGCAGGAATGCACCCGCGACAAGGCGGAAGATTGGCGCAAACTTTCCATTCCGATTCATCACCTGGAATCAATTTGTGTATTCGGTGCCAGCACCATCAGTCCGCCCGCGCTGGATTTATGCTGGGAACACGGCGTGGCCGTGAATTTCCACAGCCAGTTTGGTTATTTGCAGGCCCGCCTGACCGGCGTGGCCGATACCAGCGTGACGTTGCGCCGCGCCCAATTTCGCGCGGCGGACGAACCGGCTAAGTGCGTTGCCATCGCCCGGCAGATCATCGCCGGTAAAATTCAGAATTCCCGCAACAGCCTGCTCCGTGCCGCCAGAGAAAATGACAACGAAGCCGAACGCGAAAAATTGCAGGAAGTCATCGAAGCCCTGGCGCGACAACTTCAAAATCTCGCCGGGCAGACCGACATGGAAAAAGCGCGCGGTGCGGAAGGCATGGCGGCGCAACTTTATTTTTCCGTGTTCACGTTCATGCTTAAACAGCAGCGCGAAGTTTTTACCTTCAGCGTCCGTAGTCGTCGCCCGCCACGCGACCGTGTGAACTGCCTGCTGTCATTTCTTTATGCGCTGGTGCGGCATGATTGTGTGTCGGCGCTCACGAGCATCGGCCTAGACCCGTTCGTTGGATTTCTTCATGTGGATCGTCCCAATCGTCCATCGCTGGCGTTGGATTTGATGGAGGAATTTCGCCCGTGGTTGGCTGACCGGCTGGCCGTCACGCTCATCAACCGGCAGCAAATCGCGCCGGAACATTTTGTGGAACGCGA
>PLJQ01000045.1 GCA_003140275.1 Limisphaerales bacterium
TTTTGAAGTGACCGGTGACAGAGGATCCATGACCGTTGATCCACGTCTTCACCGCATCGTAGCGGCACAGCCGTATCCGTTGTTGTTCGCCACCATCAGCGGCGCGCACCTTTACGGGTTTCCGTCGCCGGACTCGGACTTTGACCTGCGTGGCGCGCATGTGCTCCCGCTCGAGAAGGTCGTCGGCCTGGAGGTCCGTGATGAAACGGTCCAAGACTCGCGCGTCATCGGAGGGCTGGAGATGGACATCGTAAGCCACGACGTGCGGAAGTTCTTCGGCCTGCTGCTCAAGAAGAATGGCTACGTGCTGGAACAGCTTTTCTCCCCGCTCATCGTTCAAACCACGCCGGAGCACGAGGAGTTGAAAGGTGCGTGCCGCACGGGCCTATTGGGCGTTATCACGAAACATCACTCGCATCACTATTTCGGATTTGCAGAAACTCAGTGGAAGTTATTCTTAAAAGAATCGCCCCGGCGGGTGAAGCCACTACTTTACGTCTATCGCGTGCTCCTCACCGGCATTCACCTGATGCGCACCGGTGAAATCCAAGCGAATCTTGTGACGCTGAACGAAGAATTCCGACTGCCATACATCGCCGATCTTGTCGCGCGCAAACTGGCCGGCCCAGAAAAATCCAAACTGGAGGATGCCGACATCGCTTTCCACGAATCAGAATGCCAGCGTTTGCGAGTCGAGTTGCAAGCCGCGCACGATGCGAGTCAGTTGCCGGAGTTGCCGAGTGACGAAACAAGAGCAGCGTTGAATGATCTGCTCGTGCGCGTGCGGTTGAAGTCATACCAGAGCCCAGCGGCATGAACTTGCCCGGCGAAGCGCAGACCGTCCAGAGGCAATGGAGGACGGCGTGACAATTGCACCAACTTTTGCATAGCCTCATTCCCATTCAATCATCCAACCGACTTTTTTAACGGGCCGCTAGACAGGGTCACGGATTCTTGTATCTTCACAAGCGCGATTCCGGTGGCGCATCTGCATTTCAAGAAAATCAACCCGATGAAAACGACTCTTTTATCCACGTGCTGTTTTGGGCTGGCGGCTGGCGCATGGCTCGCCATTCAAGCGGCTGACGCGCAAACGCCGCCTGGACTCCAATCTGTGGCCAGTCCGGCTACCCCCATTCCCATGGAACAGCTCGGCGCGGTGGCCGGCAAACAGTATCAGGGCGATGGTTTATCCGTCGCTGTCACTCCGGCTGGCGCACGGCTCCGCTGCGTGTTTCAACGGCTCGAAGGCGAAGCCACGTTTCAAGGGTTGTGGCTGACTTCGACGGTTACCAACCTGACGGATCGTTTTCGGGTGGAAGCCGTGGAGGTGGGGCGGAAAGCGGTGCAAAAAACATCAAACATGCAGCACTTCGCATCGGATATTCAACTGCCGGAGGATGGGGTCGTGGGGGTTGAGGGCCAGACAGTGCGTTTCATCCGGCCCGGCTTGGTGGAAGAATATTCTGTGAGCATGGATGGCGTGCGGCAGGATTACATCGTGACGCAACGGCCCGCTGGTGCGAGCGAACTGGTTTTGAGCTTGGGCGTGACCGGCGCAAACGTGGAGAAGACGACCTATGGCGCGCGTCTGCTGCTGAAAAATTCCGGGCGTAAAATTGCTTACAGCCGGTTGCGCGTCACGGATGCCGCGGGCAAATCGTTGCCAGCGCGGATGGATGTCCGGTCATCGGGAGCGGACACGAGGATTGTGGTTATGGTGAACGATACGGGCGCGGTGTATCCGGTGCGGATAGATCCAACGTTCAGCGATGCCAATTGGATCAGCATGGGCGGTGTGCCAGGCGCTGACGGCGGCGTTTACGCGGCAACCGTGGATGGCTCGGGCAATCTCTACATCGGCGGAAGTTTTTCTCACGCCGGGACAGTGACGGCCAATGGTGTGGCGCGCTGGAACGGCAGCGAGTGGTCGGCCTTGGGGGTGGGAATGGACAGGACGGTTTGGTCGCTGACAATGAACGGCGGAACGTTGTATGCGGGCGGTGATTTCACGACTGCGGGTGGCGGCGCAGCCAATCACATTGCGCAGTGGAGCGGCAGCGCCTGGTTGCCGATGGGATCGGGGATGGACGGGCCGGTCTGGGCGCTGGCGGTGTCGGTGGGGGGGGTGGTCGCCGGCGGCAGTTTCACCATGGCGGGTGGCAACGCGGTGAGTAGTCTCGCCCAGTGGGATGGCGTCCACTGGTCGGCGGTCGGCAGCGCGGTGCCAAGTTTTGTATATGCGCTGGCGGTTTCGGGCACAACGTTGTATGCGGCTGGTTCAATTCAACTCGGCACGAATTTTCTTGATACCGCTGGCGTCGCACAATACTCGGGGACAAATTGGTCGAGACTTGGCAATGGCGACCTGTTTGGAACGCCCGAGGTGTTGGCGGCGTCTGGCGGGACGTTGTATGTGGGCGGCGATTTCACGCAATACGATGGGACAAACAGCGACGGTTCACCCAACGTCGTTGTGCTCAATTACATCGGGAAGTGGGACGGCAGCACCTGGTCGGCCCTCGGCTCGGGAATGAACGACCGGGTGCAATCGCTTGCGGTAGCGGGAGGCGTGTTGTATGCCGGCGGGCAGTTCAGCATGGCGGGTGGCGCCGCGGCGCATTACATCGCGCAGTGGAACAACGGCCTTTGGTCCGGCATGGATGCAGGGGCGGACGGCAACGTGCAGGCGCTGGTGGCGGCGGGAAGCGTGTTGTTTGCCGGCGGCGGTTTCAGCACGGCGGGCAGCAACGCGGCCGCCTGCATCGCGCAATGGAGCGGCGGCAAGTGGTCGTCGCTTGGAACGGGGATCTTTGGCAGTGTGGATGCCCTGGCGGTGTCGGGAGTTACGCTGTATGCCGGAGGCTCCTTTGGAGTGGCGGGCACGAATGGGGTCAAATACATCGCACAATGGAACGGCAGCGGCTGGTCGGCGCTGGGGACTGGGGTGGACAGCGAGGTGGCGACGCTGGCGACGGCTGGAGGCAATTTGTACGCGGGTGGGGCATTCACGACGGCAGGTGGGAACACGGCCAATCACATTGCCCAATGGGACGGCAGCGGCTGGTCGGCGCTGNNAGCGGCTGGTCGGCGCTGGGGACGGGTATGAATAGCAACGTGCTGACGTTGGCGACAGCGGTCAACACGTTGTATGCAGGTGGTGCATTCACTACGGCGGGCACGAATACGGTCGGCTGCATCGCGCGATGGAACGGCACTAACTGGTCGGGGCTTGGTTCGGGAATGAACAGCAACGTGCTGGCGCTCGCGCCGTCAGGCAACACGTTGTATGCGGGCGGTGCGTTCACGAAAGCGGACACGAACACGGCTAACGGTATCGCGCAATGGAATGGCACCAATTGGTCGGCGCTGGGATCGGGAATGGGGGCAACCAATAGTTATGTGGCGGCGCTGGCGGTGTCGGGTGGCACCTTGTATGCCGGTGGCCATTTTGCGACAGCGGGCGGCAATGCGGCCACGAATATCGCGCAGTGGAACGGCACCAATTGGTCGGCACTGGGATCGGGAATAAGTGGTATTGAGTTTCCTCTCTACCTGTCTGTTTCTGTCAACGCGCTGACGGTGTCGGGTGGCACATTGTATGCAGGCGGGTCTTTTAATGGGGCAGGCGGCATTGGGGCCACGAATATCGCGCAGTGGAACGGCGGCAGTTGGTCGGCGCTCGGGTCGGGAGTGAACAACAAAGTGCAGTCGCTGGCCGTGTCCGGGGGCACGCTGTATGCCGGCGGCTGGTTCACCACCGCGGGCACCAACGTCTCTTCCTGCACTGCCGAAGCTGTCATTGGCGGCGCACCCGCGAGCCTTGTCTTCATCACGAATAACGCGGCGTTTGGTTTCACCAACGGTGTCTTTGGCTTCGATGTGTCCGGCCCTTCCGGCTCCAACGTGGTGATTCAGGCCGGCACAAACTTGCAGACTTGGATTCCGTTGAAAACCAATCTGCTCAACGGCGGGTTGTTTCATTTCTCCGACACGCAGACCTCAACCAACCGCCTGCGCTTCTACCGCGCCCAACTTTTGCCGTGAAGTGTCTCCGAGCCGGAACGATGCCGTAGGAATTCGACCGCCCTCAAACATGTCCTGGTGAACAAAAGTAACGAGCGGAACTTGCCCTTCTGAGGGTCCACACATTAAAATAGCCGTTCAGAAATTGCGGCGCGGATTTTTTTTTGAATTTAGTCTGTGTGGCCGTGTGCTCCGGGTTTCTGGGGATTTCGTTTCTACGGTTTCTATGCAGCAGTGATGCTT
>PLJQ01000512.1 GCA_003140275.1 Limisphaerales bacterium
CAGGCCGGGAGGCCCGCCGCTACAAGCGGCAACTGCCCCTCGTTTTCTCTGCGCCCCTTGTGTTCTTTTGCGGCAATTCCTTCTTCCAATTTTTTGATGACGCGGCGGACGCGCTCTTTGGTGATGTCCGCGATAGTAGGAAAATCTTTGTGCTCCGTCGGTTCGGGCAACTGGACGAGGATGAACTTGCGGTTGCCGCCGTCCTGCGCGTTCGATTCCAACACCGCCTATGCAGTCGTGCCGCTCCCGGCGAAGAAGTCGAAAATGATGTCTTCCTCATCTGTGGCCGTTCCAAGTTGCAACATGTGGCGCACAAGAAGGGTAGGCTTTGGGGTGTCAAAAGGAGAATTGCCGTCAAAAAACTCTTTGAGTTCCGCTGCGGCATCGCGTGTCGTCCCAACGTCTTTGCCAAACCAGATTGTTTCAGGAGTGCGACCTTCCAAATCCTGTAAATAGATTTTGCGGATTATCCTAGTTTCGTCCATCGAAAATTTGATTTCTCCGTTCACTATTTTCTTTTGAACCGTCTCCTTGCTCCAGCGCCAGCCATTTGGAGGCGGAGAAATCAATTTGCCCGATGGCGTCGCAATGTCATAGATGAGATTGGGACGATAGAGCGCGTTTCGCACATCACCTGAACGCCAAGGTCCTTTCGGATCATTATCGGGATTCGAGTAGTTCTTGTTGTGCTCATCCGTGCGCTCAAGATTGGCAAGCTCGAAGTCGTCCGATTTTCGGAAACAGAGAATGTAGTTATGGTGAACGGAGAATTTACCTGCGTAACCCTTCGGTTGAATACTGTGCTGCCAAACGACCGTGCCGACGAAATTTTCTTCTCCGAAAATCTCACACCCAATTTTTTGAGATTGTCGAGTTCAGTATCGTCAATGCTCACGAAAATCACCCCGTCTTCGCGCAAAAGATTCCGCGCCAGAAACAGCCGGGGATACATCATCGTCAGCCATTTACTGTGGTAACGCCCGTCCGTTTCGGGATTCGTCGTCAGCTTCACGCCTTCGCCGCTGACCTGGCCGGAAAATTTCAGATAATCGGCCAGCCCTTCCTTGTAGTTGTCTGGATAAATGAAATCGCCGCCGGTGTTGTAAGGCGGGTCAATGTAAATCATCTTTACGCGCCCGTGATAGCCGCCTTGCAGGAGCTTGAGCACTTCCAGATTGTCGCCCTCGATGATGAGATTTTCCGTCGTGTCAAAATTCACGGACTCGTCGCGCGCCGGCAGCAGTGTGGCGGTGGTGAGTGTCTGAATGTTTTTGATGGCCTCGGATTTTCCCGACCATGAGAGGCCGTAGCGTTCCGGCGCGTCGGTCACGCCCGTGCCCAAAAGCTGCCGGAGTTTCTCGAAATCAATTTTCCCTTCGGTGAACGCTTCGGGGAAAAGTTCGCGCAGCCGGTCCAGCCGTGCCGAATTCACGTCGCGCGAGGTCAGGGGCAGTTTAATTTCGTCAGCCGTGGTCATGGCACCGGCAAGTGTGCCCCGTTAGGGAGCGGTATTCAAATTCATTATCAGTTGACGCATTGCCAGTTTCAAAAATGAATTGTCGCGGCCACTGTTTCCCGGCAGGCTGTGCGCCCTTATGCAGCAGGTGAATCTCGGCATCATTGGCGGCGGCACCGTGGGCAGCGGCGTGTTTCACGCGCTGCAACGCAACGGTGATTTGATGGCTTCCCGCATCGGCATTAAAGTCCACCTCCGCAAAGTCGCGGTGAAAGCTTTCGACGAGCCCCGGCCCTATCCCATTCCCGAATCCTATCTGACGACGGACTGGCAAAGCGTGGTGAACGATCCCAAGGTGGACATCGTTGCGGAACTGGCCGGCGGCACCGGCATTGCCCGCACCATGGTTCTCACCGCGCTGAAACTCGGCAAGCCGGTCGTCACCGCCAACAAAGCCCTGTTGTCAGCGCACGGCGAAGAATTGTTTTCCGCCGCGCAGAAACACAAAACGAATCTTTACTACGAAGCCAGTGTCGCAGGCGGCATTCCCATCATCAAATCACTGCGCGAAGGGTTTGTTGGCAACCGCATCACGCAGCTTTACGGTATCGTCAACGGCACCTGCAATTACATCCTCACGCGCATGAAGCTCGAAGGCGCGGACTTTGCCGGCGTGCTCGCCGACGCGCAAAAGCAAGGCTATGCCGAAACGTCGCCCGATCTCGACATTGACGGCTGGGACTCGCAGCACAAGATCGGCATCCTGGCATCGTTGGCGCATGGATTTTGGATGAACCCAAAACACATTCATGTGGAAGGCATCCGCCACATCTCGGCGCTGGACATGAAATTTGCCAGCGACCTCGGCTACACCATCAAGCTGTTGGGAATCGTCAAACGAATTGAGGAGTCGAAAGACAAGCCAGCGCGCAAATCGCAAATCGCAAATCGCAAATCGCAAATTCAAGTCTCGGTTTATCCTACGCTGATTCCGCACGCTCACGTCCTGGCCAGTGTGAATGACGTGTTCAACGCGGTCTTTGTGAGGGGCGATGTGGTGGGTGACACGTTGTTCTACGGGCGCGGCGCCGGCAAGGACGCCACGGCCAGCGCGGTGTTGAGCGACTTCGCGGACGCGGCGCTCGACCTCAAGTTCGGCACCAAGCATCGCGTGCCGGCATTCGTGCCGCACGAACGCGACGGCGCCGTGTTGCCGATGGATGAAGTCACCTCGCGTTATTTCGTGCGCTTGACTGTCGTGGACCGCCCCGGAACGCTGGCCAGGATCGCCGCCATTTTCGGCAAAGCCAACATTGGCATCTCCTCTGTCATTCAACCCGAAGGACACGAAGGCGAAAGTGTGCCGCTGATTTTCATGATTCACGATGCGCCGAATGCCGCCATGCGCAAGGCACTGGCGAAGATCGGCAAATTGCCGGTTGTGAAAGCGAAACCCGTCATGATTCGGGTGGAGAGTTTTGAATAGGGCGTAACATCATGGGCCCAGTTCTTTTCCGCAGCACCAACGGACAATCGCCCGCAGTCAATCTGCGTGAGGCGTTGCTCGCCGGCCAGGCGCCGGATCGTGGACTGTATTTCCCTGAAAAGTTTCCCCGCTTCCCGGTGGATGAAATCGCCGCGTTCGCCAAACTGCCTTACCACGAAATCGCCTTTCACGTGTTGTCGCGTTACACCGACGGCATCATTGAAAATGATGCCCTCGCCGCAATGTGCCGCGACGCCTACAACTTCGATGTCCCGATCGAAAAAACTTATGACTGCGTCCACGTCATGCGGCTCGACCAAGGCCCGACGGCATCGTTCAAAGATTTTGCGGCACAGATGATGGCGCGAATGTTCGGGCGTTTCCTGTGCGAGACCGGCAGGCAGCTCACGATTCTCACCGCCACCAGCGGCGACACCGGTTCGGCGGTGGCGCACGCATTTCACAACGTACCCGGTGTTCGCGTCCTCGTGCTTTTTCCCTTTGCCGAAGTCAGCGTGAGCCAGCGCAAACTCATGACGACGCTGGCCGAGAACGTCCGCACCATCGCGATTGACGGCAAGTTCGACGACTGTCAGGCGATGGTGAAACGCGCGTTCGCCGACCCGGCGCTGAAACATATTTCGCTGTCATCGGCCAATTCCATCAACATCGGTCGCCTGCTGCCGCAGAGCGTTTATTATTTTTACGCCGCGTCGCGCGTCGCAAAACCGGGCGAGCCGATTGTGTTCTCCGTGCCTAGCGGAAATTTCGGGGACATGATGGGCGCGGTGATCGCGAAACAAATGGGTTTGCCAATCAAAAAACTCATCGCGCCGGTCAACGACAACGACGAATTCCCACGCTTTCTGGCCAGCGGCCATTACGAAAAAGTTTCGCCGTCGCGCAACTCGGTCTCGAACGCGATGAACGTCGGCCATCCGAGCAACCTTGCGCGGCTCGTGGCCGTGTACGGAGGGCGCATGGATGAGACGGGCAAACTCCATCAGCTGCCCGACCTCGCCGCGATGCGCCGCGATTTGTTTTCAAGTTCGGTCTCGGACGAACGCACGCGTGAGACGATTCAAGAAGTCTGGACGAAATACCAATTACTCCTCGAACCGCACGGCGCCGTCGCATGGCGCGGATTCCTTG
>PLJQ01000356.1 GCA_003140275.1 Limisphaerales bacterium
GCCGTGCTCCCAGGGGGAGAGGGAGAATTGTTTGGTGGCTCACGCGAATTTGCGGTGCTGGCTTTACCCGACAGTCGTTAATAAATCCAAAACCCGCCGATGGCTGTTCCCTCTCTTGGGGGAGAGGGTTAGGGTGAGGGCGAGTGTAGATCATTTTGCTACTTCAATTTTCTTCCAAAATTCTTCAAGTTCGTCCACGCCGAAATCGGCCAGCACTTTGCCGTCCACTTCGATGACGGGGGCGAGGTCTTGGCCGGAGAGGCGCACCATTTCCTCCCAGGCGGCGTCACTGGCCATCACGTCAATCTTTTCATAATCGAGGCCGCGCGCGTCAAGCCATCGCATCGATCTCGAACACCAGCCGCAATACGGTTTGATGAACAGGCGGATTTTCATCGGCTTACTGGCCGAGAATTTTTAAAGCCGTTAGGTACATTCTCTAAAACCATTTTTTTCGCAGCGTACCATACGCTGTCTGACTCAAACATTGAGCGCGAAATTGCATCAATAACTTCGCGTCCTTTGCACAAGCCAATAGCTCCGTCAATTTCGGCTGCTCGGTCAAAGTGAGACCACTCAAGCTCTGTCTGACAGTCGGTGGATTTGATGTAAATGCCCTGAGGAGAAACCAGGCCTGATCTTTCCAGTTTCGGCATGGCTTCAGCGTAAGCGCGTTTTTGCCTTTTTTCTATTTGCCTTCTTACAACGGTTGGCAAGAGCGAGAAAAAGCCAATCAAGAATACAATGGCAACTACATCAACAAGAACTGGTATCCCATTTTTCAGCAAGACCCCGATTGCCGCAAAGGCTACGAGTACAATAAGCACAAGTCCTGAGGTTGACCATGTTTTTTGAGGGTGGACACATTTTATCAAAGCCAGATACGTTTCTGCATCGGGATGTCCAACAAATTTAATCGCACTGGAATCGCTTGTTGCCACCTCAATTCCTTTATGCGCCAATCTGCGCCTTGTAATCTTCCGGCGTGAGGAGGGAGTTGAGTTCCGCCGCGTCGCCCAATTTGATTTTGTAAAACCAGCCACCCGCGTAAGGCTCAGCGTTCACCAAGGCGGGATCATCCACAACGGCTTTGTTGACTTCAGTAATTTCACCGCTCACAGGCGAGTAGATGTCGCTCGCGGTCTTGACGGATTCAACGACGGCGCAAGCGTCGGCGGCCTTCACCTGCCGCCCCACGGCAGGTAATTCGACAAACACGATATCGGTGAGTTCGTGCTGTGCGTGATCGGTGATCCCGATGGTCGCGATGTCACCGCTGAAACGCACCCATTCGTGAGACTTGGAATATTTCAAATCGGATGGAACTTGTGAACTCATATTTTTCTTCCGCAGATTACGCAGATGGCACAGGTTTTCTCAACGCAGAAAATTTAATAAGGAATCGAGGAAACCATGGAAGAATTATTTCCTGACCTCCTGGTTTCCTGGTTTCCTTATAAACTCTTCCTGTAAATCGGCTTTTGCACGATTACGGCGGGCGCGCGCCTCCCGCGAATCTCGATTTCAATCCTAGTGTCCGCCTTGGCAGACTCCGGCGGCACGTAACCCATGCCGATGCCCATGCCGAGGGACGGACTTTGTGTGCCACTGGTCACTTCGCCGATTTTCGTGTCGTTAATCCAAATTGGATAATGTGACCGTGGCGGCGCGGATTTGTCGGTCATCTTGAACGCAACGAGTTTCTTTTTCACGCCAGCGGCCTTTTGCTCCGCAAGAGCGGAACGCCCGCTGAATTCGCCCTTGTCCAGTGAAACGAAAAATCCAACCCCGGCTTCAATGGGCGTGGTGTTTTCGTCCAGTTCGTGATCGTAAAGCGGATAACAAACCTCCGTGCGCAGCGTGTCGCGTGCCCCGAGGCCGCATGGCTTGATGCCAAACGGCTGACCTTTCGCGAGCGCGGTTTCCCAGACTCGAACGGTGGTTGCGTCTCCGCCGACGATTTCAAAACCGTCCTCGCCCGTGTAACCGGTGCGTGAAACCAGCACGCTGGCGTCGCCGAACTTGAAACCCCCGATCTCGTTTTTCTTTAAATCCGTCACTCGGCTGACACGCAT
This sequence comes from Limisphaerales bacterium, assembly GCA_003140275.1. Taxonomy (GTDB): domain Bacteria; phylum Verrucomicrobiota; class Verrucomicrobiia; order Limisphaerales; family PALSA-1396; genus PALSA-1396. The sequence goes on from PLJQ01000356.1 coordinate 2,076, forward strand.
GGCCGNNCAGAAGCGCCGAAAATGCAGTCGTTGATGAAGTCCTGCACGCGCGGACCTTGCACGGCGACGGCGGCGTAGTTGTGTGATGCATCGGTCAACCGCAGTTCGATCGGCCTTGGGTATCTTGCCGCTTGCGCCTGCAACCACGCAACATCCGGCTCGATCCGCGAAGCATTGATGATCAGTAGATAGACGTCGGCAGAAAGCTGGTAGGCATACAGGTCGTCGATCACTCCCCCACGCTCGTTGCACATCAATGTGTATTGGCCGCCGCCGGGGGCAAGTTTGCGGATGTTATTCGTAAGAACTGAATTCAAAAAATCGGCTGCGCCCGCGCCACTGACGGTGACTTCGCCCATGTGCGAGATGTCGAAAATCCCCGCGGCCGTCCGGACGGTTTTATGCTCGTCCATGATGCTGGTGTATTGCACCGGCATTTCCCAGCCACCGAAATCGATCAGTTTGGCGCCCAGCTTCTGGTGCGAGGCGAAAAGTGGCGTGCGCTTGAGCATGAATTTATGAAGGTTGAAGGATGAAGGTTGAAGGCGTTAGTTGGCGGAGTCTTTTTTCATACTTCATCATTCTCGCTTCATCCTTTCCAATCATCCCCACTTCTCCACCTTCATCTGCCCCTTCGGCACCTTCAACTCTTCGAGCACAAGTTTCTCAGTGGCTTCCACCAGCGGATTCGGGCCGCACGCGTAAAAAACCGTGTTCGGCAGGTCATGCACCTGTTCGCGCACCCAGTCCGCCGTGATCCGTCCGCGATGTCCGGTCCAGGGGTCTTCCGGTATGAGCCGCGTGCAGGTGACGAGAAAGGTGAAGTTTTTGTTCTCCGCCGCAAAGTCGAGAAACTCGCGCTGGAAAATGATGTCGTTTGTCGTGCGCACGCTGTAGAGAATCGTTATTTTTGTGTCCAGCTTGCGGCGCGTGGCTTCGCGCACGAACCCGCGAAACGGCGTCACACCAGAACCGCCCGCAATGCAGATTAAATGTCTGTTGGGTTCGAGCACCGGGAGAAATTTTCCCGCCGGCGGCAAAACGCCAATTTTGTCGCCGACTTTTGCCCAATCCACAACGCGCGTGCCCATCTTTCCTTCGCGCTTGACGGTGACTTCATAAAAGCCGCGATCTAAAGCGCAGGAGGACAGCGAATACGCACGCTTGTAAGTCGGGGTATCCGGCCAGTAAAACGTAATAAACTGGCCGGTTTTGAATTCCACGTCGTAGCCCTCCGGCCATTTGAGTTTCAGGGTTTTCGTATCAGGCAACTCCATCGTAGCGGCGTCGATCAACATTTCGGCGATTACTTTGGCCATATGTTTTGGTTAAGGTGCGCGGAAAATAGTCAGGATGCGCATCGGCTGTAAAGAACACAATGTTGGCGGGACGCGCAGAACCGATAACAAACGGGTCCTCATCCGAACCTTCGTGTGCGCTCGTTCAGGATTTAATTCCGGGCGACTTTTGTAGAGACATCCAGGCAGACGCCTTCCTTGGTGCTTCGCGCATAGATGCGACCATTGCTCACAATCGGAGTGCTCCAGCATTTACCGGACAGCACCTTGGCGCGCGCAATTTCGGTATAGGCTTTGGGCGTCGCCTCCACCAACACGAGTTGTCCCGCGTCGCCCAGCACCAGAAGATCGCCATCCACCAGGATGCAACCACCCGGACCGAATCCATCCTGCGACCAGATCACGTTGCCAGTGGCCAGCTCGACGCATTTCAGCGGGCACTTGCCGTGTTCCTTGAAGCCAAACAACCCATAGAGATAGCCATCTTTATACACGGGCGTACTCCAATGATTATTGATGACGTTCGCCGGTTGAAACCAAAGTTCTTTCGCAGAAAAACTGCCGCCCGATTTGCTGATTTTATAAGCGCCCGAACCAACGCCGTAACCCGCCGAACAATACACAATGTCGCCGGCCACGACCGGCGTCATTGCCGTCGAGGTGCTGTATTTGAACGGTTGCTTCCAAAGCAGGGCGCCGGTTTGCTCGGCGACGGAAACCAGTCCGCTCTGCGTGAAGAAAATGACCTGCCGCTCGCCGTGAATTATCGTGGCCACCGGCGTGGAATGAGTCATTATTTCCGCCTGCCCTTTCCAGACCACGCGCCCATCGGTTTTGTTGATGGCCAGCAACGATTGCCCCGGTCCGCCGCCCGCAACGAAAATCAAATCGCCATCAATCATGGGGGAGGCGGCATTCTGCCAGCGGATGTTCTGACCGGCGTGTTCGGCAATCAAATCCATTTTCCAAATCGTCTTGCCCGTGACCGCCTCCAGACAGTAGAGCACCAGTCGTCCGGAAAAAGCGTAAACCTTCTCCCCGTCAACGGTGGGTGTGGAACGCGGACCATCGCCCCCCTTGTTGTCGCTGGTGCCGGAATCGCCGCCGCCGTCATATTTGGCCACGCCCAGCGGCACGGCCCAAAGTTCCTTGCCGGTGTCCGCATTCAGTGCGACACACACCTCCTGGTTCGCACTATCGATGGAACGCTGCACAAGACTGAAAGCCCGTCCATGACTTACCGTGAAAGAACTGAAGCCATCCGTGAGCGGTGTTTTCCATAATTGACGCGGTCCTTCGGCAGGCCACTGCTTCAGGATTTTTTCGGGTGAAGTACTGTCGTGATTTGGACCGCGAAACTGGGACCAATCGGCCGCCCGAACTGAGCGCGCATCGACGATTGAGAGAACGGCCAGCCAGACGCTGAGGAAGCCAACCTGATGAAATGTTAGAAAGCTCTTGGTCTCATTTTGCATACAACATTGATAATCGGTTACACGGGTATCTGTCAACCGTAAGTGACACATTCGAAACCAATGTGCGTCGCCGTTAAAGGTCGCTGAACGTTTCCAAGTCACGAACTTGCCCTCGTGCTGGCATACTTCGATTATGTCGCAAATCGTTCGCCTGCTACCCTCCGGTTAATCCGCAAATTGGCGGAAACAAAAAAAGCGAGGCTACCGCCTCGCTTTGTAANNTTCACCAGCGTCGCGCCCTTGCCCAAACGTTTGCGTAAATACGTAAGTTTGGCGCGGCGCACTGAGCCTTTGCGCTCCACTTCAACCTTTTCCACGCGCGGCGAATGCACCGGGAAAATTCGCTCCACGCCTTCGCCGTAACTGATGCGACGAACGGTAAAAGTGGAATTTAATCCCCGACCGCGACGGCCAATTACGACGCCCGCAAAAACCTGGATTCGTTCCTTGTCGCCTTCAACAACTTTTGTATGCACACGCACGGAATCGCCGACCCCGAAATCAACCGGGGTTTTGCGA
>PLJQ01000492.1 GCA_003140275.1 Limisphaerales bacterium
GCGCACATCCCTGGCCTTGAGATAAAATTCGTCTCCGCGCATGCGCGGCATTTTCATATCGCAGATGACGGCGTTGTACTCATGCGCCTTGACCTTGGTGAGCGCTTCCTCACCGTCATAGGCGATATCGACGAGAAAATTTTCGTCCGCCAAGATCCACTGCAAGGCGGACGCAAGTTGCTTGTCATCATCGACCACCAGAATGGCTTTTAATTCGAGAGTATGGCCGCCTGGCTTAGATTCCATTGTAGGTAGCGCTCAGTTTAGCAGCCATGGTGCCATCTCCTACGGTTTGAGATCGAGCTGATCCTTGTGTCCTTAGTGGACTTTGTGCGAGACGGTTTGATTGATTATCCGTGATATCCGCGTAATCCGCGGTTAGTTCTTCTGCATTGGCGGCGCAAATTCTGCTGCATAAATAAGAGTCTGCACCGCTTCTCCAACGGCTTGGGCGGACAAAGGGCTATGGAGAACACAAGCGAATCACGGCGAGGAATTAGGCGACGTTGCGTCATCGCGTTGCTGCTAACATCGACAATCGCATTCGCGGCGCACGCGGAGCGAATCAATCAGGAAGGCCGCATCCTCGGCACATTGCCAGCGGTGACAAATTCCATCTTGTTAAACACGACGAACGCCGACGCCGTGATCGCGGCGATGCAGATTTTTCCGGTGACGAGTCCCTACAACGAGGATGTGTCAAGACTTCCGGTATTGGCAAATTCGGATGCGATGATGGCTCGAATCACCACTAATTTTAATGGCGTGTCGCGAACGTTGCGGGTGAATGCGGAAAATAATTATGTGCTGGTGCCGACCAATCAGCGGCTCGTGCAAATCAATTTAGCCACCTATCCAGACTCGGATTTGAACGGCGGAACATTGCCTTACGGACTGTATCCCATTCCGACAAATTTACCGGTTGAACCCTGGCCGTTCACCACACCCACGCAAACGATTCAACAATGGCAAACCAATGACGACGGCAGTGACCGCCACGCCATCATCGTGGAGCCGGGCGCAAACACTATTTGGGAGACATATGAGACATTGTTGTCGGGCACGAACTGGCAGGCAAACATAGGCGCGATGTTCAACATGAACACGAATCAAATTCGCGGGAATGGAGTGGAAACAGGTTCTGCAGATACGGCGGGTCTGGCGATATTTCCAATGTTGGTGCGTTACGATGAATGTGAGCGCGGCATGGTTGAACACGCATGTAGCGTCAGCGTCGAATACCCGTATAGCACGGGAACACTCGGAGACAGTTCTGCCTACATTTATCCTGCCACATCTACCATAGTGTTGAAGGGATACAATGACCCGGCTTATCCGAAAATGGGCCAGCGCCTTCGCCTCAAGGCGAGCTTCGTGATTTCGAACAGTTGGACGATTGAGGAAAAGGCATTGTTGCTGGGATTGAAAAAATATGGCGCATTTGTGGCGGACAGGGCAGCTGCGTTCTTTATTGAGATCACAGCGGACGATCGTTGGCCGACCAATGCCTTCAATGACATCAGAAACATCGCCATCACGAATATGGAGGCGATTCAATCCACCGGCGTGAACGAAGGGCCGCGTTCACCGGGCGCGCCGGTCGCAAACGCGGGAGCGGATCAATCACTGCCAATTTTTCAAACGGCGCAATTGAACGGCAGCGTGAGCTTCACCGGCACACCGCCGGCAATTCAATGGAAATTATATTCCGGACCGGGCACGGTGACCTTCGGCGACGCCGCGCAGACGAATACGACGGCAAGTTTCAGCGTCCCGGGAATTTATACGTTGGAGTTGAGCGCGGACGACGGCGTTCATGCCGTGGCCTACGACGCGGCAGTATTCACAGTCGCGGACGCAATCAGTGTCGCGATTGCACGCATTGGCACGAATGTGAGCCTGACGTGGACGGGTGGTTCGGCCCCGTTCGTTGTGCAAAGCGTGAACGGGCTTCCAGCAGGCTCATGGAGCCGCGTAGTGACGACCAGCGTGCAAAATGTAGTTTTACCAATAACGAACCAAATGCAGTTCTTCCGAGTTCAATCGCAATAGTAGGTGCCCCAGCCACGCCGGAACACCCGGTAACGGTTCTTCATGTTTTGGTTCATGTTGTGAGCATGAACCGCCACGATCCGCCCGCGTTAGCGAGTTGTGGGCGAGTTAAATCAGTTTAGTCTGAATGGTGGCGGAGTACGCCAGCCACTGAAGAATCCACTGAAACTCGACGCTTTTTCCTCCAAAAGCCCAACAAAAAGGCTGGAGTCGAGGGTCGGAATCGGGCGGCTAACGCCCTGTTTACGGCCCAAATTTGCCCGAGTTGTCAGGCAATTTCAAGTAACTTCCACACAATTTATCTTAACCATTTTTAACTCTCTTACTGAAGGAATCACCGAAGGTTTTTGACGGTCCTCCATTGAGAAAAGGACTTCTCTTCTACCAAAGTGGCGTAGCTAACTTGGTAGAGCGTCTCGTTCGCAATAGGATTGGGGCTGGTGGACCCATTTACCCCCCATGTGGACTCACGTGGACAAATGGCCGCCAAATCAGGTTTTCAGCCCATTTCCAAGTGGACCCAAGTGGACCTAAGTGGACCCACCTACCACTCATTTTTTTTCACGGGTTAGGAGGAGGTTAGGAGGAAACATTCGCTCCCTTCGCCGCACTGTCGCGTGACAACACCTCTGCTTACTCGAAATCAACAGGGCGCTCACCGACCTGTTCTTCACTTCCCTGCTCTCGACAGCAGGATTCAAGAGGGCCCAAGAGGACTCAATAATCGGCAAGTAGTATCAAATCGCAGTATCAGATCCGCCCGAAGATATTCGGTTTATCATCTCGATGAAGTCAGGATCGAATTGAACACGCCGACTGTTCAACTCGATTGGTGCGGGGTCGTAGCTCAGGGCCGTGGAGAACCAACTGCACTGGGTGCTCGACGTGGCGTTGAATGAAGACCAGAGCCGGGTGCGCACGGGCCATGCGGCCCAAAACCTGGCGGCGCTCCGCAAACTCGCGTTGAACCTGTTGCGGCAGGACACGCAACTCTAACGCGGCATCCGGGGCAAACAGAAAAACGCCGGTTGGGGCCACCGTTACCTGCTCTCACTCCTTAAACTTTGATGCGTTCGCCCTGCCGCCCCCTTCACGGACACTGCAAGCGAGCATTTCTTCAGTGTCAACACAACGACCACTCCGCCACAAACTGCAGCCGGGAATCAATGAGCAATTTCAATTGCTCGACAGCCAATAAAATCCTGCACGGCCCCCATTGGCCGAGTCATGGGAGCAAACCGTAAACGGTCAGCCGATTCTCCGATACGACAAACACCTTCCCGTTCGCGATGAGTGGGATGTTGAACTTGGCAGCGTAGTCCATCGTATCACGAGTGCCCGCCTGGTCACTGTTGTAGTATTCGTGGGTAAGGTCGGATGGATTGTAAGCGTGGAGCACGCCCGAGGTTGCGGGTTCACCAGTGTCAGGATTGTAACCGTGCCGCTGGACGACCCATAAAATGCCGTTGGTGCTGCCACTCGAGGAAATCGCCATCGTGCCCCCAGGATATGTAAACTGCTCGGATGTTTGTGAGACTGCACTCGCAGAGAGCAGGCCATTGCTGACAGAGAACGCCTTCAAGTTATCTTCAATCGGGCTGAAATAGACCCGGTTGTTGAAATAGACCGGCGAACAAAAATTGCCGGGCTCGGCGACGCCGTTGGTGAAGATGTCCCGGAGCACCTGCACAATCTGGTTGTCGTTGGTGGCGTTGAAGTGCCCCATGTTATCGCGGTCGATGAGGTAGATGGTTCCATTCTTGCCCGCGCTCAGGAGCAAATGCGGATGCGCACCAGGTTGATTCGGAAGTCCAAGCACGCCGCCCGCGCCCAGATCAATGTTGTTCACGTCCATGTAGCTCTGGTCGTAGGGCGTAAAATAGTCCACCACAGCTCCTGTCGCACTGATCTTCTCAAAACTGTCGCCGTAATCAGAACCGCCGGAGTTGGCGCCGAATGTGCCGTTGCCGCTGACGAAAAAGATATTGCTCGACTCATCCGCGACGAGTCCATCGCCGCTTTGCCAGATGCCCGCCCCGTAACCGTTCGGCGTGTTGTTGTAGGCGACCGTCTGCGTGAGGTTGGTGGCGTTATAACCGAGTACCCAGCCATGCCACGGATGCTGGTCGCCGTGCGAAGCGAACGCGAAGTAAACCGAGCCGGCGTTGAGCAACAGCGCGGGTCGCTGGTTCTCGCGAAGCGGCACGAAAGCGACCTCGCCCCCCTGCGCACCATCGCCACTTCCATTCACCGAGGCGGAAAGCACAACCGGTCCGCCAAACTTCTCCGCGCCGGTCGCGAGCGCCAGCGCGTGTAACCTCTGCACATACGTGGTCGTGTTACCGGAAACTTCCTTCGTCTTCGCAACCACGTAAAGCGTGCTCGCGTTGGGATCAATCACGGGCGTGCCCGTGATGCCGATTTCGTTCGGGATGTCGCCGGTCTCGCCCGTTTCGGCGGCAGGAACCGTGGTCACTCCCGCACCGGGATTGATGAAACTCACGTGCCAGACAGGGTTCGTGCTCGAACCCTCGGCATCGAACGCATAAACACTGTCATGTTCGGTCGCAACGAACACCAGATTGCGCAGCCCATTCGATGGCACGTTCACGCCGGCCACATATAAAGGCGAAGAGAAGCTCAACCCATCGGTAGGACGAGTCAAGAGCTTGCCGAATGTTGCGGCGGTGACGTTTGACGGCGTCAGCACCGTTTCGTTGGTGTTCATCCCCGTCCGTAAATTGTCATTGTGGGATGTGAACATCCCGGCATAGACACTGATATACACGGTCGCGCTCGGCGATTGTGAAAGATCCAGAGTTACTGCGGTCACAGTGTGCTGGCCCGGAATTGCGGGCGGCGTATAAAGTCCGTTCGAACTGATGGTGCCGCTCGAGACACTGCCGCCTTGCACGCCATCCACCCACCACGTTACGGCGACGTTGCTGGGAGATGTCGTGAATTGTTGCGTGACGATCGGTGTCAGCGCCACCGCGCGCGGAACGACCTGCAACCCGGTGCTCACGTCAGCCTGATTCGAATAAGGCCCCAGGTCACCGATGGTGTCCACCGCGCGGACGCGGTAACTGTAGTTTGTGTTGGCCAACACTCCCAAGTCCGAGAAGTTTGTTCCCATGCACGAAGAGATGACTCCGAAATTCAAGTCACCCGGGCCGGTGCGTTCGATCACATATCCGCCCACGCCCAGTCGCGCACTCGCCGCCGTCCACGCGAGACTGACGGAAGTCTGCCCCACCGGTGTCGCAGTGAGGATCGGGGCCGAAGGCAGATCACCCACTGGGGTGTTCGCGTCGGTCATCACCTGCGCCGGAGTCAGTGCGACATTGTAGATCCGCACCTCGTCGATGTCGCCCTGAAAGTATTGTCCGTAGATGCTGTCGCCGCCGAGTTGCAGCGGGTTCGTTGACGTCAGGATGCTCCCGGTTTGCGCACGGCTCGCAGCCAGGGTGCCGTTCAGATACAGAATCAGGTTCGTCCTATCATAGGTCTCCGTCAGATGCGTCCATGAGTTCATTGGCAAAGGTGTCGGTCCGAACGCCTGCACATCCGCACCGCCGAAGGTTCCGCCTGCAGCCGGCTCCGATGCGCTGGTAGAATCAGCCTCCAGGAAATAGTTGTCATCCCCTTTGTATATCACATCCCGCCATGAGTCGTTGATCAACGAAGGGCGCACCCATGCTTCCAACGTCAGGCCGTTCGTCAACCGCAGTGACGCTGCATCGGGTATGGTCACCAGCGAACTGACCCCATTGAACACGAGCGCACTGCCGAACCGCCCGTCCGTCGTCCAGCCCCCGTCTGCTATCGTGCCCGTGTGGCCATTGCCCGAAACGTCGGCCAGAGTGGCGCCCGCGCTTTCATCAAAAGAGTAGGCCGCGACCAGGGAGGAATTCTTCAACGGAAGCGTTGCCACTACGGCAAAACATTTGGAGCGCGTCGGATCCAGCGGCAGCCCATTTGTGAAGCGACCGTCCGCCGCAATGACATTCGACCCCGAGCGCGACCACAGCCCGATGGGAGAAAGCATTAGATTGGTGGTGGACATCACGTAATATGTCGCCCCGGCAGTGGCACCAACGCCGGTGAAAACCACATTGGTCCCCACAACATTCACGGCTGAAATTGTTGCCGCGAAAAGCGGTGCCGTTGCCAGCCGGCATAGAACAGTTAGGATTGAACACTTCCCGCAGAAGTGGGCAAAGCGATGCTGAGTGATGCAGCCGAGCGGATGCAACCACATTGAATTGGACAGAATACTCATAACAACATCAACGCGCACCAATGGGCGCGGTGCAGGTGAATATAGACCCGGCCCGCTTCGGCGTGTTGCTCAGTGAGCCCGCCCAATAGAACTGGCAGGTTGTAATACTCCACTGAGAGAGATTCCCCAATCTACGAGCCAAGTCTTTCACAAGTTTACCCTCGAAGATGTGTTCATAACTCCGCGCCCGATTAGTCGCCATCATGCACGACTAGTTTCTTTTGGATTGTACCAAGGTCAGCGAATGCGTCTCACCTTTTCTTGGCCAACTTTCGACGAATCTTGCCCCCAAATCTCAACTTTGGTTGTCCAATCTAGTGCAATTTACGCGCCCGGTGGTGAGGCGTCCGCAGGATTTGCGCGGCGAGATCACTGACACTTGGATACGCAGAACAATGCCCTCCCGCAGCAAACTGCGCGATTCACATGGAATTCTTCCATCTGGATTGGTTCCGTTGCTTTTTATGTCGGTTCTGTCGCTGGTGGAGAATCGATCAAATCATTCGAACAACAAATTTCTTCGTCTTTAGCCAGTGTGATTTCTAAAGCAGTTCGCAGTAACGAGAGACACAATTTTTTCGGAAAAGGATTTTGATGAAAAAGTCCGGCTTGCAATCTCGCAGCGTCCGGGAAATCTTTCGGGTGATTGGTGCGGGGTCGTAGCTCAGTTGGTAGAGCGTCTCGTTCGCAACAAGATTGTGGCTGGTGGATCCTTTTACATTCAATGTGGCCCCATGTGCCTGGCGAATTTATAAATCAGACTCGGAAGCGGTGGTATCGGAGCGTTGACTGCTAATCCGACCCCCGCCGGGGCAGCAAGAAATCCCTGATCGATCGGACATTGCTTTTCGTGGCATTTCCACGGAATTTCCAGCAAAGGCGAGGGTTGGTTTTCAACTACCTCAAAAAACTGAAATATGCGTAAGCCATTGGAGGCGAGGGTCGGAATCGAACGCATCCCGCCTTCCACAAGCCACTCGAAATCAACTGCCTATGGCATCGCTGATGTATTGACTATAAGGCTGTTACGTTTTATCTCAAGCATAACCCCAGCCGACTTTTCTTAACTCCATTTAACCCCTACCAAACGGTATCTGCTGGCACTTTTGCTGGCACTTTTTTCGCCATTTTTTCCGCCGACATATCGATCAACTTTTATTGAATTCGCGCTCAGATCAAACACCAGCGACAAGGTCAGAAAAGGAACACGTCAGCACCAGCTATGTCGAACGCACTAACCTTTCCGTGCGCCTGTTCAATCGACGTTTTACACGCCTGACGCTTGGTTATTCAAAGAAGCTCGCAAACCTCAAACATTCCGTTGCCTTGTTCATCGCGCACTTCAATTTCTGCCGCGTTCACAGCGCAGTCAAACAAACGCCAGCGATGGCTTGCGGTCTGGCAGATCATGTTTGGACAATCGCAGAATTGCTCAACGCTTGACTTTCAAAAATCTGATGGGACACTACCCCGAACAAAGCTTTATTGTGGTTATGCGAACGAAAGCAAGCGACTCCATTCCTCTTTTCTTTCTCCCGGTTTTTCTCGCGGCACTCCTCGGCGCGGCGGTGCCTTTGAACGCGGGTAAAGCGGAAAAATCTTCAACCACCGGTTTTTCCAGCACGCCAAATCGCACTGTTCCAAAAGTCCAGCCGCCCAGGGCGGGGATCGAGTTTCCCACAAATCCCTCCGCGCAAGACTTCTTTCGCGCTCACTTGTTCGAGGAACCGCTCGTGCCGGTCGGCGGTGTGCCTACCGCCTCGGAAAACGCTGCGCTCGCGCGAGCTCTGCTGGCTTATTCCCAGCGCTCTGGTCCGGATGAGTTTTTCAGCCTTGCGGATTTCCTGGAGCAACATCCGCAATCCCCATGGGGCGCCGCGCTTCTGACTGACCTTGGGCTGGAATATTACAATACCGCCCATTATACCCTCGCGCTGGAAGCCTGGAAGAAGGCCTGGTCCCTGGCAAAAGACGCGACGCAGCCGCGCGCCAAAGCCATCGCCGATCGCGCCGGCGGTGAATTGGCCCGCATGTATGCCCGGCTCGGGCGCATGACCGACCTGGAACCGCTTCTGAATTCGTTCGAGGGCCGAGTTTTTACCGGGCCGGCCACTGAGCGGATCTCCAATGCTCGCAATGGACTTTGGAGCATGAAAGAGCGTCCCGAAATCGCTTTCCGCTGCGGTCCGCTCGCCTTGTACCGAATCAAGATGGCCTTCGATCTAAAAAATGCGGGTTCCGCCACCCGTACCATTCACAAATCGGCTTCCAGTCAAAACGGTTTTTCTTTGCCGCAAGTAGCCGAACTCTCGCGCGAGGTCGGGCTCGATTATCAAATGGCTTTCCGCAGCGCCGGCGCGGCGATTGTGGTTCCCTCGGTCATTCATTGGAAGGTGGGGCATTACGCCGCCATTATCCGCCAGGATGGCGACCGCTTTTTGCTCCAGGACCCCACTTTTCGCAACGATGTTTGGGCAACTCAATCGGCCCTCGACAGCGAAGCCAGCGGGTATTTCCTGATCCCCTCGGGAAATCTGCCCCCCGGATGGCGCGCTGTGGATGTCACCGAAGGGGCGAATGTTTGGGGCAAAGGAGATGTCGGCGGTCCTGATCCCAACGGAGGTCCCGGCCCAAATCCACCCGACCCGCCCGATCCACCCGATCCGCCGGACCCACCTGATCCGCCTAATCCTCCCGATCCACC
>PLJQ01000123.1 GCA_003140275.1 Limisphaerales bacterium
CAGTTTGATTCCATTTTCAAAACTTTCGCCCTGCCGGTCGGCCAGTTCAACGAATTTGACCAGGCGATTCAACTCGTTAGTTGAGACCGGACGGCGAAAGGCGCGTCTGGCAAAATCGCCGATGATCTCCTGGGCGCAGGCCAGTTTTGTTGTCGGTGTCGGTTGACGAATGAAGATGCGCTTGTGCGTTTCCGGCAGCACTGGCGGCCCGGGGGGGCCGACCACTTCCAAGTAATCAATAATCAGATTGCGGTCGCGGTTCTCGGGATTCGGGTCGTCTGGTTTGACGTAGTTATTGATGTAAGCCGCCGCGAGTTTTTGTTCCCCGGATTGAACCGGAACGCGAATTTCATAAATCTGTGGCGCGCTCTCCACCGCCTTGACATCAAACACTTTGATGGCTTTGCCATTGAGACGGAATTCCATGCGTGCCGGGTCCGGTCCAGCCTGTTGCCCAAAGGCGCGCGCGCGCAGACTGTATTCCCCGTCCTTGGGAAATCGGAATCGAGTCAGAACCTCACCCTCGCGGGTCAGGATTCGCGCGCCCTTCCCATAAACGTCGCCCGGCGCCGTTGATTCCAAGTTTCCGGCGGCAAATCTCTTAACCGGACCGTTGGTGGAAAAATCGATCACGATGGCCGCATCGAGAATGTGCTCCGCCGCCGCCAGATACTTTTCCAGAAGGATGGGAGGCAGCGAAAGTACGTCGCCGATGTTGTCGAAGCCGTAGCCCACATCATCCGCGGGAAAGCCTTCCGCCGGTTGAAAATCGACGCCCACAAGATCGCGGATGGTATTGTTGTATTCGACCCGGTTGAGGCGCCGCAGGGTGACGCGACCGGGATCAGAATGTTCGCAGTCGCACTTGAAAACTTCGACTTCGATCCATTTGGCGATCAAATCTCTCTGCGCCTGGGTTGGCTGAGGTCTTTTTTCCGGCGGCATTTCATGAGTCCGGACGTGGTGGAGAACTGTTTCCCAAACTTTCGGGGCTTTTAGCACCGCGGCTTCGTCCTGAAAAGCTTGCAATGAGAGATCGCCCTTCTTCTTTTTCTCCCCGTGGCACTCATAGCAATACCTGCTCAGGAGCGGTTTGACATCCGCCTGGAATGTTGGCTCCCTTTTGAGGCTGTAATGAACGACGCCGATTAACAGCACGGGAACCCCGAGAATCAATGCCAAACTTAATATGGATTTGCGCACGGCCACGTTCCAGAACATACCCTCAAAGGCGGCAAACTTGGAGAAGATTTTTCGGAACAAGGAACGCGGTCAGGAGGAGCACCCCAATCGGGCCGCATTCAAGGTATTGCCCAACCCGGCGAAATATCCGCATCCAACAAAGTAGCTGGCACGCCTCTCAACAGTTTTCGCTCGGCCAGAATGCCGATCATCGCTGCGTTGTCAGTGCAAAGTTTTTTTCCCGCCAGACGCAGAATAAGACCTCCCCGCCGACACGCTGTCTCCAATTCATTTCGCAATGCACGATTGCATGTTACGCCACCGGAAGCGGTGACGCATTGGACGCCAAGTCGCCGTGCGGCTTTGATGGTTTTTGTGACGAGCACGTCCACGATGGCGGCCTGAACACTGGCGCAGAGGTCACGCAGTCGCCGCCCATCGTTCAGCAATTCGGGGCGATCGCGCAAAAAATAGCGCACCGACGTTTTCAAACCGCTGAAACTGAAATCATCGTTCGCATCGTTCATCATCGGTCGTGGAAAGGAATGCGCCCTTGGATTTCCCTGCTCCGCCAACCGGTCAATTTCCGGCCCGCCGGGGTAAGGCAGACCAATCAGCTTGGCAACCTTGTCAAAACATTCGCCGGCGGCGTCGTCCACCGTCGCACCCAAGAGACGATGCTGGAGTTCAGCCGGAACATGCACAAGCATCGTGTGGCCACCGCTGACGATCAGCGAAACATTCGACTGAAATGATTCAAAGTCAGCTATCGGCGGNNTCGCCCGTAATCCAGGGCGAATACAGATGTGCCTCGTGATGGTGAATGCCGAGGAACGGCCTCCGTAACGCGAAGGCCATCGCTTGCGTTGCCTTAAACCCGATCATCAGGGCGTTGGGCAAGCCAGGACCTTGGGTTGAGGCGACTGCTTCCAATTGGTCCGGCGTCACGCTCGCAGCGCGCAAAGCAGCTTGTGCGACCGGCATCAAATTACGCAGATGCTCACGCGCCGCCAACTCAGGTACAACGCCACCATATTCAGCGTGAAGTTGGACTTGCGACGAAACCAGATTGGTTAGCACCCGCCCGTTTCGCACCAGCGCCACACTGGTTTCGTCACAGGAGGTTTCGACGGCAAGCAAGGTCATGCAAACGGTAAACAGCGAATTGCGCGCAACGAGTGAAAACAACCCGTCGGCCTGGCAACACTTAAATTTCAAAATCCGCCGCTCGAACTTCGATATCTATTTGACCGCGATTTTTTCCGCGGCCTTCTTCGTCGCCTGGTCTTCGGCGGAAGTACGATGGGTGTAGAGCGTGATTCCCTTTAGCAAATCCATCGCGCGATCAAACTGAACGTCGCGGGAATTTTTGACCCGCTCACGGTCCTTTTCCTCCAAGAATTCAATGCCACCCGGAGATCGCTTCGCCGCCACATCGCGCTCCTCATCCTCCGACATGGGCACGATTATGTCCGGCGTAATCCCTTCCTCGTGGATAACTTTATGGCTGGGAGTGTAATATTTGGCAGTGGTAAGTCGCAACGCCGAACCGTCCTGCAACGGCAAAATGCTTTGCACCGAGCCTTTACCAAAAGATTTTTCTCCGAGAATTACGGCGCGTTTCAAGTCCTGCAAACAACCGGCCACAATTTCCGACGCGCTCGCGCTGCCCAAGTTAACCAGAATTACAATCGGCATGTTATGCAGTTCGTCCCCACGACCCGTGGCGTAGCGAAAGGAGGTCTGAGCGGCGTTGCGTCCTTCCGTGGTCACCACCAGTTCCCCGCGCGGCAGGAATTTTTCACACACGGCGACCGCTTGATCGAGCAAGCCGCCGGGGTTGCCCCGCAAATCGAGAATCAACGATTCCATTCCTTGCTTCTTGAGTTTTTTCAACGCTCCTTCGAGGTCTTCACTGGTCTTTTCTCCGAATTGCACGAGGCGAATGTAACCAATTTTGTTCTCGCCGAGCGGGAATTCGCGTTTGCCATTGAGGTCCTTGACCATGTCCACCTTGATGATCGCCCGTTTCAGTTTCAGCTCGGAAATCTTGCCGGAAGAAGGCCGCAGAATGGTCACGCTCACTTCTGTGTCCGGCTCGCCGCGCAAGGTTTTGACCGCATCCGGCAGACTCATTTTTTCCGCGCTCTTGCCGTCGATCTTGATGATGCGATCGCCCGTCAAAATGCCGGCGCGAAAACCGGGGGTGTCATCCATTGGCGCGACCACCGTCACGAAATTGTCCCGCATGGAGATCACGATGCCCAAACCACCAAACGCGCCTTGCGTGTCGTTTTGCAATTCCTTGTATTTTTCCGGATCCATGAATTCGCTGTGCGGATCCAGCGTGTTGATCATTCCTTTGAGCGCGCCATAGACCAATTCCTGATACGTGATCTTGCCGCCATCGACATAATCCTTGCGCACTCGTTCCATCACGAAGGAAAAAAGCTCCAAGCTCGGATAGGCCGAATCCCTGTCCGCTGCTTGCGCGGAATAAAAATAGATCCGCGCACCCACCAGAAGATTCAGCCCCAGCGCCACCATCAGCAGCCCGTATAAAATGCGTCTTTTCATATCAGTTGAAATTTACTTCTGGCAGACCATAAGTCCGGAACCGGCAATTGGCAAGGATGGTCTGCGATTTTGAGTTGTTTATCTGCAAGCTGGGTCAGATTAAACGCTTCAACAAAAGATCAATGAAAGGCAAATCTTCCGGCACCGTCACTTTTGGATTGGGGCGTGCGCCTGCCACAAGTTTGACCGGCTGACCGATCAACTCACAAGCCGCCGTATCATCAGTGACTCGTAGTCCCTTTTCACGCACGGCGGACAGCGCGCGGCGGATTACTTCCACACGAAACGTCTGTGGCGTTTGGACCGTCCAAAGGCGGGCGCGATCCAGCGTGCGCATCACTAACTTGCCATCAGCCGATTCCTTGATCGTGTCAGTCATCGGTTGAGCGGCCACCGCCGCGCCGATTTCGCGGGCAGCTTGAATCGTCGCCGCAATCACCGCTTCATCAGTGCATGGACGCGCGGCATCTTGAATGGCGACAATCGCCGTCCCTGACGACAACGCCTGCAAACCGTTCCAAACCGAGTCCTGGCGTTCCGCGCCACCCACCACGAGTTTATGGGGTTTTGATAAATCAAATCTCACCGCAAAATCGGTGAACGTTGATTGCATCCCTTCGCGAATGACGAGCACGATTTCATCAATACACTTCGCCTCGGCAAACCGCTGCCAAGTATGAACCACGACGGGACGCCCGGCCACTTCCAAAAACAACTTGTCGGTGTTCAACCCCATGCGAACCCCTTTGCCTGCGGCTACGATAATGGCGGAAACCATGGTGCTCTTTTACCGGGAGAAACAGTGTGCGTCGAGTATTAGTCCGCCATCACGCCGGTCGCCAGTCCAAAACCTTCAACTGGACTGCGCAGCGTCCGTTGTACTCATTGATCTGCGGCGCGAAGGCGAGATCGAATTGGCCGACCGGTAGCGACTCGTTGCCACCCCCCCACCAGACCGCTTCATGCGTCCCAATACCATCGGTGATCCAAAGTTTCACGTGTTGTTTGTCCGCGCCCATTTTTTGCAGGGGGCGTTGGTGCGTAAGATGGCGGGCGGTTAGTTGAACGGCGGGATTCCCCTGCCCCATCGGTTTCAGTTGGTTGAGCTCGGTCAGCCGTTCCAAAGTTAAATCGGCCATTGAAATTTCCGCATCAAGCCGCAAGGCCGGTTGCAATTGTTCCGGCTTGAGCGCGCGGCGTGCCAGATCATTTAGTCGAAGCCGCAAAGCGTCCAATTTGTCCGGTTGAACTGTCAGTCCCGCCGCCATCGCGTGCCCCCCGTGCCGCACCAGCAGGTCGTCGCACTCGCGCAGCGCCGACGCCAGATCAAATCCTTCGATGCTGCGCCCCGAACCACGCCATTGGTCACCCTCGCCGCCCACAATAATCGTGGGTCGATAAAACTGTTGCAACACGCGCGACGCCACAATCCCCACCACCCCGATGTGCCAGAGCAATTGACCCTCAACGATTACGAAATCGGTTTGCGGATTAAACCGGGCGCGCACGGCGCCGATAACTTCGTCGGTAATGCTGCGCTCGATTTTCTGCCGTTCCCGATTATGCGCGTCAAGATTCTGCGCCAAGGGCATGGCTTCGGCCAGGTCGCGCGCCATGAGCAGATGCAACGCTTGCTCGGCATTTTCCAAACGGCCGGCGGCATTCAAGCGCGGCGCAATTTGAAAACCGACTTCGTAGGTGCTGAGTTGCACGGGGGACTGCGTCACCCTTTTCAAAGCGAGCAAACCGGGACGTCGAGTCGTATTCAGCCGTTCCAGACCAATCGACACAAGAATGCGATTTTCCCCCACCAACGGAACAATGTCCGCAATGGTGCCAAGCGCGACGAGGTCGAGCAACGGACGCAGATCAAAATCCTGAGCCGCCGACAGACCCAGTTCGCGCCCACGCTTGACGAGGGCATGAGCAAGTTTGAAAGCGAGGCCGACGGAACAGAGTTCAGTGAACGCAGGACGGCTTGAAGGCTGGATGCCAAGCTGCGGATTGACGAGCGCGGTGGCGGCGGGCGCGGGTGAGGAGACTTGATGATGATCGAGCACAAGCACGTCAATGCCGCTTTGGCGCAACCAGTCAATAGTCTGCACCGCCGTCGAACCGCAATCCACTGCGAGCAGAAGTGTGACGGAAAATCTTTTGAGGCAATTTTCAACGCTTTCCTGACTCAAGCCGTAGCCTTCGTCCATGCGATGGGGAAGATAATGGTGAACGGTCCATCCCAGCGTTTGTAGTACTTCGATTAGCAGCGCAGTCGATGTGACGCCGTCCACGTCGTAGTCGCCAAAAATGACGAGCGGTTCGGCACGGTCGCGGGCCAGGAACAGGCGCGTCACTGCCGCCTCCATGTTCGGCAGCAGGAATGGATCTGCGAGTTGTTTCAGTCGCGGTCGCAGAAAGTTTTCAATCAAGGCCGGTTCGCTGAGTCCGCGATTGAGCAGGCATTGTGCGAGCAGCCGGGAAATCTTCAATTCAGACGTCAACTGCTCAGCCAGCAGCGGTTGCGGCAGTGCCAATGACCAGCGAAATCTCATTGCGTTTAAGTCGGTCGGCTCCCGGCATCTTGGCCGGGTTCGTCAATCCTTGGATGTGTGTTTGTTTCCGTGAGTTTTGTGTTTGGCTTTGAACAGCGACGCCAGAATGGACACCAAAATGATTCCGGCCACAATTGCCAACGAAAGCAAGGTCGACAGGGTGTGACCCCAGATTTCTGCCAGCATTTTGGCGCCCATGAACACCAGCACAATCGAGAGGCCGATCTTGAGATAACGGAAATAATCAATCGCCCCCGCCAATACGAAATAAAGCGAGCGCAGGCCGAGAATGGCAAAAACATTCGAGGTGAAAACGATGAACGGTTTTTGCGTGACGGCGAAGATGGCTGGGATGGAATCCACGGCGAAAATCAGATCGGTGGTTTCCACGAGGAGCAGCACCAGCGCCAGCGGAGTGAGGGCGAACCTCCCATTGAACCGCGTGAAAAACTTCTGGCCGTCGAAAACCGGCGCGACGGGAAAGACTTTCCGCACAAGCCGCAGCACGAGGTTTTTTTCCGGCTGCACCATTTCCTGTTTGGAGAAAAACATTTTTGCGCCGGCAAAAACGAGGAACGCGCCGAAGACATAAAGCACCCAGTCGAATTGGCGGATCAGCGTCACGCCCAACCAGATCATCATCCCGCGCATGACGAGCGCGCCGAGAATTCCCCAGACCAGGAC
>PLJQ01000405.1 GCA_003140275.1 Limisphaerales bacterium
CTAAACTAAATGGCGGTGAACCCAAGGAGAGGGAGCTCCTGGTTGGCCGCGCTTGAACAGTGCGGAGCGGCAAAGGCAAGAGACCACCGGGATTTGCTGAGGGCCAGCGAAGCTTCCCCCTCTCCTGGGGGAGAGGGCTGGGGTGAGGGCGTTCGTTCGTCATTAACTAAATGGTCGCGGGGCCGGGGAAGAGATGAGCTTTTCGCGCTTGGCGTTGCCGCAACCCTCCTCGGTCCTCTCCACTCTCCTGTTTCGTGGGGAGAGGAAGAAAAAAAGTGCAGCCTCGAAATCTTTGTCGAAAAAGCGCTAGCATTTACCATAGTAGTTAGGAATACAATTCACCGAGGAGACGCAGAGCCGGGCGATTTGCCTTTCCATTCCAAGATTTGTTTGTCAGCGAGAAGTTTCGCTTGCAGTTTGCTGACGCCCACCTTTTGCACCGGAGTTTTCCCGTCGATGGCCAGGCAGGCGGCGGTGGCTGCCGATTGGCCCAGCACCATGAAGACCGGCTCCATGCGGATCGAACCATAAGCAATGTGCGTGGCTGACAAACAAACGGGCACCAACAAGTTTTCGCACTCGCCGGCTTTCGGCACGATAGAGCGGTAGGCAACGGGGTAGGGTGGAAAGCCGCCGACCTGCACGTCGCCCTCATTTTCCACGTGACCATTTTTCACGATGCGCCGGCAGTTGTGCGAGTCCATGCCGTATGCGCCGAGACCGACGGAATCTTCCACCCTGGTTGCTCCACGACAGTTGTGCTCAGTCATCACATAATCCGAAACCATACGACGCGCTTCGCGCACGTAGAGTTGATGCGGCCAATGGTCCGAGTCGGGAAACTCGTCCCTGGCCGGTCCCCATTCCTGCATTTCCTGGCGCAGGTTCTGCGGTACGCGCGGACTGGTGGCGAGGAAATAGACGAAGCCGCAAATGTAATCCGCGTGCGCCTGCCAAATCTTCGTGCGCGTGGGGTAGTCGGCATTTGGGTAATCGTAGTTCATGCCGATGAAATCGGTGGAGAAACCGCCGTTGTTGTTGATGTCGGTTTTGCCATTGGGCATTGGGACGGGATTCCAGAACTCATTGAGCTTCGGTGTCCGACCCGCCGCGACGATTGCTTCGAGGTAGCGCGCGAGCAGTTCGTATCTGGCCGCGTCATATTTCTCCGGTGGCGTGTGCGGGAGGCGATTGGACGGGTTCTTCGTGTAACAGAGACGGAAGTTGTAAGCCTGCACGCAACGGTCGCCGTCACCGGGTTGACCGCCATTGCCAGTTTGGATGAACGGAAGCAAACCACTGCCCGGGTCGCCGGGCTTCACATAGGGATCGACCTTTACAGTGAACTGGTGTTTCGGAGTCACGGCGCGGATGCCATTGATCGTCTCGTTGTGCTGGGCGTTGGCCTCGCGCCCGACCGTGAAACTGACTCCCGCTTTTGCCATCAAATCGCCTTCGTAGGTCGCATCGATGAACATCTTCGCGCGAAACGCTTTGCCACTCTCCATCACGATTTCGATGATCTGCGGGCCGTCCTTTTTCACCACGGCAAGGCGCTGCTGGAAGTAAACCGGGACTTTGGCTTCGTTGATCATTCGGAAAAGAATATCTTCGGCTACATGCGGCTCGAAGGTCCACATCGTGGCGCCGGGTGACTTCAACCCGGCGAGAGACGAGCGTCCGCCGCGCTGCTCGAAGTATGCTTCGCGCTTTTCAAATTGCCAGGCGCGTTCCTGCGCGTAGTGCTGCGCGACACGCTGATAAAACTCGCGCGCGATCCCGCCGATGGCCGCCTTGTTGCCGATGTCGGTCGCGCCCAGTCCGCCCGAAGTCATCCCGCCCAAATGACTGCCGGACTCCGCCAGCGCCACGGTTTTACCCATGCGCGCCGCCTGCACCGCCGCGACCACACCACCGGCGACGCCGCCATAGACGCAAACGTCAGTCTCAATGATTTCAGCGGAGAAAAGATTGGAACTTAGACTGGCCAGCAAGCAGCCGGACGCAAAGCGGGTCAATTGTTTCAAAGTCATATTTCTGAAACTCAGTGTTCTCAAAATATGCCGGGTTGTGAAGCGGCTTCTCAGAAAACCAAAGCCTCAGAATTATGCACCGTGCGGTACCGGGTTGACTCAAAAAATTATTGCGCGGCAGTCGGGCAGGTAATTGTTCGAATCGATATGAGCAGGCTACGAAACGATGCAACGGATCCGGAGAGCGCCGGCCACCGGCCCGCCGAACACTTCATGCGTAAAACCAATCTGCACCGTTTGGTTCGATCGCCAGTCAGAGGCCGGAAGTCGTCGCCGGACCGGCGACAACCGTATGCGGGCGACCCGCGTGCGCTCCCCATCTAATCGCATTGTTCCGGCTGAGGCAGGTTGACGGTCAGGGTGGCGTTGGAACTGGCGATATTTCCCGCCAGATTCGTAACCGTTACCGAGTAATTCCCTGAGTCATTGGTCCGAACGTTAGTCAGCGTATAGCTGCTGTTGGTTGCCCCGGGAATGTTTGTTCCGTTAAACCGCCACTGGTAACTGAGCGGTGCCGCGCCGCTGGCAGTCAGGGTGAAGGCGGCAATGTCACCCCGGTTCAGAGTCTGGTTTTGCGGTTGCGTGACAATGCCCGGCGGCGCGGCGGACGAGACGTAGGTGAATTTGATGGCGTCGGCCACGATTTGATTTGAAAAGGCACCTGAAGAATCGTCTCTGATCCTCACATTGCCAGCCGAACCGGCTGAAAAAGGGAACGTACCGAGCAAATTCCACTGGCCTCCGTCGAACTGTGCGTTCACACGATTGGTCGCAGTTCCGCCAAAATATGTGATGACAAATGGCGTGTTGGCGGCCCGGTTTCTGCCCTCGGGATGCCACTCGTAAACCTGATAGTTTCCGGCGACCGCGAAGTTCGGAGTGTATTGCAAATAGGACGCTCCGCTGCCCTGACTTTTAATGCGATAGTCCGGGCCGAATTTATTGCGGGCAGAATGGCCCGTGAACCAACTACCGATCACGGTCGCGTTCGTATTGTCGATAATGAGGTCGGTGACGACCCCCGTTGGATTGGTCAGAAAGCTAAAATCACCGGATACTGTTTGTCTTGTGGAAGTGTTCCTGGATTTGACCCGGTAATGATAGGTAGTCGAAGCGCTCAAGCCGGTCAGGTTGATCGAATGGGCGTAATCCAATGACGCAGTGGTTATGGAAATGCTGTAGCTTGTCGCTGTTCCGTATTCAACCACGCTGTCGGAACTGGCATCCGTGTTCCATGAAATGATCGCGGAAGTGTCGGCGATATTGCCGACGGTAACATCGAGAATCACAGGAGGATTGGTGTTGGGGTCGCCGATGCTTGCAGACCCGATGGCATTCCAAGTGTCAGAATTATGCGCGCCGGCCCGCCAAAAGCTCACACCTTTGTAACCGCCTGTCGTAACCGGGTTGGCGTCTTTTTTTAAGGCGCGGACGAACTTGGTGATTTCCAAACCCGTGGTAATTTCTTTGGTGGACGGGCTCCAGCCCTGCCCGATCGGTGAGAGCGGTTTAATCGCATTGGTATAATTACCGGTGAGCGAGTTCTGCCAGATGCGCCATTCAGTGTTCATCCAACCGACCATGTAGGCCGGCGTGACTCCCATGATCTTCCAATAATCCTGAGGCATGACGGCGTCGCAATGGAGGCCGAATTCCGGGTAAGGAAATGATCTGTGGTTGCCGATGATCGGCAATGGAGCGTGGCCCAAAAATCTATTGGGATGTGCGGCCTTGATGCCCCGACACAATTGCAAAGCGCGCGCCGGGCCATTCGTTCCGAGCCGGGAACTTTCCCATTCGACCTCCGCGTCGATGACAAAGCCGTCAGCGCCGAGATTATTGACCTTGATGCCCAGGCTGATTTCCCCCGGAATGTTGGTGCCATAGGAACGGGTGTAGCCGAATATTTTCAAACCGGCAGCGTGAGCCTGAACAACCAGGTTGCGCGTAAACTGGGGGGCTGCCGCCAAAGGAAAATCGCCGTCGCCTTCACCGGCTTTGACGACGATAAAATTCATTCCCTGGCTTTTTTCGTAAGCCATCAAACTGGCGAGGTCATGCACGCTCGCCACGTTGCCACCCAGTTGACGGGTGGCCTGGGACAAGGAATAAATCCAATCGCCCTTGCCAAGGTTGGCTGGATCAACGCCGTTGTCCAAAGCGACCATTCTCGATCCAGTCATCTGCCACAGCGCAGCGGCCGCCAACCCGGCGAGTAATTTGTAGCGTGCGAGAAATGACATCCGCCGTGCAAAATAATGCTTAACGGCGGGAGGTCAACACCAGTGGTTCGAACCCCGGGGACGCAACCGGAAACTGCCGCCCTAGGGAAACGCTGATTTAATCCCTCC
>PLJQ01000519.1:0-4017 GCA_003140275.1 Limisphaerales bacterium
AACTCGCCATTGAACACGCGCACATGCGTCACTACCCCCTTGTAAGTGTCGAAGTAGGAATCAAAGCCCAATGCCTGCAACGACGGCGCGCCGGTCGGTTTGGGCGCCGGCACGCGGGCGACAATGGCCTCGAGAATGTCGTCAATGCCGATCCCTTCCTTGGCGCTGGCGAGGATGGCCGTGTCCGCCGGAATGGCCAGAATATCTTCCAACTGCGTCTTGGTCAGCGCCACGTCGGCATGTGGCAGGTCGATTTTGTTAATGACCGGAATGATGGCCAGGTTTTGTTTCATGGCCAGATGCACGTTGGCGACTGTCTGAGCCTCGACACCCTGCGCCGCGTCAATGATGAGCAGCGCCCCTTCGCAGGCGCTTAAGCTGCGCGAAACTTCATACGAAAAATCAACGTGGCCCGGTGTGTCGATCAGGTTCAACTCGTAGATCTCGCCGTTCTTGGCCGTGTAAAGCATCGTGACTGGATGGGCTTTGATCGTGATGCCACGCTCGCGTTCCAAATCCATCGAATCGAGCAATTGATCTTCCATGTCGCGAGTGGAAATGGTGCCGGTGCGATGCAACAGCCGGTCCGAAAGCGTCGTTTTCCCATGGTCGATGTGGGCGATAATGCTAAAATTTCTTATGTGCGGTGCGTCCATTCAAGCTGACTCTCAATCGTCATCTTAATCTTAAACTGAATTTTACCCGGAATACAGTTGCGAGAAGATACCGACGAGCGCAATGAAGCAAAAGGGAAATCTCCGCTCGAAGGGTTGGCAACCGCCCTGCCCCGCCAGTCCAATGTTTGGTTGGCAATTTGCGTCGGTGTCTTGTGCCCGATCAAACGAACATTTATTGCATGGACTCTGGTTGCGGGCGAAGAGTCCGCGCTATTTGGCCATGACAATTTCCAAGGTTTCTTCCTGTTTGTGGGGCTCGTCTTCTTCCTCTTCAACCGAAGTTCCCGGTGTCGGACGTTCCAATGACACCGGGGTATGATCCGTCGCCAGCTCCTCGGCCTTGTGGAATTTCACACTGACGATCTTGCTGATCCCCTGCTCTTCCATCGTCACGCCGTAGAGGACATCGGCCATCCCGATGGTGCGTTTGTTATGCGTGATGATGACGAATTGTGAGTGAACCAGGAATCGTTGCAACATGCGAACGAACCGGTTGATGTTCGATTCATCCAGCGGCGCGTCCAATTCATCCAGCACACAGAAGGGACTGGGCTTGACCTGGTAAATCGCGAACAAGAGCGCCACCGCCGTCATGGTCTGCTCACCGCCGGACAACAGCGAAATCGTTTGCAGTTGTTTGCCGGGCGGACGGGCCACGATGTCGATGCCGCTTTCCAACACGTCACCTTCATTCACGAGAATGAGGTCCGCCTTGCCGCCACCGAACACCTCGGTGAACATGCTTCGGAAGTTGTCGCGGACTTTATGAAATGTGTCGGTGAACATTTCCTTGGTCTGCACGTTGATGCGATTGATCACTTCCATCAATTGCTCCCTGGCCTTGACCAGATCATCGTTTTGTTTGGTCAGGAATTCGAAGCGTTGCTCGGTCTCTTCGTATTCCTCAATGGCAACAAGATTCACCGGGCCGATTTCTTCAACGCGCTTATGCAAGGCCGTCACCTGATCCGTCACGGCGTTCCAATCCGTCGAAACGCCGCTTGCCGCCATCTCTTCCGGCGTGAGGGTTTGCACCTTGGCCGGACCTTCGTCCGCAAAGGTGATGGTAATACATTCGCTGCGCACCTCGTCGAGGTTGAAATGGTATTGCTGCTGGATGCGGTCGCGCAGATTTTGCACCGACATATTCTTCTGCGCCAGTTCGACGTCCAGTGCGCCGCGCCTTTGCTGCAGGTCGGTCAAGCGCCGGCGTTGTTCGCGTAAATTGTCTTCGCGCGTTGCAATGCCGCCCTCCCCCGACTCACGTTGGCTGAGCAGCTCCGCGGTGTGCGCGTTGACTTGTTCGCGTTCTTGCTGCAATGACTCGATTTGCCGGCGGGAATCCTCCATTTCGGCTTCCGCCTGTGCTTTACGATTGATAAAGGAGGAAACCTCGCTGCGGCGCTGTTGCACCAGTTGCTTCAATTCTTCGATGCGCCCGGTCAGCGGTTTTTGCTGGGCGCGAAACGAGGCGCACAACTGCTCATCCGTGGCAAAGGNNGGCAACCCGCGCCTCCGTCAACGCGGCGTTGGCTTCATCCCGCTGCCGGCGCAACCGATCCATTTCCGCATTCAATGCGGCCAGTTGCTGTTGCTGCACCCGTTCCTGGCTTTCGTGTTCGCCGATCTGCGCGGCAAGGCTTGCGCGTCGTTGTGCCCCCTCCCGCTCGTGTTCGGACAAACTTTGTATTTCATAAACGACCGTGTCGATTTTCTGGTGCAACACGCGCTGAGAGTTTTCCAGCGCGTTGAATTCGCCCTGATGCGTGGCGATCGCGACCTCCTGCGTGCGCAACTCCGTTTGCGCCTGCTGCAAGCCGGCCTGCAATTGTGTCTGCTCGCTCAGCAACGTTCCCTTCCGGCGGCTGGCGGTGTTGATCCGCTCTTGAAATTGCGCCAGTTGCGATTGCAATTCCACGATTTGGTTTTTGCGGCCGAGAATGGACGCGGGCGTTTTGACTGAGCCGTTGGAAGAACCGCCACTGTAAACACCGTGACGGCTCAACAACTCTCCGTCCAGAGTGACATAGTGAAATGCGCCGTGGGTTTCACGCCAGGCAGCCGTGGCGGCGGCAAGATCAGGCACGATGCGGGTCATACCCAGCAGACGCTCAAGCAGGGGTCGGACTGCAGGATCCGCTTCGACCACGTTAATGGCGGGCATGGGGAGTTGAGAATCCAGGGCAACCTCAGGCGACGGCAAATCGGCGGCCCGGGCAGGCCCGTCATGTCCGTTGTTCTGAGTTTCACCTCTCAGCAACTCCAGCGGAGCGATGCTTGCACGGCCCTTCTTCTTGGCCGTAAGTTCGGCAATGATTTGTTTGGCCGCCTCGGTTTGTTCGGTGAGCACCAGTTGTAAATTGTGACCGAGCGCCGTTTCAATCGCAGTGACAAACTGGTCGCGGACGCGAACCTTGTCAGCCAGCGAGCCAAGCACCGGCTTTGACTGCTCAAGCGCGGCGAGCGCGCCGGTGCTGAATCCCTCATGGGATTCCTGTAATTGCTCCAAAACGCTCAAGCGGGTGCGTTTCTCGGCCTGCTGACGCAGGTGATCATCCAGTTGCAGCGCCGCTTCACTCAATTCATGATCAATTTCACGCAATCGTTTCTGCCGTTCTTCGACGGTGCCGCGATGGGTTTGGCAGCCCAGTTTTTCGGCTTCCACATTCACGGCGAATTCATGGAGCCGCGCTTCCAATCGCGCCCGTTCCTCTTCCAGTTGGATTTTCTCTGACGAAAGTTTCTCCAGGCGAACGACGTTTCCCTGCTTTTGCAGATCGAGCGCATTGATTTCATTGCGAACACGGGTCAATTGTTGCGCCGTTGCGAACGCCTCGGCCTGGGTCGCGCACAGCGTTTCCTCGCGCGCTTCCAAATCTCTTTCCAAGGCCTGCAACATTTGCTGTTTGGCGTCCAAATCGGCGCGGTGAGCTTCCAGCGCCGCCGCGGAAGNNGGCCAATTCCTGTTCGCCCGCCAATCGGCGCTCATCGGCCTGGGTGATGTCGCTGAGCGCCTTGGCATTCTGCGCCTCCAATTCGTGGAGCCGCTCCTGATTGAACTGGAGGCGGCTTTCGTGCTTTTCAATCTGACCCTTCAATTCCAAAGCGCGCTGTTGGGACTGGTTGATCTCCTGATCCAGCGCCGCCGCTTCTTCGCGCAGCCGGGCAATTTCATTTTCTCCCAGCAGAACGTTTTCCGAACCGGTTTCAATTTCCGTCCGCAATTGCTCCACCGCCAACCGGCGCTCGTTGATCTCCGCTTGCAGCACGTCAAAATGGTGGCGCGCCAGTTGAGTGTCGAGGTGTTGCAACTCCAGATTGAGTTGTTTGTAACGGCGGG
>PLJQ01000519.1:4041-7428 GCA_003140275.1 Limisphaerales bacterium
GAAAGAATCTGCGTGATGTGGCCCTGCGCCATGATGCTGTAGCTGGTGCGTCCGACGCCCGTGCCCATGAACAATTGTTGAACGTCCTTCAACCGGCACGGAGTCTTGTTGATGAAATACTCGCTGTTGCCATCGCGAAAGACCCGGCGCGTCAATGTCACCTCGTTGTAAGCCACCTCGACGCCGGCGGCGACCAGGTGTTCGTCATCCACGCCGCTGATGGTCAGCGACACTTCCGCCATGCCAAGAGCTTTGCGACCATCGGTGCCGGAAAAAATCACATCGGCCATCTCGCCGCCACGCAAGGCCTTGGCCGATTGTTCGCCCAGAACCCAGCGAATGGCATCGGAAACATTCGATTTGCCGCACCCGTTCGGACCGACAATCGCGGTAACACCCGGTTGAAAATTGAGCGAAGTCTTGTCCGCGAAGGACTTGAAACCCAACACTGTTAAGTTCTTTAAATACATGATTTGAATCGAAGTTTGACTAAAACACCAGAAATGCTCCACTCTGTAAAGTAAAAAACCACAATATAAAGGGGCACGCCACCGTCGGAGCACAACTAATTGGTGAGGAACCGAGATTTGATTTGTGCCCACCGTTCTACCCTACTAACCCGAATTGTTTCTGCGAACCGACCTTTGTTCGAGTTCAACCGTTTCAAAATGCCAGGCGGAAAAACTTTACAAAGGCCGTATGGAACTTCTCTTATCACAGCCGTCGTCCGAATTCCAGTGTGAAATTGAGAAAAAATAAATCGTTCGTGGCCACTGTCATGAGTCTGGCTCTCGGCCTGACCTCGCCGACGCCAGCCGCAACCTACGAAGCCTCGACGGTTGCGCCGCCAAAGCCAGCCCGCGAATTCCGTGGCGCGTGGGTGGCCAGCGTGTCGAACATTGATTGGCCATCGCAACCCGGCCTGTCCACGGCGCAACAAAAGGCGGAATTGATCGCGATGCTTAACCGAGCGGTTTGGCTCAACTTGAATGCGATCATTCTCCAGGTGCGGCCAGCGTGTGATGCGCTTTACTCTTCGCAACTCGAACCCTGGTCGGAATATCTCACCGGCACCATGGGCAAGCCGCCGTCGCCTTATTACGATCCGTTGGAATTTGCGGTGACGGAAGCGCACCAGCGCGGACTTGAACTGCATGCCTGGTTCAATCCATTTCGCGCGCGCCAATCCGGAGCCAAATCGCCTGTCTCTGACAAGCACATCAGCCGGACACAACCGCAACTGGTCCGCCAATATGGAAAATTTCTCTGGCTCGACCCGGGCGAACGCGAGGTTCAGGAGCACTCGCTGCGCGTCGTGATGGATGTGGTGAAGCGATACGACATCGACGGCGTTCACTTCGACGATTATTTCTACCCGGAGCACACCCCTTCCGCGCTCGGTTCTGATTTTCCGGATGACACGAGTTGGAGACGATTCGGTGTCAACGGAAAGTTGAGTCGCGAAGAATGGCGGCGTGAAAACGTCAACACATTTATTCAGCGCGTATATCAATCCATCAAAGCGACTAAACCCTGGGTGAAATTCGGCGTCAGCCCCTTTGGTATATGGCGGCCAAAGAATCCTCCTCAGATTCGTGGGAAGGACGCGTACGCGGAGCTTTATGCGGACTCGCGCAAATGGCTGGCCAATGGGTGGCTGGATTACTTTGCGCCGCAACTTTACTGGGCTATTCAACAGACTGAACAAAGTTACCCTGTGTTGTTAAAGTGGTGGTCAGACCAGAATTCCCAGAAACGGCATCTATGGCCGGGCATAGACGCAACCAAAGTCGGCGGCAAATGGAACGCTGACGAAATTGTGAATCAGATTCGACTGACCCGCAGGCAACCGGGCGCTTCGGGTCAAATTGTTTGGGACATGAAGAGTCTTATGGAGAACCGCGGGCGGCTTGCGAGCACGCTTCAAAATGATTTGTTTGTGCAGCCGGCGCTGGTCCCGGCTTCGCCCTGGCTGGACAAACAGCGGTTCGGCAAACCAAAACTTTACATCATCAACCACGGCAGCACCGGTGCGGCAACGCTCACCTGGGAAGCCGCGACGACAAACAAAGTTTGGCTGTGGGTAGTGCAGGAAAGAAAAACCGGTCAATGGAATACTGAAGTTTTTCCGGCGATTAAAACTTCTTACTTGTTGAGCCAGTTCATGACCGAAGCGATTGCTGTAACCGCCGTGGATCGCTGCGGGAATCTCAGTCCAACAGCCGTGATGGAACGAAAAACGAAACGATTCGATTGAATGGCGAGCGCACGCGGCCCGCGTGCAGTCGTCGCCGGCCCGGCGACGACTTCCGGCCTCTGACTTGAGATCGAGCCAATCGGTGCTGCTTGGTTTTACGCACCGAGTATTCGGCGGGCCGCCAAACACGGCAGGCCAGCGGCCTACGCTTCCCGGATCAACTGCCTCGCACCGCCTTCGCTCTCGGTTTCAAATCTTTCGGTCGATCAGTCATGGCGAAATGGTTAAACGCTCAAAGTTAAATCCTAAAGTCATTTTAGCCCTCACAATTTAGCATTTAGACTTCAACTATTCCTTCTCACCGCTTCGCCGCCAGGGAGGCGCAAATCAATTCCTCGTCGTTGCGGGCAAAGATGCAACGATTCACATAAACCGGCGGCACCCACGCGAGCTTTCGTTTCATTAAATCTGAGGTGGGTTTGAGCAGATGCACACGGCTGAGCTCGTGGTAACCGTCGGGAGTGAGTCGCGCTATGATCAAGTTCCCTTCGTCAGTAAAAAGAAACGTGACATCACCGTTGGGCGTCAGGTGGATGCTGGCGCCGAATTTAAGCTCCGTCACGTTGGTCGTCCCCCAAACCTGTTTGCCGGTGCCGGCCTCCAGACAGACCAGTTCGCCGCTGGATTTCGCCGAGTACACGTAGTCGCCCTGCATCATCGCCGTCGAAGTGTTGCTCAAGATTCGTTTCGAGGGGGCCCTCGATTCCGGCCAGAGCACCTTGGCGGTCGGCGTGCGGGCGTCTAATTCCAGCATCAAGCCGGAAATCAGCAGCCGGTTTTTTTGAACGACCGGAGTGGGGACTGAATCGTTGCTGCTCGTTACCATCATTTCTCTCCAGTAGATTTCGTCTGTGGCGGGATTCAATGAAGTCACGGACGAGCCAGTCCAGACAATCAACTGCCGTTTGCCGCCGGCCACGACGATCAACGGTGAACTGCTGGACTTGGGGTCATCCAAAGCCTTCCAAACCTCTTTCCCCGTCCGCTTGTCGAGCGCGATGACACAGCCACCCGGCTCGGCGCCGGCGACCAGGATCAAAAGATTCCCTTCAATCAACGGTGACCCACGGACACTCAGTATGCCGATTTCGTATTTCGTGTCCAAATGGATTTCCCAAATGACTTTGCCG
>PLJQ01000150.1 GCA_003140275.1 Limisphaerales bacterium
AACGGTTTCCGTGGGGCAACACCCTTTCCGAAAGTCAGGCCAACTATTACAGTTGTTTCTGTCATCCCTATGATTTGAGCAATACCGGGTATAATCCAACATTTAACGACGGGGTTGCTCCTTACACAAGTCCGGTGGGATATTTTGCGGCGAACGGATATGGACTCTACGACATGGCTGGGAATGTCTTTGCGTGGTGCTGGGATTGGTATGGGACGTATGCCGGAGGCAGTGATCCCCGTGGTCCGGCATCTACGGGCGACCGTGTGTTGCGCGGCGGCTATTGGAACGACTACGCCGACGACGCGCGTTGCGCCAGTCGCAACGGCAACGACCCGGGCTACGCCGACAGCTTCATTGGGTTTCGTTGCGTGAGGGGGCTTTAGTTTTTGCTCTTTTACCTCTTAACCCTTTTGAACTGGTGAGCGTAAGGTATTACGGGGTCAAGCTCAGGTTGATCGGGGCCGGGACTAAAGCGCGCGCAGCGGTGGATTTTTTTAGAACAAAGCGTGCTTATCAGGTTTGTTGACAATGCAGCCAGGACTGAGGTGACAGAGGCACGGCNNCACGGCAAAGTTCGCCAGCCTCATGATCACTGCTACTCGGAGGCGGCCTGGCAGTCCTCAAAGCGTTCTTGTCAATGAACCGGATATGCACGGAACAAAGGCATGGCCGAAAGCGACAACATTTTGACGAAGCTGCAAGACCTGTTGCTTTACCTGATCCCGCAACTGGACAAGTTTCCGCGCGACCAGAAGTTCGTGCTGGGCAAGCGGATCGAGACCAGGCTGCTGGACGTGCAGGAATTTTACTTGATGGGAAACGTAGCTCACACCTGAAACCAGACGTGGCCCGTCAGACGGATACGTTATCGTTGCCGCAGCAACCGGCTGTCTTCCTTTACTGGATCAGCTCCACAGGCTCGGCACGCTTTACGACCGCTGGCCTAAACTGCCCACTGAAGACAAGCGCCGAATCGCCGAATCACTGGTAGAAAAGATCGTGATCGGCTACGGCGAGATTGACATAACTTTCTCATATCTCCCATCTTCTGAAGATATGTGCAAAACCCAACAGCAGTTGAGAGGGCGGGGTGAGGACGAGCGTTCCTCTAACTGGCTTTTACGAAGCCTCGAATGAAGATGGTCGTTTTGTTGGCTCGCCCTCACCTTGATCCTCTCTCCCAGGAGCGGAAAAAGCTTATGCCAGGGTATTTGACAAGCTGTGCGTCCGTGTCGGGTTACCCAGCCTTGAAAGGCCGGGCTATTGGCGGGGAAATTATTTTTGCACTGAAAGTTTTATGAACAACGTCGTCAAAACCATCTCACTGGACATTTGCCTGAATTTGATTCTGGCGATGCGCAGCTTCGCCGGCCCGCCTTTTTTGACGGACGATCCGGAACCTGTGGATTACCAACATTGGGAAGCCTACCTATTCGCCAACGGCGACCATGCGAGCAGCGGCTATTCCATCAATGGCCCGGCAGTGGAACTGAATTATGGCGTGCTGCCTGACACGCAAATGCATTTGGTCGTGCCGATGACAACGGTTGGTGGCGGCGGTGCGCGGATCGTTTCCGGATTGGGCGACACGGAGTTTGGCATCAAATACCGTTTCCTGCATGAAACGAACGGCTGGCCGCAAATCGGAATTTTCCCGATGCTCGAGTTGCCGACCGGTGACGCGGACCGCGGTTTGGGCAACGGACACGCGTGGTTTCGGCTGCCATTGTGGGTGCAAAAAAGTTTAGGGTCTTGGACGACTTACGGCGGCGGCGGTGCCGCATTGAATTCCGCGGCCAGCCAGCGCAACTATCCTTTCGGTGGCTGGCTCTTGCAGCGCGATTTCGGTGAACATCTCACAATCGGAGGCGAAATTTTTGCGCAAGGTGACGCCGCCGCCGGTGACAAGCGATTTGCCGCGCTCAATTTCGGCGGTTCATACAAAATTGGCGAGCATTTCAGGCTGTTGTTCAGCTCGGGACACAGCGTTGCTGGCAGCGACCGCACGCTTTGGTATTTCGGATTTTACGGGACTTGGTGACCGGTGTGGATTTGCGGAAAAGGGGTCGCGCAGGGTGGCAAGGGACCGGCGAAAAAGAGGTGTGAACTCGAAGGGCCGCATTTTCATGCGGCTGCAAAAATTCAAAATGTCCGACTCCCGCCTATCCGGTCAAGCCATCGGCAAAGACCGTCGCGCACGGAGTGGTGCGTCCTGCCACGTCACAAGGTAGGACGGGCAATCCCTTGCCCGCCGCCACGACTTCGTTATCATTGACCCATGGATTTGCCGTCCTGGCTGGTCAATGCTGAATTGACCCGCTGGCAATGGTTTTATACTGTTCGCGCATGGCGAAGAAATCCGCTGGTAAAGGCAGGGCGGGCACTCCATTGCCCGCCGCTGCCACGTGGGCGGACGACGGCGCGCAAGGGACTGCGCGCCCTACCGCAACGTTGAAACCCTCCGTCCTCCTGGACACGCGCGTCATTTACTGCGGCGACAATCTGGAACAACTCAAGAAACTGCCCGCCGCCTGCATTGATCTTATTTACATTGACCCTCCCTTCAACTCCAACCGCAACTACGAAGTCTTTTGGGGCGAGACCAAGGAGAAGCGNNCGCGTCCTCAAAAAGACCGGCAGCTTTTATTACCACTGCGACTGGCACGCCAGCCACTACGTCAAAGTCATGCTCGACCAGATTTTCGGTGAGAATAATTTCCAAAACGAAATCGTTTGGAAGCGTGCGGATGCGCACAACGACAGCAAACAAGGATCAAAGCATTTTGGCCGTGTCCATGATTCCATTTTCTTTTACACGGGTAGTGACGAATACAAATTCAACACCATTTACAACCGGTTGCCAGAATCAACCGTCGAGAAGTGGTATCGCCACGTCGAAGAAGGAACGGGACGCCGTTACAATCTTGATAATCTGACTGCATCCAAGCCCGGTGGCGACACGCTATACGAATTTCATGGAGTTAAGCCGCCACAAAGTCGGTATTGGGCCTACTCCAAAGAAAAGATGGAGAAAATGTTTCAGGAAGGCCGGATCGTCATCACTGAAACGAACAAGGCTTATTTCAAACGTTACTTGGATGCGGCGCGTTTTTGAATCAATG
>PLJQ01000510.1:0-1206 GCA_003140275.1 Limisphaerales bacterium
GCCGACGCCGAGCAGCACGAGCGATCCTGCGGCGATCCGCACCTGGCGCTCCAGCGAAATCGTCTTCTTTCCTCGCACCACCGGCAGGCCGCATTTGGCCCAGGCCAGAGTGCCGCCATCCACNNGAGTGGCTCGTCGCTCTTGGCGATTCGCGTTTGCATCCACGCCGCCGGATCGAGCCGGTCGATCGGCACATTGTTGGCTGCCGTCGCATGAATCTCGCGATATTCCACCGGAGTCCGCACGTCCAGCAGGTCGATGGCCCGCCCATCCCTGCATAGGTCGCCAAGTTGCTTCGCGCTAATGGTTGCGACTTCCATGGAAAAGATCTCCTTGGCCGATAGAAATGAAACTAAGCCTGCTGAATCCGCCGTACGGCCTTCGCCAGTCGATCGATTTCTTCAAACGTATTATACAGNNAGGGACGGACGGTGGTTTCCAGTCCAAAACAACGCAAGGACGGCTGTGCGCAATGGTGCCCCGCTCGAACCGCGATGCCCTCATGGTCGAGAAGCCGGCCGACGTCCTCGGAACGTTTCCCATGCAGGACGAACGACAGCACACTCACTTTTTCCCGCGCGGTCCCGATTAACCGCAGTCCCTTGATGCGCGAGAGTTGAGCCGTGGCGTAGTCGAGGAGCTCGTGCTCATACTTGGCGATATTGGGCAAGCCAAACTGGCTGATATAGTCGAGCGCGGCGCCAAGACCGACGGCATCGGCGATGCTCGGAGTCCCCGCCTCGAATCGCCCGGGCGGCTCCGAGAAAGTAGTTTCCTCGAAGGTCACGTTGCGGATCATGTTGCCGCCGCCTTGCCACGGCGGCATGATCTCGGCGAGTTCCTCCTTCACCCAGAGGGCGCCAATGCCCGTCGGTGCGAAAATCTTGTGACCAGAGAAAGCAAAGAAGTCGCAGCCGATCTCCTGGACGTTAACCGGGATATGAGCGACCGTTTGAGCGCCGTCAATCAGGACGCGAGCAAACGGATCAATCCGCTCGCGGCTCAAGCTTTTGCGGGTGATGCGCCGGCGTCCATCAAGGACGTGGCCGAACGTTACGGCAAGCTGCTCAATGATGCCGACCAAAGCTGGCAGGAACTTTGTGCAGCACAAAAGAAAATCGTCGGTCCGGAAGGACAAACCAAATCCTCTGGCGCACCGACCGCTCTGACGAATCCCGACCAGGAAGCGTTGCGCCAGGTGCTTTA
>PLJQ01000510.1:1241-2807 GCA_003140275.1 Limisphaerales bacterium
GTTTTCCTTCGCGGCAACGCCGGCAATAAAGGTCCTGATGTGCCGCGTCAATTTCTGGAAGTTATCGCTGGTAAAGATCGCAAAGTATTTCAGAAGGGCAGCGGACGACTGGAACTCGCCCAAGCCATTGCGAATCGGCGCAATCCGCTTACGGCACGCGTCATTGTGAACCGTATTTGGCTGGAACATTTCGGCATGGGGTTGGTCTCCACGCCGAGCGATTTTGGACTGCGCTCCGAGCCGCCGACGCATCCGGAGTTGCTCGATTACCTTGCCGCGCGTTTCATGGACGAGGGTTGGTCGCTGAAGAAATTGCACCGCTGGCTCATGCTTTCGAGCACTTACCAACAAATCAGTGATGATAATCCGCGCAGTGCCAGTCTGGATCCGGGCAATCAACTGCTCTGGAAAATGAACCGCCGCCGCCTTGATTTTGAAGCGACCCGCGACACGTTGCTGGCCGTGGCGGGAAAACTCGATCAGACGACCGGAGGTCACTCTGTTGAGTTGACGACCGAACCCTTTTCCACGCGTCGCACGGTTTACGGTTACATCGACCGGCAGAATCTTCCAAACCTGTATCGCACCTTTGACTTCGCCAGTCCCGACACCAGCAGTCCGCAGCGGTTTTTCACCACCGTGCCGCAGCAGGCCTTGTTCCTGATGAACAGTCCGTTCGTGGTTCAACAGGCGAAACATCTCGTTGATCGTCCCGACTTCAAAGCCGCGCGCAACGAAGAACAACGCCTCCGTCTGCTCTATCAACTCGCTTTTCAACGCGACCCGGCAGGCGAAGAAATCAAACTCGCTCATCAATTTACGGAATCACAAAAGGCGGTGACGCCACCATCGCTTGAGCCAACCGGCTGGCAGTATGGTTATGGAGAATTCGACGAAGCTTCCAGGCGTATAAAACATTTCGAGCACCTGCCTCACTTCACGGGCAATGCGTTCCAAGGCGGTCCCACGTTGCCGGATCCGAAACTCGGTTGGGTAATGTTAACCGCCAACGGCGGTCACGCGGGCAACGACCTCCAACACGCCGCTATCCGCCGTTGGATAGCGCCCGGCGACGGTAATATCGCCATCGACGGCAACCTCAGCCATGATTCGGAACAAGGCGACGGTGTGCGTGGACGGATTGTTTCAAGTCAACTGGGCGAGTTGGGGCATTGGCTGGTTTACCACGGCCAGGAGAAAACGAAACTGATGAATGTGGCGGTCAAACGGGGCGAGACGATTGATTTTGTGACCGATTGCCGGGCTAACGAGAACAGCGATACGTTCGCCTGGTCGCCCGTCATCAAATATGTCAACGAACTGGATAAAACCGCTTCCGGCCAACCGACTGAATGGAACGCCCAAACTGATTTCACCAATACCATACCGCCATTGGCGGAGTCGCTGAACGTCTGGCAAAAATATGCGCAGGTGCTGCTGTTGGCCAATGAGTTGATCTATGTGGATTAACGACGTTGGCCGGGCGGCCTGGAAGAAACCCTTGCAAAATGTTGAATCCCCAAAGGCCAAAATTAACGAACAAAATTCACTGGCGTCTCATAGGTT
>PLJQ01000414.1 GCA_003140275.1 Limisphaerales bacterium
GGTTGCTGGTCTTGTATTCCTGCCCGAAGAAGGTGACGCGATGCGCCGCGCTTTGTCCGCGCTGCTCGATGAAGTGGCTGGTTTGAACGAACATGCCGCCCGACCCGCTCGCGGGATCGAAGACGATGCCGTGGTCCGGCTCGATGACGTTGACGAGGACCTGCACGAGCGAGGGCGGGGTGAAGAACTCGCCGTTGTCCTGCGCGCCCTGCATGGCGAACTTCATCAGGAAGTATTCGTTGATGCGCCCGAAGATGTCGCCACTGGCGGTGCGAAGCGTCTCGCTGTCGAAGACGCGGAGCAAATCTTCGAGAAGAGTGTTCTCGAATTTCGTATAATCTTTGGGAAGCTGATTGAGCAGCGGCTCGAAGTCGCGCTCGATAGCGTTCATCGCCTCCACGAGCGCCGTGCCGAGGTCCGCGCCCTTGGGCAACGCCAGCAAGGTGTCGTAACGGGCTTCCTTCGGCAACATGAGCGCGCGACGTTTTTTGAAATCGGCGGCGGTCAACGAGCGCTTGGGCATTTTCCCTGCGGCTTGGTCCGCTTGGATTTCGCTCAGAGCGGTGTTGTATCGGTTCGTCGCGTGGCGCAGGAAGATGACGCCCAGCACCGGCATACAATATTCGCCGGCGGTCAGCTTGGAATTGGCGCGGAGATTGTCGGCGGCATCCCAGAGATCGGTTTCCAGATGCTCAATATTGGCGAGGTCAGACATGGCGTTGTCCGCAGGTGAATACCGGGAATGGAGACAAAGAGCAAGTCCACGTCCGGGCGTAAGCCGGACGGAAAGTGCGCGGGGTCGCGCAATGTGCGTTCCGAAATGAAGGAAGCTCGCTTCGTCGATCAGTTTTCGCCGCCTTTTGAAAAAATTTCTCTCTGACCAAACCGGTTCGATCAATCTCGCCCGGCTCGCCGCAGCGACCCCCCCCGCCCCCTTGTCGCCTCCGTCCGTCCTTCGTTTCCCCATAGGCCGGATGGACGGATGGACAGACGGCGGGCTGTCCGTCCGGGAAAACCGCGCCGGGCAAGGAGCGCACAGAGTAGAGAGAGGGAGAGATGATCTCTCTTCTTCTCTATCCAGGTTTGCCTGCCAGCCGTTCGGAATTCGCACGCTTCCCCACCCGATAACGTTGCCGGGCTTCAATCAGACCAATCGTGCCGCCACGCTCGTCCAGAATCAACGCGCTGCCGTCCTGGAAGGTCTTTGTCCTTGTTCGCGAAGCGGCGGGCTTGGGCGCATAAGGGTCTTTTGATTTGCGCCCGTTCGGTTTCGCCCGTTTGCTGTTCATGCCGCCTTGCGGCCCTCGCCGATCACCGGGAGCTTGTTCACCGCCGCGCGCTTGGCCTTGTCGTCAATGTGGGTGTAGAGCCGGCTGACTTCGGCGGATTCGTGCCCCACCAGGTCTTGCGCCACGGCATCGCTCACACCGGCATTTTTGAGCAAGCTCACGTTGGTATGCCGCAAAGAGTGGAAGCTAATCTCGCTCACCGCGCGCCGCGTCGCCCGGCCCTTGCCTTTGCCTTCCTCGGCTTGGTGCGACCGCGCCTCGATCATCCCTGCCGCCGCCAGGATGTCCCCGAACTGGTTTGACAGCGCACCCGCCCGGCCATGTCGCGCCGCCAGTTCAAACGCGCGCGGGTGGAGCGGCTGTTTCGGGTCGTCGCCAGCGGGAAGTTGCTCGATGTGTTGGAGCAGGGGAGCGGCCAGCGGAATTACGATCTGTCGGCCAGTCTTGCGGCTGACCAGGCGCAGTTCCTTCTGGTTCAGGTCAAGATTCTGCCACGTCAGCGCGGCCAGATCACCGAGCCGTTGCCCCGTATAGAAGCCAAAGAGCACGAGCGAGCGCCATTCGTCATCGCTGTGCGAGAGAATAGTTTTCATTTCCGGGAGAGTGAACGCGCGGCGTGCGTTTTGTTCGTTCCGCACCTTGAGCCGTTTGACGTGCTTCGCTTCGCTCCGGTGACNNCGAACATGATGCGCACGATCTTGAGCAGCACGTTGGCCGTGCTCCGCGCCACGCGCTTCGCTTGGGCGTCACGGAAGCGGGCGATGTCATCCTGCCGAATCGCGCCCATGTCCTGGTCCGCCTTGCCCTCCAGCGACGCGAGGAACAGCTTGGCCGTTTGCGCATACTTGGCCTGCGTCGCGGGAGAAACTTCGCTCT
The DNA here is from genome assembly GCA_003140275.1 of Limisphaerales bacterium. GTDB lineage: Bacteria > Verrucomicrobiota > Verrucomicrobiia > Limisphaerales > PALSA-1396 > PALSA-1396. The sequence goes on from PLJQ01000414.1 coordinate 2,166, forward strand.
TGGTGCGTTCGAGCCAGGCTTCGATGAATCCGCTCGCCGTCTTGCTGCCCAGGCCGGTGCCGGTCGTGTGCCGTAGCGCTTTGTCGAACGCCCGACGGGCCGCGCCTTGAACCTTTAAGTCCTTGATTTCGTTCAGGAAGGATTTAATTGCGTCAATGGGTCGCAGGCCGCGAGCCGCAACTTCCAACTCGTCGGCGATTCGGCGGGCGAGCTTTTTGTCAACCGTTGCCGTGGTGAGTTTGAGTTGGCGGTTGCTCACACCTACGTTTGCGGTGAAGCACGCCATCCAGAATGGACTTTTCGGGTGTCGCCAGATGCTTGACATAAACAGTTTTGGATAGTTTTAGTTTGGCCGTCGAAAACAGTAAGAATGAAAGTAAGAATAACGTCAAGCATTTTCTTTGTCGCCTATGCCTAAAACCCCTTATATTTTGCATCTACGGCATGGGCGTTATGGACGTTTTGGTAACGTGGGTTCGAATCCCTCTCTCTCCGCCAATCTTCATTGTATCCAATATAATCAATGGTTTATTGAGAAACAAACCCTTCCTTTAATCGGCGAAGTCTATGTATTATCTATGTGAATAGGTCGGTTGGAGCACTATCACTCACCACGTTTAACCGTGATTCAATTGCCGCGTGCCTGATCCGCGCAACAAGTCCAACGATGCGGAGGAGCAACTGGTCTTTGGTCTCCACGTTGGCGAAGCCTGGCGTGAGACGGTCGAAAAGGAAAGACAGTATGAAAACGAACCCAGTAGTAGAGAAGAAACTCACGTTTGCGGAACTCGTGGCGCTGACTGGCGAGAAGCTCTATGCGCTCGCCAAGGAAACCGTCAAGACGTTCAAGGCGCTGGACAAGGCGAAAACGGTGATCGCGGAAAACCTCAAGTTTGACGCGAAGGTCGTGACCGCCAAACGCCTCACCGTGGTGTTCCTCGATGACATCGGCCAGTCGCCGCCGGCGGTGCAGGCGGCGCTGATGCAGCTCATCCTTGCGCGGCGCGTCAACGGCCATCGCCTCAGCGACCATGTGGTCTTTTGCGGCGCCACAAACGATACGATGCACCTGGCTGGCGTGGCCGGATTATGCGCTCGGCTCCGGCAGCCGGATTGTCGGCGTCACCGGCTTTGCCGTGAACCGCCAGCCGCACGGCGCAAACCACGGGTCAGCGGATTTTCCAGTGTCAATTTCGACAAGGTTGAGGTGCTTAACCTGAATATTTCATAGGTC
>PLJQ01000105.1:0-13212 GCA_003140275.1 Limisphaerales bacterium
ATCATGCACGGCCTCTGGGGCATGGGCCAGATGATGTTCAGCAAGTATATCGTGGTGGTGGACGACGACGTGGACGTTCACAACACCAGCGACGTCCTCTTCCGCCTCGGCGCCAACACCGACCCGCAACGCGATTCAATCTTCACCAAAGGGCCGTCCGATGTGCTGGACCATGCAACGTCTGAAATTGCAATGGGAACCAAGCTGGGAATTGATGCCACACGAAAACTCGCGGGCGAAGGCTTCAAAAGGCCCTGGCCGCCACTGATCAAAATGAACGAGAACGTGCGTCGAAAAATTGATTCGCTCTGCGGTGGCAGCCGCTGATTGAACTCTCAACGTTCAACCTAAGGCCTCAACTTCTCCCAGGCCGCAAACCCGGTATTCGAGACGGAGGAATGGTTCAGCGGAACGCTGGTGGGCGGGTTTGCAGCGCCATCCCGCCGGTTTCCTTAACCCACGCTTCGTGCGTGACCCATTCCTTCAACGGGGTGAACCAGGTTTCCGGATCAGTTCGGACGTAAAAGGGACGATTGCCGCTGCCGTCCACGTTGACCAGCCAGGATCGTTGCGGCGCATGGCCGCTGGTCTCCCACACGTCCACGCCGGAGGCATGGAGCAATCCGCACTAAATGAAATTCAAACGGGCGAACCAACTTCTATTTATGCGGGCATTACAACAGGTCACGAAATAAATGTCGAACTGACTTCATCAGGCAATCGGAACCGGCCATTGTAACCCCGTTGATTTCAACAAGGGAGTTGACCTAAGGTCGGTTATCCTATCCCATGATCGGAGCGCATGAAAGCGAGACGCGCAATCGCATTTATTCTTTGCATACCCATGTCGCAACTCGCTTTGGTGGCGTGGGCGGACGACGCTAAAACGCCCTCACCGGAGCAGAACGTCCTGCGCAAGCACGGCACGTTGACCTTCAACAAGGATGTTGCCCCCATTGTATTTCAGCATTGCGCCAGTTGCCATCGTCCAAGCCAATCCGCACCCTTCAAGTTGCTCGGTTATGCCGATGTCAAAAAGCGAGCCAAACAAATCGCCGAGGTCGTGCAGAAACGGTACATGCCACCGTGGTTGCCGGAAAGGGGATCCGTTGAATTCGCCAATGACCTGAGCCTGACTGACGACCAGATCCGCCTCATAGGCCAATGGGAGGCCCAAGGCGCTCCGGAGGGGGCGGTTTCCGATTTGCCGCCGCTGCCCAAGTGGGCCGAAGGCTGGCAAATGGGCACGCCCGACCTGGTGGTGAAGGTGCCGCAACCCTACACGTTGGCTGCGGAAGGCAAGGATGTCTTTCATAACCTGGTGGTCCCGATTCCCATCTCGGAGCGGAAATATGTCATGGGGGTCGAGTTTCAGCCCGGCAACCGAAAGGTCGTCCACCACGCATTGATCAAGGTGGATTCCACACCCGTCTGTCGCCTGCGCGCCGCGAAACAAGTTCCTCCCGGGTTCGATGGGATGTTGGTTCCCGAAACCGCCCAGATGCCCGACGGTTATTTCCTGAGTTGGGCACCCGGTAAGGTCCCACAACCGTCGCTGCCGGGCATGGCGTGGACTTTGCAACCGGGTACGGACCTGGCACTACAGATGCACTTTCGCCCCAGCGGGAAAGCCGAGCTGGTGCAGCCATCGGTTGCGTTTTATTTCACCGAGGAGCCGCCGACCAATTCGCCGCTGCTTATGAATCTCGAGGCTCTGTGCATCGACATTCCTGCCGGGATAAAAGATTACAGTGTTGAAGATCACTACATTTTGCCTGTCGATGTGACTCTGCTGGGGATCGGCTCGCATGCGCACTATCTTGGGAAGCGAATGGAAGGGTATGCCCGGTTGCCCGATGGCAGCAAAAAAGAGCTGCTTTCGATCAAAGACTGGGATTTTAATTGGCAGAGCGATTTTCGCTATGCCAGGCCGATCGCTTTGCCCAAAGGAGCCACGCTGACGATGCACTGGGTTTACGACAATTCTGTGGAGAACGACCGCAATCCCAATCAACCGCCGAAGCGCGTCCGACATGGCCCACAAACGACGGATGAGATGAGTCAACTCTGGATTCAGTTCCTGCTGCGCAATTCAACGGAACGACGATTGTTCCAGCGCGATTACAACGAGCATGTTGCCAGGGTTTTTCTCGATTGCAATGAATCGCTCGTTGCAGAAGACCCGAATGACGCCAAAGCGCAAACGATGGCGGGCCGGGCGAATCTTTATTTCGGCGAGGTCAGCAAGGCCTTGGACCACTTTCTGGCGGCGGTCAAGGCCGACCCGAAATACGACCGTGCCTACTACGAACTGGGCGCCATTTATCTGCGCCAGAAGCGGCTGGCGGAGGCTCGGGAAGCCTTTGAAAACGTCACCCGGTTCAACGCGGACGATTATGAGGCCGAAGGCAGTTTGGGAATCATTTTTTTACAGCAAAGGGATCTGGAGCAAGCGGAAGCCCATCTCAGAGCCGCACTGCGGATTAACCCGGATGATAAACTCGCCAGTAATTATCTTGGCCGGGTGTTGGACGCGAAGGCGAGGTTGAAGAATTAAATTCCGCGTAACCGAAAGGGCGATCCAAAAACGCGTGGAACCTCAAGCTTGAAGAAGGAGAGATGGAACGAAAACGACTTTGAAAATTACCTCCCAAAACACCTTCACCAGGCGCTGGTCCGGATCTCGCCGGCCCCTTCACCTCCCTCGGATACAATCTGATCGGTCAGACCAACGGCTGCACTGGCTTCACCAACGGCGTCAATGCCGACCTGGCGGGCACGACGGTCAACCCGCTCGACCCGCAACTTGGCCCGCTCGCCAACAACGGCGGCCCCACCCTGACGATGGCCCTGCTCCACGGCAGCCCCGCCCTCGCTGCCGGCGACGATGCGTTACCCCGGCCCGCCCTTTAATCTCACGACCGACCAGCGCGGCTTCCCGCGCAATACCGGGGAGCATGTGGACATCGGCGCGTTTCAGTTCCAGCCCATCGCCACACCGCCGGAGATGATCACCTTGCCTGAGTCCGCCGCCAGTGGATTCCAACTGGCCTTCGTCAACACCTCCGGCGCGACCTTCAGCGTGTTGACCGCCACCAATCTCTCGCTGCCTTTGAGCAACTGGACCGTGATGGGGCAGGCGCTTGAACTCGCTCCCGGCCAGTTTCAATTTACTGATCCGCAGACCACGAATGCTCCGCAGCGTTTTTACCGCGTGAGTTCACCCTGACCATTATGAATAAACCTACCAAGCGCGGGAAATGTACCCCAATCAGCCCAGTCGCTGGCCGGATTTCACATCGTGACCGGCCAGGAATTCCTGCGCCGTGAGGCGTCGCCCGCCTTCGAGTTGCAGTTTGAGAATCCGCAATGCTCCACGGCCACAGGCGACAACGATGCCGGTTTTGTCGGCCTGCAGAATTTCACCGGGCTGACCGGTTTGCTCAATAACTTCCACTTGCCAGATTTTGAGCAAGTGCGGTTTCGGATGAGCGGGCAAATAACCATGAGCACCGGGCCACGGTGTAAATGCGCGGACGCGATTCCAAAGTGTCCGCGCCGGCTGCGCCCAATCCATCCGTCCATCCTGTTTCGTTATTTTTGGCGCGTAACTGGTGCCTTCGGCGGGTTGCGGACGCGGCAGGGTTTTTCCAGCGGCGTAATCCGGGATGGTGCTCACCAGCAATTCTGCTCCGATCTTCGCCAACCGGTCATGCAACGTCTGCGCGTCATCCGTCGGGGTAATGAGCACGGGCTGTTGTGTGAGGATTTCACCGGTGTCCAATCCGGCGTCCATTTTCATGATGGTGACGCCGGTTTCCGATTCGTCGTTCAACAGGGCGGATTGAATCGGCGAGGCGCCGCGATATTTCGGCAGCAATGAGGTGTGGACGTTCAGGCAGCCGAGCCGCGGCAATTCCAAAATGGCCGGCGGCAGGATTTGTCCGTAAGCCGCCACGACGATCAAGTCAGGCTGCAACGCGCGCAGCTCCAGCGCAAAGTTTTCATCGCGAGCGCGCCCGGGTTGCAGGACGGGCAAGCCAAGGCGCACGGCGGATTCTTTCACCGGCGAAGGTTGCAATTTCAGGTCGCGGCCTTTGGGCCGGTCCGGCTGAGTGACGACACTCAGCACCTTGAATGCGGGCGCTTGGGTCAGCGCCGCGAGGCTGGCACAGGCAAGTTCGGCCGTGCCCATGAAGATAATTCGTAAAGCCATCAGAGTTTTTCGCCGTCAGTTGCTTGGGTTGAGCGTCCATTTTTCCGCAGCCGGCAACCGGCGCCGAATGTTCAACGCAACCATCGCCGGCTGCTCTGCGCGCGCGGCGGCGACTTCGTCGGCGTGGTCAAGGCCGCGCCGGTCACGGTGCGTTTGCCGAGCGAGGTCGCGCAAGCGGAGCAGAGATATTCGTGCAACTCGCCGTTGGGCAGGATCAGCAACAACTTCTCCCGAACCGGTTGTGAACGGCGGCAATGGGGGCAATAAAGTTCGCTGGCGGTAAATGCTCCAAACTGCTGTGACATGGCAATCTTAAAGTTTGGCGATGACGCGCAAAATGTCGCTCAACACTTTAACGGGTGTTTGGGTTGAATCGACGTTGTGAACGAGTTTTTTTCCGTAGAAATCGAGCACCGGTTTCGTCAGTTGATCGTAGGTTTTCTGGCGATTGCGGATGATTTCCAGATTGGCATCGTCGAGGCGGTTTTCCCGCAAGGCGCGACGCTGAAGGCGTTTAATCAGTTTTTTGACATCCGGGCAATGCAGGTTTATGAGGGCACGCACCTCGAGGGTATCGTCCAATATTTCGGCTTGTTGCAAATTGCGCGGGATGCCGTCCAGGATCAGCGTGTCGGTGGTCGGATTGAAGAGGCCGGACTGCGTGGTGTTCTGAATGTATTGCCGCCAAAGCCGGACGGTGGGTTCGTCGGGCACCAGTTCGCCGCGACTGGAATACTCAATGAAGATGCGGCCGATGTCGCTTTCGAGCGACAGGTTGCGAAACACGTCGCCGCACGCGCAATGGAAGAAATTGGGAACGGTGCCGAGAATTTTGCCCTGAGTCCCCTTACCCGCACCGGGGGCGCCAAACATTAGAATTGCGCGATACTTCATATTCTTGTGTCGAGTGCCGAGCGTCGAAAGTCGAGGGCAATCAGGCAGCCGTATCTGAACCGCTCTGGACCATCGACCATTGGCTCCCGGTTTTTTCTCATGCGTCCTTGTGTTTTAACTGCACTTGTTTGATCTCAATAAAGGGGATCATGACCTCCTCGGAAGCATGGCCCTTGTCCACCTGAAAATGGAGGTCGTTGGCGGCAATCCGGCTGATTCGCTGGCCGACGTATTCGCACCGCGCCGATTTAATCACCATCACCATGTCTTTCTCCGCTCCCCGCGGCACGACGCCAAAGAAACCGGAAAACTTGGTTTCAAAAAAACGTCGGTTGAACGTGAACTGACCCCGTTCATAGACGACCGTGGACGGAAGTGACGGCGCGGCGCCGGACGCGGTTTCGTCCTGGGCTGCCGCGGTGTCCGCTCCCGGACGCGCGAGATGCAATCCACCGGTGTCTGCGGCAGGGGCTGCGCTTTCGGCTTCGGCGTATTCTTCGGGCGGCGCTTCCGGCAACAATGCTTCCTCTTCCCTGGCCTTTTTCAACTGCGTGGGCAGGGAAAGGAAGATGATTGGCCCTACGACGGGCGCCACCGCGGACACACCGCAAACCAACCCCGCCGGCCGGGCGCGATAAGCTGAAATCTCGAACGCCGCGTAAAGGTTGGCGAGGTAAAGAATGAACACAATAAACAGGCCGATGCCCGAGGATAAAAGCGCACCAAACAGCGAACGGGCCGCCGGCCGTTCCAGCCGCGTCACTTCTTTTATTACGATCGCTTTTCTTTGAATCTTCTCGTCCTGCGTCAGTTCAATGAACGGCTCGACGAATTGCGCGGCTTTGGGATTTTTCTGACCGATGACCTTCAGGTCGTTCTGCGAAAACTTGCTCCACGGAATGCGTTCGGAATATTTGTTGTCGCCGAGCTTCAGCAACACTCCATGCTCATCGGCGGAAACAAATTCGCCCGTCATGGCTTGTCCATCTTTGAACTGATAGGTTTCCGCCCAGGTGTTAACAACGAGCAGACTGCACACGAACAAGAGGGCCAAAATTGTAAAAAACCTGTGCATGGAGCATTTTCCTAACAAACAGCGGGGAGCAAAGGAAGAAAATTCACACGTAAAATGAATGCTTCAAGCAGCTTGCCTCCGGTTTGGCGTTCAGAGGTTCGTGCCCGTCATCGTCGGCCCAATTCCGCCACCAAATCCTCCACCGTCCAACCTTGCCGTTGATCGTTGAGACGGTCAGCGGCGGCGCCGTGTTGCCAGACCCCGTAACGGAGGGTTCTGAGCGGGTCCGCTTGTAACGCCGGTTGCGCAAACAACCCGCCCAAATAACCGGCCAGCACATCGCCACTGCCCCCTTGTGCCAAATGCGGATTGCCCGATGGGTTGACGAAAACCTCTCCCGCGCTGCCTCCGATGAGCGTTTGGTGTCCCTTCAAAACCACCTGGCAATTTCCAAGTCGTCGCGACAATTCACGCAGCGCCTTCGGTCGGTTCGACTGCACCTGTTGGACGGAAGTTTGCAACAGACGCGCCGCTTCGCCGGGATGCGGGGTGATGACGCGGGTGGCGTCCGGCGGGATGTAACCGTTCAACGGCAGCCAATCCAACGCGCTGGCATCAACCATGATCGGCAGCGGCGAATCTTTCCAAAGCCGGCGCAAAGTAAATTTTAATTCGTCCGACAGCGCCAGGGCGGCAAGACCAGGACCAAACAAAATGGCGCTGCCAGCTCCCAGCGATTTCAATTCGGTTTGAAAACTCGAGACCATGACCGCCTGCAATTGCGCGGCCACCGGCTGNNACATTTTCCGTCGTGAACAGCGTGATCAAGCCGGGTTGTGCGCGTTGCGCGCCGCGCGCCGCCAACACCGCCGCACCGTGATAGCCGGGGCTCCCCGCAACGATGACCAAATGACCAAATGTTCCCTTGTGACTGGCAACGTGTCGCGGAGGTGGATAACCAATGAAATCCTGCGGCAAGGTCCAGTTCGTTTCGCTGGAGTGCGAACCGGCCACCAAACCGATTTCCGGCGCCACTTCGAGCCGGCCCACAAACGCCACGGCGCTGGCCGCCAGCAATCCGCGTTTTGGCGCGCCCAATGTGAGCGTAAGGGAAGCCTGAATCGCAACGCCCGGCGGGACGCCCGTGTCCGCATCCAGTCCGGAAGGAACATCCACCGCCAGGATCGGCACGCCCGCAGCGTTGACAAAATCGATCAGCCACGTCCAAGGTCCGTCCAGTGGTCGATTGAGGCCAATTCCAAACAGCCCATCGATGATCAAAGCTGGACGGCGCTTCAACAACGACATCAACTCGGTCAGACCCGCCGTCGGCTCGGACACATTCAACAAATGAACTTCGCGCTCGGCCAGATGGGGTTCGGCCAGGCGAGCGTCGTCGCCGTTGTGACCCTTGCCGGCCAGGATGAGAATCGAATCACCCGAGTGGGTGAGTTGCAGTGCGCGCCGCGCGATGAGTTGACCGACGCGGCGAATCACTTCCGCCTCGGTTTGGCCGGTGGCCCAGGTGGCTTGTTCCCACTCGCGCATCTGCGCCACGGTCAGAATCGGGACTGGCATGACACGAGGTTAGGGTGAAGCCAAATGAATCTTCAATAGCGAAGTCTCGTGAATGTGTTGGCAAGGCAAGCGAGGTTTAATCTCAAGCAAGGTCTGAAGCGCCCGCCGAAACTCGTCGAAGGCCGTGCCGCCGCCGTCTTCATCGGCTATACGGATGCGGAATTCGGCGGTGTCGCCTACATCCAGTGAACCGGATTGGCCAAAGGCTGGAATAGCCGGTCCAGAGAGAATTGCGCCTGACGCTTTTCATCACCGGTGATGTTCTTGTCACACCACGCGGTGAATTCGGCGAGTTTTTCCCGGCCCGGCATGGAGAAGTTCTACCTGAAGCCCGCCGGGTCAGCAATGCTGAGTTGAGCAAAGCCGTGAAGGAGACGGTCAAGGATTTCCCGTTCGCACTTCCCGACCACTGGCAAATCGCGAGCCTTGGATTGCCCATGACATTGAGAAGCGCCTCCGGGAATCTCCCGGCGACGGAACGCGCGAAGAATTTTACGGTGTAGAAGACGAGGTCACGAGGCTCTGATTTCCTGCCACTTTTTTCCCGAAGGAGATTTGAGTCTCCTTACGTCGTCTCCTACACCTCAGTGGTACTCCTGCAGCGTCTTTACTTCGTAACCGTTCTGCTTGAGCGCGGCGATGCCCAGCGCGGCGGCCTTGGCGCCACTTAACGTCGTCATGATCGGCGTGCTGGTATAGACGGCGGTGGTGCGGATTTTGACTTCGTCAGCGCGCGGCGTCTGGCCGGCGGGCGTGTTGATGACGAGTTGAATTTCCCGGTTCTTGAGCAGGTCGAGCGCATTGGGCCGGCCTTCGGCGAGTTTGAACGTGCGTTGCACTTTGAGGCCCGCCTTTTCCAACACCGCCGCCGTGCCGCTCGTGGCGACAATCTCAAAACCAAGGTCTGCAAATTGTCTGGCGACGCCGGCCACCTCGTTCTTGTGCGCGTCGCTCACGCTGATGAACACGCAACCGCTCATCGGCAGCGGCGAGTTCGCCGCCATTTGAGATTTAGCGTAGGCAATGCCCAGATCGGCATCCAGGCCCATGACCTCGCCGGTGGAACGCATTTCCGGTGACAACAGGATGTCCTGACCGTGAAAACGGTTGAACGGGAAAACCGATTCCTTGACCGCCCAATATTTCGTCCAGATTTCCTCCGTGAACCCAAGCTCGGTAAGTTTCTTCCCGGCCATGACTTTGGCGGCGAGCTTTGCCAGTGGCACGCCAATGGCCTTGCTCACGAACGGCACCGTGCGGGAGGCGCGCGGATTCACTTCCAACACATAGACTGACTCGCCTTTGACCGCGTATTGCACGTTCATCAACCCGATCACATTTAATTCGCGCGCCATCGCGTGCGTGTATTCGCGGATGGTCTGGATGACCTTTTGAGAAAGGGTGTGCGGCGGCAACACCATTGCGGCGTCGCCGGAATGAACGCCAGCATACTCAATGTGCTCGAGCATGCCGCCGATGACAATCGTGCCTTCGTTTGAATTGTCCGCAGGGCGCGTCACTCCGTGCGCGCCAGCTCTGGCGTTTGGACGAGCGGCGGCCAGAGGGCTGCCCGCCCTGGCAACAAAATGCCCCACGTCCGCGATGCAATCCACGTCCACTTCCGTCGCATCCTCGAGGAATTTATCCACCAACACCGGACGTTCGGGCGAAGCCTCGACGGCGAAGCGCATGTAGTGCTGCAGCTCGCTGTCCGAATAAACAATCTGCATCGCTCGCCCGCCGAGCACGAACGAAGGACGAACCAGCACCGGATAGGTCAATTGCCTGGCGGCCACCAGCGCTTCGGCTTCATTGGTCGCCAGTCCGTTGGGCGGCTGGGGAATATCGAGCTTGCGTAGCATCGCGGCAAAGAGCTTGCGGTCTTCGGCGATCTCGATGCTCTGCGGCGACGTGCCGATGATGTTGACGCCGTTCTTTTGCAGGGCGAGCGCGAGGTTGAGCGGTGTCTGCCCGCCGAACTGCGCGATGGCGCCCCAGCATTTCTCGCGTTCGTAAATGTGCAGCACGTCTTCGAGCGTGAGCGGTTCGAAGAAAAGCTTGTCGCTCGTGTCGTAATCGGTGGAGACGGTTTCGGGATTTGAGTTGACCATGATGGTTTCGAAACCGTCCTCCTTAAGCGCGAACGCCGCGTGAACGCAGCAGTAGTCGAATTCGATGCCCTGACCGATGCGATTCGGTCCACCACCCAGGATCATCACCTTTTTCGCCATGTTGCCCTTCACCTCGTCGTCACCGCGATCGTAGGTCGAGTAGTAGTAAGGCGTGTAAGCCTCGAACTCTGCGGCGCAGGTGTCCACGAGCCGGTAGCTGGGCACGAGACCGAGGCCCGTGCGGGTGGCCCTTATTTCATCCTCAGTCTGGCCGGTCAAATAAGCGATCTGCCGGTCGGAAAACCCGAGCGACTTGGCTTTGATTAAGAGTTCAACGTTCATTCAAATGGCTCAAAGTAAGCCGCAAAGCATGTCGGGTGTCGAGTGTTGAATGGCGAAAGCGGCTATCGCCTCGGCGACGGCTGCAGCAACTCACTCCACAAAGACAAACTCGTTGGAAAGGAGCAGCACTTGCGCGTATTTTTCCCATGCGCCGAGCGGGCGCGGGATTGTTTTTGGGTCAACAAAGTTTTGTTGCGCATCCCAGACGCGAGGAAGGCCCATGCTCTCGTTGGCATCGACTTTCATCATTTCAATGACCGACGACCACTTGAAGCTGTCGGCGTTTTCGTTGGCCAGACAATCGGTGACGAAATCAATGGTGTCGCCTGCTTTTACTTCAACCTCCTCGATTTGCGTGATCGCGTTGGCGTTATGCACGGTCCACTGGCCCAGCACTCCAATACGACTGGAAATGATCCGACCCTGCACGCCGTCACCATTAGTTGAAGCGTGGCTGAACGTGCCGTGAATGGCGATAACGCCTTCGCGCGGCGCGACCCAGCGGCGAATAGCGGCATTGGTTTGGGCAGGATGGCCACCTTCAGCGGTAAGTTGAACCCAACCGATTTTGGGATCGGGCAAATTAGTGCCGCCCTGCCAGGCGGTGCCGGTGAAGCGAGGCAGCGGCGTGAAGGTTTTGACACGTTGGATGTTTTCATCGAAGACCCCGTAACCATATTCCCAGGCGGTCAGTTCGGGAATGACGGCATCATGGGCTGGTTGATCGCGCAGGAAATTTTTAGCGACTTTGATTTCACCGGGGGTTGGAACGCGTTGATAGAGGGTTTGATAAAGTTTGCGGAGGCGTTCCTCCTCCGTAATGACGTTGCTAAAAGCCGGACTGCCCACCAGATTTTTGGCGCGTTCGGCCACGAACGGGCTGTTGAGCAGGTAAAGGGCTTGTTGGGCCACCGTGGTCTGGTAGCGGCGCGGGCTGGTGGCGTCCGGATTGGCAAAGTCGAACATGCGAAAGAGATTGGGAAGCTCCTGCCGGTCGATGAAACCGTAAACCGTGCGCCGACCGCTGAAGTTGGTCGCGACGATATCAACCGGCTGGCCGCCCAGCGTCGGGTCGAGTTGGCCGGAGACGACAAGAAGCGAATCGCGCATCGCCTCAAAATCAAGCCGGTGTTGGGGCATTTGAGTGAGCAGTTGATTGTCGGGATCGCGCCGGGCGTAGCGCATTTCATTTTCACTGCTCTGTTGGTAGGTGGAAGAAAGCATGATCGACCGATGGAGTTTCTTCACTGACCATCCTTCGTCCATGAACCGCGCGGCCAGGTAATCAAGCAATTCCGGATGCGTGGGTGGCGACGAACGCGTGCCGAACTCGCTGGGCGTGGAAACCAATCCCGCGCCGAAGTGCTCCAGCCAGATGCGATTGACGAACACACGCGCGGTCAAAGGATTTTTGCGGTCGGCAATGGCTTGCGCAAGTTGCAATCGCCCGCTGGCATTCGTTGGAAACGGCCGGCGGTTATCGCCGGCAACAATTTGCAGAAACCGACGGGGCACTTCCGGTCCCGGCGTGCCGGGGTTGCCGCGAATAAAGACCTTCGCGTTGACCGGTTTGTCGTTGTCTTTCAAAACCATCGCGCGCGGCGGCGCGCCGGGATGCGTGACATCCACCGCCGCCACATCTTTTTTCAAGACCTGGATTTTGTTCTTGATGCCGTCGTCGAATAGAAACAAGTCACCGAATTTTTCGTGCGGTGGATTGGCGGGCGCATTGGTGGCATAGAGAATCTGGCGGAGTGCTTCCTCGTGGGCGTCGGCCAAGGCTGTCGGCGGAGGTGGTTTGGTCTGACCTCCAGGGAGTTTGTCGTAGTTCGTCAGCGTTTCCAGCCAGTGTTTGTCCACTGCCACAAAGAGTTTGCCGTAGCGCTCGGAGACTTGTTGCAGGTCGGCCGGAGGTTCGCCGGAAAACATTTTCGCGACCAGCGGGTTCAGGGAGTTGGTTGGGATTTGGTTCTTGGAGAATTTCGCCGCCAATTCTTTGGCTTTGCTTGCGAATTCGTTCGTCGTCAAAGAGTCAAAAGCAAACCACGGCGCGAAGATGGGATGATGGGTGGTGACCCAGTTGGTCAGGCTTTCATTCCAACGATTATAAACGGCCATGTTCAGTTTACGCCCGCGCACCAGTTCATCGCGCTTCACATCGGTCAGCGCTTTCGCGTCGTGTCGCACCAGCAAGTAACCGCCGACCTGGGTGTGGAGCAGGGTGACAACAGCGGTTTCGTTGCTCGTGACGTAATGATCGAGTTCGTCCCGGGCCTTTTTCAACTCGGCCAGGTAGTTCGTATAGGCGGCGGCTCTGGGTTGTTTGTCGAGCAGCGGTTTTTCGACCGGTTCGCTGCAACTCTTGAAGACGCCGAAGAGTGAATAGTAATCCTGGGTGGGAATGGGATCGTATTTGTGGTCGTGACAGCGCGCGCACGTCACCGTCAGCCCCATCGTGCCACGCGTGCTGACGTCGATGCGGTCGTCAATGATGTCGTTCTCGTTGTTGACGAAACGGCGACCGAGCGTCAGGAATCCCAGCGCGGCGATTGGACGGTTGTCGTCACCAAGTGGCAATTCATCGGCGGCGATTTGTTGAACGATGAATTGGTCATAAGGCAAATCTTCATTGAACGCGCGGATGACGTAATCGCGATAGGTGTAAGAATACGGAAAGCGCGTTTCTTCGTTGCCGCCGACGTAACCCTTGGTGTCCGCGTAACGCGCCACGTCGAGCCAATGCCGCGCCCAACGTTCGCCGTATTGCGGCGCGGCGAGGAGACGATCTACGACTTTGGCGAATGCCCCGGGTGATTTGTCAGCCAAAAAGGCGTCCACCTCTTCGGGCGTGGGCGGAAGGCCGGTCAGATCAAAGCTGGCCCGGCGGATGAGCGTCCGTTTGTCGGCCTGACGCGACGGGGTCATGCCGCTGGCTTCAAGTTGCGCGAGCACGAAGGCGTCCACCGGCGTCTGCACCCAGCGCTTGAGTTTGACATCAGGAATGGGCGGTTGATTGACCGGCTGGAAGGCCCAGTGCTGTTTGGTTGAGAGGTGAG
>PLJQ01000105.1:13222-13384 GCA_003140275.1 Limisphaerales bacterium
CCTTCGCGGGTGTCCAGCCGCAATCCGCCTTTCACTTTTTCGCTCGCGTGGCTGTGGCACTTGTAGCAATGTTCGACAAGCAGAGGGCGGATTTTTTTCTCGAAGAACTCAATCCCGGCTGTGTTGGTGAAGGCTGGCACGGCAAGGGCTTGTGGAGCGAGA
>PLJQ01000105.1:13403-17193 GCA_003140275.1 Limisphaerales bacterium
TGGTCGAAGCCGAGCAGGTGCAGAAGGGTCGCGTGGAGATCGGGAACGTCCACCTTGTCTTCCGCGGCGGCGAACCCGAACGGGTCCGTCGCCCCATGCGCATAACCGCCCTTGACGCCGCCGCCGGCGAGCCAGACGGAAAATCCCTTGCTGTTGTGATCGCGCCCCTTGCCTTTGCTCTGGTCCACGTTTTGATTCATATCGACGGTCGGCGTGCGGCCAAACTCCCCGCCCCAAAGGATGAGCGTGTCGTCCAACATCCCCCGCTGCTTCAGATCGGTGAGCAGGGCGGCGGTGGCTTTATCCGATTCCTTGGTGAGGTTGCGGATGCCGGTTTCAACCTGGCTGTGATGGTCCCAGCCGTCCTGCCAGACTTGAAGAAAGCGAACCCCGCGTTCCAACAACCGCCGCGCCATGAGCATCTGTCGCCCTTGCGCGCCGTCCCCGTACATTTTTCGAATGGGCTCCGGCTCGCGGGTGATGTCGAAGGCGTCGGTGGCTTCCATCTGCATGCGGTAGGCGGTTTCGAAGGATTGAATGCGGGTTTCCAATTCAGACTCGCGCTGGCGTTTCTGGTTGTGCTCCTCTTCCAACTGATGCAACAGGTCGAGCTGCCGGCGTTGTTCCACCAGCGAGGTATTGGTGCTGCGGATGAACTCGATCAGTTTCTCGACCTGCGTGTGCCTGGTTTCGACGAAATTGCCCTGGTAAACGCCCGGCAGAAAAGCGCTCTGCCAGTTTTGTTCGCCCTGCAACGGCCGGCCATGCGGATACATGACGATGAAGCCGGGCAGATTTTGATTTTCCGTGCCGAGACCATACGTCACCCAGGAACCGATGCTGGGCCGCGCCAGCCGTTCATTGCCGCAATTCATCAGCAACATGGCGAACTCGTGGCCGGGCGTCGCCGTGTGCATGGAACGAATGACGGCAATATCGTCGATGTGCTGCGCGACGTTTTGAAAAACTTCGCTCACTTCGATGCCACTTTGCCCGTACTTCTGAAATTTGAACGGCGAGGGAAAGGCCGCGCCGCTTTGCGTAATGGACTTGTCGATTTCCTTGAGCGCCTTGCCTTCATACTTGGCCAGGGCGGGCTTGGGATCGAACGTATCGACGTGCGACGGCCCGCCTTGCATGAACAGGTGAATCATCCGTTTCGCCTTGGCGGGGAAATGCGGCGATCGGGGCAGCAGCGGTGAAATCAAATCAACTTCGGCCCGCGCCGATGAAGTTGAAAAGCCGGCCATATCCAGCAGCGACGCCAACCCAATCGCCCCCATACCCATGCCGCTGCGGCAGAGAAACTCGCGGCGCGTCACGAAATGGTCCGCCAGGCGCGGTCGATGTTGTTCCTGATCCATGTTGGTGAAGCGCAATATTCTTGGTTAGCCGACGTTAGGATTTGGCCCGCGCAACTGGCTTTGGGTTCATGGAGCCTACTTTACCATAAAGCCCATTCCGGGCAACCCTTTCTTTGCATGGAATTGCCCGGCGGGTGGGTTACTGCTTGAACCAAAATCAGGAACGGGCGGGAAGCTTCTTTTCCACCCGAACTTTTTCCAAGGCCACGAATTTGGGCAGGCCGCCTTCGATCGGCACTTTCACTTCCCCTTCGATGAGCGGGCGGGCGTACTCGATGAACTTTTCGTTCGGCAGAAAGCCGTCCTCACTGATCCAGTCGCGCGGAATGGGGTGCTCGACGTTGGCAATATCTTTCAAATCCTGAAGCTCAGTCGTCCAGCGATAAGGATGGTTCTGGAGGCGGACGATTTTGACCATGAATCCACTGGCCCCGTTCACGGCGGCGCGAACCGCGGCCTCACCGCAGGCCGCGGCTTCGGCGGCATCCGTCGCGCTGGCGAAATGCGCCGCGGCGCGTTGGGCGTAACCGAGCTTCAAGGTGCGGGTTTTGACATCCAGTTTTTTCTTCACCAGTTCGCCCAGATGTTCCGCCGCGCCGGAGAGCACCGCGTGCCCGAAGGCATCGAGTCGTGATTTGTCCGCGGCGATTGCTTCACCAGCGGCATTCTTTAATCCTTCACCCACGACCACCACGCAGCATTTCAGTTGGGCGATAATGTCTTTGACTCGCGCCAGAAACGCCTCTTCGTTGAGGGGAATTTCCGGCAGCAAAATGATATGCGGCGCTTCGTGTGCGGCGCGCCTGGCCAATACNNCGCCAATACCGTGCCGGCCGCGATCCAACCGGCCGCCCGCCCCATCACCTCGATAAAGCAGCACGTCCCGGCGTCGGTGGCCATGCTGCCAACGTCCGCGGCGATTTCCATGACGGTCGCGCCGTTGTATTTGATGACCGAACCGTAACCAGGGCAGTGGTCGGTGTGAGGCAGGTCGTTATCGATGGTTTTGGGAATGCCGATGACCCGCACCTCGTAGCCGCGTTTGGCGGTTTCCTCGTGGACTTTGTTCGCGGTGTCCTGGGAATCGTTCCCGCCGAGGTAAAAGAAATACCGGATGTTGTGCGCCTGAAAAACCTCGAACAACCGATCCATGTCGCGCGCGGCCTGTTCCGGCCTTTTCTTGAAATCAATTTTGTAACGGCACGTGCCGAGCGCCGCCGCCGGCGTGTATTTGAGCCCTTCGACGGTGCGCGCTTTTTCCTCGTTGATGTCAATTATTTCCTCATTGAGGAGGCCGAGGATGCCGTTCAAGCTCCCATAAATCTCATCAATGCTTTCGTGTTTGCCGGCTTCCTGAATCACGCCGGCAAGACTGGCGTTGATGACGGCGGTAGGGCCGCCCGACTGGGCAACCAAAAGATTTCCAACTAATGTAGCCATAAATTGTTGATCAACTCCTGACGGCTGCCGACCCGCAGGATTGACCTGAGTTGTTCCCTAAAATTGAGGCGAAACCTTGCCAAATCAGCCCGGCTGCTGTCAAAGGTCAATTCCTTGTCGCGAAGATCTGTGGGTTGTGCAAACGGGCGGCAGCTTTTGGACTGTGCAGGTTCACCGGCCCTGCTTGTTCGGAGTCCCGCCTTGAGGCGGCAGAATGGTAAACTTTCCACCAATTTACGATACGCCCGCACCATCGCCTGAAGGCGGGACTCCGAACCTCGCCCCCGTTGCACTGTGCGCTACCTGGGAACCGAACGTCATAAACTCATTGACAAATCACGGGCGTGGTTATCTGATATAAGAGTTATGAATCGCCTTTACGTTTCAGCGCTCAAATCTTGCGCGTTGAGTTGCGTTTTGGCCGGTGGGATCTTTTTGCCGGTGTTACCGTGTGCGGGCAAGACCCAGGCCACCGGTGCGAAGACCCGGACCCCGGTTGATTTCAACCGCGATATTCGCCCCATCTTTT
The DNA here is from genome assembly GCA_003140275.1 of Limisphaerales bacterium. Classification (GTDB taxonomy): domain Bacteria; phylum Verrucomicrobiota; class Verrucomicrobiia; order Limisphaerales; family PALSA-1396; genus PALSA-1396. Next base: position 16,737 of record PLJQ01000105.1, read on the forward strand.
CCGAAAATTGTTACGCCTGCCACGGCCCGGACAAAAACAAACGCAAAGCCGGCCTGCGCCTGGATCGCCAGGAAGACGCCTTCAGTAAATCGGAGTCGGGCGATTTCGCCATCGTCCCCGGCGATCTTTCCAAAAGCAAATTACTCAAGCTGATTGTTTCCAGTGATGACGACGAACGGATGCCGCCACCGAAGACCGGCAAAAGGCTGACGAAGGAACAAGTTGAATTGTTGCGTCGATGGATCGAACAAGGAGCAAAATGGAAGCCGCATTGGGCTTACCTTCCGCCGGAGCGTCCCGTCCTTCCGCCCGTAAAGAACAAGCCATGGCCCCGGAACGAGATCGATCATTTCATCCTCGCGCGACTTGAAAAAGAAAAACTTAAGCCTTCGCCCGAAACGGACAAGCCCACCTTGATCCGCCGGGTGACCGTTGACCTGACCGGCCTGCCGCCGAC
>PLJQ01000364.1:0-6065 GCA_003140275.1 Limisphaerales bacterium
CACCGAGACCGAGATCGTCAAGCGCATCGCGAATGTCTGAAGTCAATTCCGCCAGAGGCTTTCCATGATGCAGAGAAAACAAAAATTCTGTCAGGCTCATTCCTTCCCGCCAAAGCGCGGCGGGATCGCGGGAAATTGCCGCACGGACTTGAAACCATTCTGCAAGCTGTGCCGCTTCCTCAAGGCTGAACGGCGGCAGCACCCATTTTGTCACTTTAGTCTGGTTCTCAAAACGAATCTCGAATCCGTGTCTAACCTCCGCGCTGCCCGTCGTGACCAATGCGCCCGCGCCCGCCTCCTGCAACGCCGCCAGCCAACCGTCCCGCACCTGGCCCTCGACACGCGTGGGAATTTCGTCGCAAAAGAACCAGCCAGAATTCGCGGGCGGTATGGCCCGAAACGACCGGCCATCAGGCGAGTGTTCGAGCCAAAGGATGTCCCGGATAATTTGCTCCCGCAAACAGGCGGCCATGAGTTGCAGCAGTAAAACCGATTTTCCATCGCCGGGCAGTCCTTCAATCCAAAAAACCGCGAGACATTTATTTGATTCTATTTCGTGTTCAATCTCGTTCGTTCGCCATTCGGTGAACGCCTGCCAAAGCGAAGTGAACACTGTCGGACGTTCCGCGTAAAAGCCTTCTCGCCAGTGCGACCACGCAGGCGTCAGTCCCGCGTGGAGCATGAACGCCACAGGATTCTCGGCTGATGTGAGAGTAGTGACGGTCAGATGTTGCCACGGATTTCGATCATTCATGCTGGCTGCTTTCTGGCATTTCCATACCAGAATGAATACCACTTTGAGAATGCTTATCAAAGCTGGAGATGGTCTTCGCCGCCCTGACCAACGCGCGGTTTGCTTCACTGCACAGGCTGCCCGTCGTCCCTATCCCCGTCTCGGCGACGCCTGTTCCGCTTCTCAAACCACGCACTCGTCACGAGCGGCATTTTGCACAGTGCCGCAGCAGCGGCGGGCTTCCGTCTGCGGTCGGCGGCGGCGTTACGCTCCGACTTCGTTCCGTTAGGCGCTGCTCTCCGTTCTCCGCTCCACTTCCCCGCTTGCCGACCGCAGACCGAAGCCTCGTCAAGCAATGGGACAACCCGTGGTTGGTGCGTAGAGGCCGACAAAGCCGCCAACTTTGGTCACGGCATCAAGTTCGCCGTCTTGCACAAATCCAACACGCCGGAAATGATGAGTGAAGCAGTCCCCGCGATCAGTGTTCCCTTGAACGACGGTTCGTGGTAACAGTCAATCCGCATGTTCTGCCGCCCTTTCGAGCGAGAGATTTTTGTGTGGCTGGCCTTGGCCAGTTGCGTGGCACCGCTGGCGGCAGCGGAGGTCAAGCCCGGCGCAGGTGCGGAGCAACCTTATCGTGTTACGCGCTGGACGGCGGAGAACGGGCTGCCGCAAAATAAAATCAACGCGCTGGCCCAGACGCGGGACGGCTATCTCTGGCTGGGCACGCTCAAGGGTCTGGCCCGGTTCGATGGGGTGAAGTTCAAGGTGTTTGATCAGAGCAACACGCCGCAGATGACACACGAAGCCATCAACGATCTGGCCGTGGACGCGAAGGAGGACGGCTTGTGGGTCAGCACCGGGGCGGGCCTATTTTATTACCGCGATCACCATTTTGAACGGTTCGGCCCGGAGGATGGGATCCCGGGGCCGGTCGGCAGTCTTCAGGCAGCCCGGGACGGCGGAGTATGGTTCTCGCCGCGCCCGGGTGAGACGGCGCTGGCGCGGGACGGGCGGGTGCGACGATGGGAGTTTGGCCCCGAGCGCGAGCAGAACATAGTGTATCAACTCGGTGAATTAAGTCCCTCGGAACTCCTCGTCCTCATTGGTACCGTTGGGGGTTCCGTTGCCATTCATCGGCTCAATTTAAACACGAAGGTGCTCGTGCCTCTCCATGTTCCTCCAGGCGCATCTCGCTTTGCGACGAATTGTGCTTCGTTCCTGCAGAATGCAGACGCATCGTTTTGGCTCTGCACTGGGCAGGGCCTCTGGCGCGGCAGCGAGAAAGGCTGGACCCAGATCACGAGCTCGAATGCGGAATCCAAGGCTTGGCCGCAGCGGATTTATCAGTCGAGCGATGCCCAAGTCTGGGTCACGCAATTCGAAGTAAATCGCATCAGTTTGCAAAGGCTGGTGCAAGGGCAACTTGAGCCGTTTGCCGCTCCCGAGTGGCCGACCGAACTGAACGTCACTCGCGTAATGGAGGATCGCGAGGGCGATCTTTGGGTCGGCACGACGACCGGCCTGTTCCGGCTGGAGAGGAAGCGGATTAAAGTTTATTCGCGGCTCGATGGGTTGCGGAGCGATAACACGCTGGGCGTCACCAAGGGTGCCGACGGCACGATCTGGGTGAGCACGGCGGAGGGCATGAGCCGCATCCGCGACGGACAAGTTGAAAACCTTCCGCTACCGGAAGGCAGCGAGAATTGGAAGCGCATCGGAGTGTTGCTGGCCGACCAACAAGACGCGCTTTGGGTCGGCTGGCCTGGACCCGACTTGGTGCGCTTCCAAGCGGGCAAATGGCAGATGTACCGTGCGCCACAGAGGATCGCGAATTCCGGAGAGCTGGGGGCAATCTATGAAGACCGTAAGGGCCGGATTTGGATGGGCACTGGCAACGACGTATTCTATAAGGAAGGCAATCAATGGACGGTTTTTTCGACGACCAACGGCCTTTCCCATCGAGATGTGCGGGTAATTTACCAGGATCGCCGTGGCGACTTGTGGTTTGGAACTTTTGGCGGCGGTTTGAATCATTTGCAGGACGGAAAGTTCACGGCCTACCAGACCAGCCGGGGCGAGCGCAACAATCGCGCGTGGTGGATTCACGAGGATGCGGATGGTGTGTTCTGGGTGGGTTCCGAGGACGGCCTAAACCGGTTCGTGCCGCCGGCCGTAGGAGACGACGTGAGGGGACTCGCTTCGAAAGGCAGTAAGCAGAAAGCAGAAAGCGGAAATGAACAGCGCCTCCTTACGTCGGCTCCTACACGGGAAAACGCAGGCGCGGGCCGCTTCTTCACTTTCACAACGGAGCAGGGCTTGGGTGAGAACGTGGTGAACAATATTCAGGAGGATGACTTTGGATACTTGTGGCTGAGCGGGCTGCGCGGAATCTATCGCGTTTCACGCCAGGAATTGAACGACGTGGCCGCCCGAAAACGGGCGCAGGTGCGGTGCGTCGCGTATGGCGAGGCGGACGGGATGCTCAGCAGCGAATGCAATGGTGGCGACAACCAACCCGCCGGCTGTAAAGATGCCGCGGGGCGGATTTGGTTTCCCACGGCGCAAGGTGTCGTGGTGATTGATCCGCAGGAGATGCGGCGGACGGAAACGCCGCCGCCGGTGGTGATCGAGCAGGTGCGGGCGAATGAAGAAATCGTCTTCGGCGATGGCGCGCCTGCTGACTCCAAAGGCCAAAGGCCAAAGTCTGAAGTTGGTGACGGGATTGGGCCAAGCCCTCAACTCTCAACCCTCAACCATCAACTCGCGCCCGGCCATGCCCGCGTACTGGAGATCCACTACACTGCGAATACGCTCGTGGCGCCGGAGAGAGTGCGCTTCAAATACCGGCTGGAAGGCCACGACTCGGACTGGCTCCCGGATGACCAGAATCGTCGGGTGGCGTTTTACACGAGCTTGCGACCAGGCCATTACACCTTCCACGTCAAGGCATGCAACAATCACGGCTACTGGAACGAAACCGGCGCCGCGCTGGCGTTTTATTTGGCCCCGCATTTTTATCAAACCTGGACCTTTTACGTCCTATGTGCGGGTGCAGTCATCGGGATGGGATGGAGTCTCCATTTTCTGCGGCTGAAGGTGGTCCACAAGATGCAAAAGTTGCACGAAGCCGCTGCTTTGGCCGACCAACGCGCCCGCCTCGCCCAGGACATGCATGACGACATCGGGGCAAGCCTCACCAAAATTGCGTTGCTCAGTGAGGTCGCGAGAAAAAGCGCGCATGAGCCGGCGGTCGCTGAAGCGCAGTCCCAGAAGATTTCAACCATTGCCGGTGAAGTGGTGAATAATCTCAGCGAACTCATCTGGGCGACCAACCCAAAGTTCGACACTTTGGAGAATTTTGCTGCATACCTTCGCGAATATGTAGCGGGCTATTTAGAGCCAACTTCTATGCGCTGGCACTTGAAATTTCCCGCGACGGTGCCGTCACAACACTTAACCAGCGAATTCCGGCGCAGCCTGTTTCTGGTCGTCAAGGAAGCGCTCCACAACATTATCAAACACTCGGCAGCCACTCAAGTCGAGGTGGGGCTGATGGCGGGCGCTACAGAGCTTCAGCTTTGGATTACGGATAATGGCAAAGGATTTTTAGCGGAGGATACATCACCCCTTGGTGATGGACTGCTGAACATGCGCCAACGAGTGACCGCCCTGGGCGGGTGCTTCGATTTGCAATCCCCGCCACTGAAAGGAACAAAAATTACGATCACCGTTCCCTTATCAAACGAATCGATCCGCGTGACGTAATTTTCCAATCTGCTCGGTCAGTATTATGGTCAAATCCGTTCAAAACTTTGCTCAGGCTGGCGAGGGCATACCATTTTCATACGATTGCATCTTCGGGCCGCAGGCGTCACGATGCTTCGTTTACAAGTGAACGCGAAGCCCGAAGCCATCAAAGTCGCCATCGTGGAGGATAGCGCAGAACAACGCGAGTCGTTGGAATTCCTGATCAATGGCTCGCCGGGATTCTCGTGTGTCGCGGCGTGCGGCTCCGCCGAGGAAGCCCTAGACGTGATTCCCCGATGCTCACCGGATGTCGTGTTGATGGATATTCAACTGCCCGGCATGTCGGGCATCGAATGTATCGGGCAACTAAAAACTGAGTCGCCTGCCCTGGAGATCATGATGTTGACGGTGCTTGAGGATCACGAGCGAATTTTCCAATCCCTCGCCGCCGGTGCCAGCGGGTACATGGTTAAAAAAACGCCGCCGGCCAAGCTGCTGGAAGCCATTGACGAACTGCACAAAGGCGGTGCTCCAATGTCCGGCCAGATCGCCCGCCAAGTCGTCGAAACGTTTAAGAAACCGGTGAAGAGCGTTCCCGCCACATTGCAGCCGCCTCCCACAAATCTTTCCAAGCGGGAGCAGGAAATCCTCGACCAACTGGCGCACGGCTTTCTTTACAAGGAGATTGGTGACCGCTTGGGCATCAGCATCGGCACCGTGCGGGTCCATATCCGTCGCATCTACGATAAACTCCACGTCCATAACCGCACCTAGGCCATTCTAAAAGGGCATCGGGGCGCGCAATCAATCCACCCGGCTTATTTCCGCTAGTCCGAAACCCCTTCGACATTCGGTTTTTCGTCTGGGCAATATACCATTTTCATACGACTAGGCTGCCAATCTCGGTTCGCCGTAGAAATACTGGCAAAATGAATTGGAAACCATCGAGAGCCTCGGCTTTTCATTGCCAAGCACGGCCGCCCTGGAATCCCATGCCGATCGCGGCAACGACGCGTTCAGTTTCCTGGCCATTGAAACCGTGCCCGATTATCTGGGCACCGCCGTACGGCTCGCCGTTGGCACGAGCACCGCTTGGGAATACGAAGCCAACCTCGGTTTCTACGACGAACAAATCAGCCAATGGAAAGACGTGGTCAGCATGAGCGTGATGGGGTGAAAATAACCTGATCAAAAGAATCAACCAATGAAAACCTACATTAAAAATCTATTTATACTGCCCGCATTGATCGCCGGTTTGGGCTTGATATCGGCCGGCCGCGGGACGGCGCAGACTTTCACGACCCTGCATAATTTCACGGCGCTCTCTAATAATTCTGGTTATGGCACCAACAGCGATGGAGCTACTCCGGCTGCCGGCTTGATTTTATCGGGCAACACTATGTATGGGACGGCGAGCGGAGGCGGCACTGGGGGCGTTGGCGCGGTGTTCAAGCTCAACATCGATGGCACAAGTTTTACGAACCTCCATAGCTTTACGGCAGTTTACCCTAATCCTTCGGGTGTTTATACCAATAGCGACGGAGGTCGACCGGACGCCCGATTGGTTTTATCGGGCAACACC
>PLJQ01000364.1:6089-44409 GCA_003140275.1 Limisphaerales bacterium
ATCCTTATGCCGGGTTGATTTTAGCAGGTAGTAATCTGTACGGGACGGCACAGAATGGCGGTATTTCGGGCGGCGGCACGGTGTTTGCCGTCAGCACCAATGGTACGGGCTTTACGAACCTACATAATTTCACGGTATCTTATACTCCTAACCAGACCAACGTCGACGGAGGTAATCCCCAAGGCGGTTTGATTTTATCGGGCAATACCCTGTATGGGACTGCAGCGAATGGCCCCGTACCTACGAGCGATGGCACGGTGTTCAAAGTCAACACTGATGGCACGGATTTTACGAATCTGTATAGTTTCATTTACGGAGGTACTCCGTCGGCCGATTTGATTTTATTGGGCAATACCCTGTTCGGGACGACGTATCAAGGCGGTAATCTAAACGCAGGCGGTGTATTCAAGGTCAACACCGATGGCANNACACCGATGGCACGGGTTTTACGACTCTGCATAGTTTTACCGACGGCAGCGACGGAAAATATTTAGAAGCCGGTTTGATTTTATCGGGCAACACCCTATATGGGACGGCGACTGCAGGCGGCAGTGGGGCCGATGGCACAGTATTCATGGTCAACACCGATGGCACGGGTTTTACAACCCTGCATAGTTTCACGGCAAGCTATGGTTCTTATCCTGTTTACACCAACAGCGACGGAGCCAATCCGTATGCCGGATTGATTTTGTCGGGCAACACCCTATATGGGACGACGTATAAAGGCGGCAGTTCGGGCCGAGGCACAGTGTTCAGTCTTTCGTTGCCTTCTTGGATGGCGGGACTTTATGTCCCGGGAACCTCCGATCCTTGGCTGGCCGGAATGCCGAATGGATCCGTTTCAGGCTGGGACCAAGCTTATGATAGCGCGCCAGCGGAGTCGCCTGTTCAGGTCAGCAATCTCGTCATTTCGTCCGGGGCAGTTTTCACGTTTTCCGCCAGCGGCGCAGAAGCAAACGGGGGACCTCCTTCATACGGCGGCGCGGGGGCACTGTTTGGCCCCGACGGAAATATTACGAACAATACTTCTCGGTATCCCGGTGCGGAAAATGGTATGGCGGACATTTACGTTCCTATAGATGCATTGCTCGGTGTCTTTTTGGACGACAACGTTCCGAGCAATTTCCCTGCACCGGCAGCGCTTGATTTCAGCACAACGGCAACGCGTGACTTCTCTAGCCTGAAGCCGGTTTTGCGACAACCATTTCTCATCGGTGATGGATTGACGTCACAAGGAATTATCCAGCAATTTGTTGCGCCTCAAGGTGCCACGCGGCTTTTCCTCGGACCGATGGATGGGTATGGGTGGGCAGACAATTTTGGTGGGTTCATGGTAACCGTCACGGTTTTGCCCCAACTGACGATAATTCCCTCCGGACCAAATGTTGTTTTGACGTGGGCGACCAATTACGCCGGGTTCACTTTACAATCCTCCACGCACCCTGTTTCACCGGCGGTCTGGACCACCGTTTCTCCGGAGCCGGTCGTCGTCAACGGGCAGAACACAGTTACCAATTCTATCTCCGGCACCCAGCAGTTTTTCCGATTAAGCCAGTAATCAAAAGAATCAACCAGTGAAAACCCGCATTAGAAACCTATTCCTCCTGTTCGCGCTGACCGCCGGTTTCGTCCTGACACCGGCTGTTCGGGCGGCGGCGCAGACCTTCACGACCCTGTATAATTTCACTGGCGGCAGCGACGGAGGCGCTCCCACTGCCGATTTGATTCTATCGGGCAACACCCTGTTTGGGACGACGTTTGGCGGCGGCAGTTCGGGCTATGGCACGGTGTTCAAGGTCAACACCAGTGGTACAGGTTTTACGACCATTTATAGTTTTACAGGCGGCAGCGACGGAGCTTATCTCTCGGCCGGTTTGATTCTATCGGGCAACACCCTGTATGGAACGGCGTATCAAGGCGGCAGTTCCGGCAAGGGCACGGTGTTCAAGATCAACACCAATGGCACAGGTTTTACGGTTCTGCACAGTTTTACCGCAACTGCTCCTTGGACTTATCCTCCCTGGGCCAACAGCGACGGAGCTTATCCGGCATACGGCGGATTGATTCTATCGGGTAACACCCTGTATGGGATGGCAAGTTCTGGGGGCAGTTCGGGCCAGGGAACGGTGTTCGCTGTCAACACTAATGGGACGGGTTTTACGACCCTACATAGTTTTCTCGGTTATCCGAGCGAGGGAGCAAATGGAGGTGCCCGTTTAATTCTATCGGACAACACCCTGTATGGGACGACAGCGGATGGCGGCAGTTCGGGTGGTTGGGGCACGGTGTTCGCCGTCAACACCGACGGCACGAGCTTCGCGAACCTGTATAGTTTCACGACTAATCCCGGTCCTTTTTATGTTAACAGCGACGGAGCTAGTCCCGCTGCCGGTTTGATTTTATCGGGCACCATGCTGTATGGGACGGCGCATCTTGGCGGCAGTTCGGGCAACGGTACGGTGTTCAAGGTCAACACCGGTGGTTCGGGGTTTTCCACCCTGCATAGTTTCACGCCAGGCTCTGGCTCTCTTCCTTATAACTTTGCCAACAGCGACGGAGCTTTTCCGATTGCCGGTTTGATTTTATCGGGCACCATGCTGTATGGGACGGCGTCCGATGGCGGCAGTTCGAGCAATGGCACGGTGTTCGCCATCAACACTGATGGCACGGGTTTTACGAACCTGCATAGCTTCACGGCAGACCCTGCTCCTTATTATACCAACAGCGACGGAGCAAGGCCGTATGGTCGATTTATTCTATCAGGAAATACCCTGTATGGGACGGCGTCCGAGGGCGGCAGTTCAGGCAATGGCACGGTGTTCAGTCTTTCGTTGGCGACGGCTACTCCCTCCATCACCTTTCACCGCCTCGTCAACAACGGTCTAATATACTCGCCATCGGACTCCATTGATCAGCCTTTGGCTGTGACATCCAATCAAGGCGTGTTGCAAGACCAGTCGCAGCCGTACTTGCAAGTGCAAGGGTTGGTGGCTGACGGGGTCACGCCCTTATTGTTCCATTTCAATCTCGTCAGTCAGCCGATGACACCGCAATCGTACCAAATCAATTTCACCCTCAGTGGCGGCGACGTTGCTAGCGGCTTGGGTTCCTATCTGCGAGTGCTGGGAACAAATGATTGGGTGACGACCAACCTTCTCACAATGTCGGGCACAGATGCCTATGCCTCCCTCAGCGGTGTGAAGGCCGAGGACTTGCTCTTCAACGGAACAAACGAATTGACCGTGGCCGTCAGTCTTACCCCGACAGTCGGCGGTCCAATACAGGCCGGGGCATTCAAGATCCGGCGTCCGCCAGTGATGCTCGTGCATGGGTACAATGCCGATCAACTCACGTGGTCTGATAGTTTCCTGAATGCTCTACGTCAGAACGTGCCGAATGATTTTATTGATGTGTTCAATTATGGGGTGTTGTTCGCGACGGACGCTCAAGGGAGAGTTAGTGAATTCTCTTACAACACTTATGGTTCATTAAAGAACTTGGCTCGCGAAGTCGAGACTGAGATGGAGAGTGAGTTCGCAATCAATCGGTTCAATTGGGCCTGCACTCGCTACGATGTAGTTTGCCACAGTCAGGGCGGTGTCTTAACACGAATGTTGTGCCAGACCAACGCTGCCGGCGCTGCGGTGTTCGCATCGCGACCTCCTGTCTCAGCATCAGATTATTACCGGGGGCGTTTTCGAAGGGTTATTACAATCGGTTCTCCGCACAACGGCTCCACATTGTTACGCTATCTGCTCGACGTGAAGCTGCAAACCGGAAACGTGGGATTTCTTGAAGAACCATTGAACAGCCTTCTTCAACCCAAGTTCGATCCGTTCGGTCCACAGATACAAGAAGTCAATGATCCTCAATATCCAGTTGACGCGCGGATCAAGTTCAACTGCATTCAAACAACCATCGCCGGTGGGTTTGCTCCTGGCTTGGGGCCTTGTCCATTGATTTACGCCGTCAGCCAGCTTTGCGAACCACCCGACCACATTGTCTTGCCATCGGGTTCAGATGGAATCGTGGATTTCTTGAGCCAAGGCGCAGGGCCGGGTACGAAGCGAAATTATTACAACGCGATTGATGTGGCTCACGCTGATGCGACGCTAACGTTCGCGGGGCCAGTGAGAATACAGGCATTCGGCGTGCCAGCGGGTCAAAGCCAAACTAGTTATGCTCCAATTGCCCAACTGGTGGATCAATTGCTTGCCGGTCCGACAAATCTCTTCGGTGCTTTTTATCTTCCAATACGTTTATCGGATCCATCTCCCATTGATGCTGCTGCACCGCCAGTGTCCATATTCGGTGTAATCGTCAACAATATAGTCGGCAACGTTGCTTACAGTTCGCCCGGTTCAACAAATAGCGCTGGAATAGATAAAGCCCGCGGTTTCGGTCCCCTGGATGACGGGCCTCAGTCCGGAACAAATTCATGTTTCAATTACGCGATCAACCCGCCGACAAACGGAGTGGTCGGTGGAAACGTGTACTGGTTTGCCGTGAATTATGGGACAAATGGAATTTCAACAAACGGAATTACGGTTCAACTCTCCGGTACTAACAGTACGTCCGCAACTGTATGCGTGGACGATTGGGTTGTGGGAACAGTAGTATTGCACGCCAGTTACCTATCAACCAACGGGAACTTGATTATTGCTATTCCAGTTGTCGTCGTTGCTCGCCCACCTGGGAACCTGGTAGGAATTTTGCTCAACCCAAGTTCGCCTGCCCTGAATGTCGGGGATACACTGCATTTTGAGATTTGGGGACAATATGACAGTAGTAACATTGCACAACTCTTCATTCCGCCCGGCTCAAACGTGGTCTGGTCGTCATCCAACCTCAGCGTGTTCCAAGTGGACACCAATTTCAATGGCATCGCGCTGTCGAATGGTACCGCTGTTGTCAGCGCGGTTTATCTGAGCCAGACCGGCCTGGCTTCAGTTATCGTCAACCCGCCCGGTTACTTAATCATCGCAGATCAACCGCAGAGCCAATTGCAGGGGCAGGGACAATCGGCCACGTTTAACCTCACTGTATCGGGCATCAGCCCGATGTCTTACCAGTGGTATTGCAACAGCGCACCGATTCCCGGAGAGACGAATGCGGCTCTTGTTCTAACCAATCTTCAAACGACAAATGCGGGAAATTATTTTGCCATCGTGACGAATGCCGTGAGCAGCGCGACCAGCGCAGTTGCCACATTAACAGTGCTGCTGCCAGGTCAGTTGTTCATCTTCAACCAACCAATGAGTCAAGCTCTGGTGCAAGGGCAATCGGCCATGTTTAGTATTACCGCGTCAGGTTCTGTCCCGATCTCCTATCAATGGTATTTCAATAACGCGCCGCTCCCTGGAGCGACTGATTCAAGTTTGGTTGTCACTAATCTGCAAGCCACCAACGCCGGGCCTTATTTTGCCGTCCTGACAAACGCCGTGGGCAATGCGACAAGCTTGGTCGCAACATTGACCGTACTGCTGCCTCCAATGATTACAGCGCCGCTGACGAATCAGTCAGTTCTGTTCGGTGACAGTGCGAGCTTCGTGGTAACCGCCACGGGCACTTCGCCGCTAGCCTACCAGTGGTTGCTTGACGGTACGAATCTCACGGACAAGGTCCGGGTCAGCGGTTCGCAAAGTAACACCCTATCTCTAGCCAACGTTCAGCCTTCCGATGCGGGTAATTACCAGATCATTGTCACTAACGCGTACGGCTCGGTCACCAGCATTGTGGCCACACTCGGGGTCGCTGTGCCGCCGATCCAAGTGGTGGCACAAACGGACAACGGAATCACGTTCGCTTGGGGCGCGGCGATGGGGCAATCGTATCAAGTGCAGTACAAGACCAATTTGAATCAACCGAATTGGAAGAATTTTGGGGGTGCCGTCACCGCGACCAATACGACAATGACTTTCTCCGATATCATCGGCCCAGACCCGCAGCGTTTTTATCGCGTCGTTTTGTTATTTCTCCCACAAATCACCAGCCAGCCGATCAACCAAATGGTGGTAGCAGGCGGTGGTGCGACGCTCATTGCAGCGGTCGCAGGCACTCCACCGCTTGCCTACCAGTGGCTAAAAAATGGCTTGGCGGTTTCCGGCGCAACAAACGCGCTGTTGAACCTGACCAATGTTCAGCCGTCCGACGCGGGAACTTATTGGGTTGTGGTGACAAATTCTTATGGTGCTTTAGGAAGCGCCCTCGTTCGTGTGACGGTCACCGTGAGCAACCCGGTGGCCACGCCCATTGCTCTCACCGGCTGGAATCGCGATGTAATTCTGGAGAACAGCGGCACGCCTTTCGCCCAGGGGTTCGACTTTCCCACAGGCGATGCGTGGTTCGAGGAGGGAATGAACGGCCACGCGGACGGGTTTCCGAGTTCGCGGCAATTTGCCAGCGCCATCAACTCTCCAAACGTGCTGTTTGAGCTTCAGCCCTACACTGCCAGCAACGTGCTTTGCCTGACCGCGCAGCCCACCACCAATCTCTTGACGGGAACTCTAACACTGGTTCAACCGAACTCTTACGTCTCGATCTCCATTGCTGCTGCTTCAGCGTTTGGTGCAGCATCTCCGTCCGCGGCAGGCGCTTTGGGTTCGCTGGTTTTGAACTTCAGTGATGGGACACAGAGCGCGCCGATCAAGTCTCTGAGCTTGGACTGGTCGCCGTACCCACCTTATCCATTGATGGCGATTGGCGGACTGGGCAGGCTCGCGGTCAATCCTCCCGGCGCATACTATAATTATGGTGTGGGCTATGGCTTAGGTCTCTTTCAAACGGATGTCAATTTGCTTGCCTTGGGGTTGTCCGGCAAGACTCTGACCAGCATCGCGTTTACCGGATCCACCGCCGGGCAATGGGGCTCCCGCCAGTTAACGTATATCTTCGCCGTCAGCGGGGTGGCTTCGGACCTCGGCCTATCGCCTCCGATTTTACTCCAATCGAATGTGACCAACCAAAACGTGAGTAGAGGCGCGGACTTGGCGTTCACCGCGACCGTTGCAGCCGATGGCACACCGCCTTTCTATTACCAGTTGCAGAATAACTTTGGCGGACTGATCGCTGATCTCACCGGCGCGACCAATGCCACCTTGTTGCTGACGAATGTCCAGCGGGTTGGCAGTTACACTTTGACCGTTCGCAATCCGGTGGGTGCGATCACAGCCGGCCCGGCCGAAATAAATGTCTATCATGCCGTGATTACAAACGGGTATTTCGACTGGGGGTGGAGTTTCTTCCGTGCGCAGTGGGTCGAAATCCAGTACTCAACTAATCTCGTGGATTGGACGACGGACGGAACTGGCTATAGTTCGGGGTTCTCGCAATTCGATTATTCCTATCTTCAAAACCCGCAAAGATTCTTTCGCATTGTGCCGCGTTGAGTCGTTCCTATCAAATGTTACGAACATTGTTCTTATCGTACTTTGTCCGGAACTGCAATCGCAGGGATCGTAATCTCGATTGAAACTACATTGCCAACTCGGCACATTCCCACACTCTTTACGACGGCACTGCGGCACGTAACAGCCGAGTTAAAAAATGAAGCTCCGTAATCTACTAATCCTTGTCGTCGCTGCTCTCGCGGGTGTAGTGGCGCTCGGTTACCTTCTGCCCGGTGAACCGTACTGGAAAGGACGCCCCTTGTCGGCATGGATCGAGGCCTTCGACACCAACCTCAGATTTCCCGACGACGGGCCACTTCGTTCGGGATTCAGCGACGAAGAGATTGAGCAGGCTTTGGAAGGGATCGGTCCTCGGGCGCTGCCTTCTTTGTTAGAATGGACGAAGGCGAAACCCGGGCATCTCGGAGACCGGCTGAATGCTTTGCTGGATAGGGAGCGCTGGATCCGCTTTCGTTTCGTGTCCGTAGCCCGCAGACACTCTTGGGCTGGAACGGGGTTTCAAGCTTATTCAAGTGCCGCATCGGATTCTGCTTAATCTTGACGGAAACGGACGCAGAAAAGTACGGCGGCAGTGTCGTTGGTCCTCGCTTCGAGCGCATCCATGACCGACAGCCGGTCGCGTGGACCCAGCATCGGGTCGAGATACAATTTTTCGAGTAACGGCACGAGATGCTGATTCAATTCTTGGTCATCTTTGAACCAGGATAATTCCTGTCCATCAAGCAGCCAGCTCGGATCTTTTCGTGACAACCGTTCACAGGTTTCAATCAGCAGATTGGTTTGACCATTAATGTAGTAGGCCATGGCAGCAGACCGCAGACTCAGTGAATCATCATGGCGGGCGCGCTCGGTGAGATAGGGAATGGCGGCCGGATTGTTGCCGCTGACTTCACCGAGCGTTTCGACCAAATCTAGGACGGTGACCACATGTATGCTGGAGCAATATTTCAGGCAGTCGATCAAGTCGGGAATGGCGGCTTGGGCGTTGGTGCCCATACACCGCAACAGCCAGGCCGCCTGCCCGTGTTTGCCCGCGCAATTTTCCACGTCCACCCAGCGGCCGATTCGGGGATGGAGATAGCTAAAATGCATAACCTGATCAGCAGACAGAAAATGAAACCGGTGGGATCGGTCATGAAGAGCCTTGGCAATAAAAGGCACCGCGGGCGCGCCAATCTTTAAGACCGCTTCAAAGGCTTCTGAACGTGAAGGCTCTTTCAATGCCTGTTCCACCCAATCGGCTGTGCGGTGCCCTTGATAAACCGAGCCGCGATCCGGCCACCAGTGCAGCCCGCAACCAAACGCAGCCACGACCAGCAGCAAGACGAAGTTCCGTCTCCGATTCATTCGTTCGCGGGGGATTGTGAAGCGTTTTGCGCCATGGTCAATAGTCCTCCGTCATGATTTTCATAACCGGCGCCGGAAACTAGACTTGGTCGCCCAGACGCATACGAATCTCTGCAAATCGCTTCACGATCAAATGACATTCACGGTGAGATCATTCACTGAGGAATTCCAAATGCCAGCTTACTCGAACTCGCCGTGACCAACGCGCGGTTTGCTTCGCTCCACGGGCTTTCGGTCGCCCCTCTCCCCCTCTCGACCACGACCGTTCCGCTTCGCAAACCGCGCGCTCGTCACGAGCGAGCATCCGCACAGTGCCGCATGAGCGGCGGTCTTCCGTCTGCGGCTCGGCGGCGGGCGTTGCGCTCCGGCTTCGTTTCGCTATGCGCTCCTCTCCGCTCCACTTCCCCGCTCGCCGACCGCAGACCGAAGCCGATCTTCACTCACCCACGCTTTGACGTTGGACGTGGGAAGCCAAGCTGAATCCGTTTGTTCCGCACTGACGCCAGGAAGCGTCCGGTTCGGCGGACGACTTCCACGTCGCGCAACCGCCCTCCTAATCAAACTGTGATCCGCGTCGGTCTTGCGTGTGTGGGATCTTCTTCGCTTTGGATTTGACATAAAGGAGAGGGTTTCCTTTCATGGACCTATGAAGCACCTAAACACCAACAGCACATTTACTATTTTGTTAATGTGGATATTGGGACTGAGCGTGCCTCCCTCAATAATGAGCGCAGACTCCACCGGAAAGGTAGGCGGTGGTGGTTCAAAGTCCACCACTAACCAAAGCGCACCAACTTCGCCCGGCAATAACGCTAGCTCAAGCGGAGACCAATCATCTTCACAACAAAACAGCGCCTCTTCTTCCGCCCTCAGCCTCGGAGCAAGCATGCTTTCTTACGAAGCGATGGAGCGAATTGCAAACGACATCGCTTTACGAATTAAATCGAACGTGCCCTCTGTGGATACGGTTTACATCATGACCGACTTCCTGAATCCGGTTGGCGCTTTATTCAGATACAAAGCGACCTGCAACCAATTGGACAATCTGGAAAAATCCTATCAAAAAACAATCGGTGATTACTCGGGAAAAGGCGAGGTGAAGATCGAAGGATTCCTGCCGGCAAATCTCGCGGATGCGGTGAGCGCGGTAACTCAACTGCTTGCCCTCATCACCACGACAACAACGCTTTCTGTGGTCTCAGTATCAACGAATGAAATGGCCGTGATTCCGCCACTTGCAAGCAAGCTCCGAGAGAAACAAGTTTCGGTGATCTACGTGAATCTGTATGCAAACGCGGAGTATGTAACGCAAAACACCTCCATTTTGCAGAAACTGAATACGACTGCGTCATACAAGGCGATGGCGCAGGTGCTCATAAATCAAACTCCTCCTACGCTGCCTCCATCGAACCCTACAGCCACTCCTCAGCCAAATCCTGATTACACCAAGCTGCCCGAGAGAAAACGGCAGGATCTTCTTGTGCTGAACTCGTTGAATTCTGTTTACGACACTGTGGTTGCCAATGTTCTGACAACCAACGTTATGAGTTCTCTCCTCATGGCTGATTTTTATGTAAACAACCTCAAGATGAATAGTGCGATTCTGTTGCTGAAAGTGCTTTATGCAGGAGGAGACAACCGAACCAAATCAAATCCATTTGTCAATATTTTTACAGATGGGCCGCGTTTTTCTTATGCTGGGGGGGCCGTCGTTTCTTACGTGCTAGTTGATCAAAGTGGAAAAATCGTTCTGTCTGGTACCACGCGTGATTTTGCAGGTTACAAAAAGCTCTCCGATTCTCCTGACTATAGGATTCACAATAATCTCAGCGTTAAGAAGTACCAGCGATGAGAATCGCGGTGACATGCAATGCTTAACGAACTGATTTTTGATTCACAGCGGTGTTGTTCCCTCGTGCCATGGTGTACTGCGGACCTGTCCCACGCTGCTGTCACAAGAGTGGGCCGGTGGGACCGACTCGCAAACGCTGCAAGTCCTCAAAACGTGGACGCAGACGAGGAATCATAAGTGTCATTCCTTTCCTTTGTTTTAAGGTTCAGAGGGAAATGACACTCGGATAATGTCGAGCTGAAAAATGAACGACACCTCAGCTTTTTGAAGAACCGCCCCTGGTGCTCGGCATAATCCTAAACCGACATGGCGTTCCGCCAACAAAGGGCCGCTTCATGTTCACCCACTAATCGTCCGCGAAGGCACCGGCAGGAACACTCTCACGCTGGAGGCACTTGCCCTCGCGACAATTTCACACGGTAATGCGGAGCGAGTTCTTTTATCTTGCCTTTCAGATTCCTGGGCAACAGATCGTCGGCCTTAACGCCAAGGACCTTGGCAAGGACAAAAAGCTCCAGATCAGGAACGCGCCGTTGTTGATTTTCCAAAGTGGTCACAGCGTTTCGGCTCACGTCCCAGCCAGTTAATTGAAGCCTTACGGCAAGGTGCTCTTGGCTCCAACCCTTTTGTGTTCGCAGTTTGCGTACTTGTGGACCAATGACGTTTAGCGGTGAAGGCTTCTTTTTAATGCCTACCACCGTAACAATCAATCATTTATGGGGATGTTGCCTTTACTGGTCGAATATACATTTAGAAAAAGCTTGCTATGTCTGCGGCAATCGCCGAGAAATGCCATGCTCTAACACCGACACACCCGACAAGGGGAAAACCACCTTAGCCGTCCGCCGCCGCTCTGACGTGTATTTTTTGTGTTTCTTCGAGGAGCTGTTGGCGTTGTTTGGATAATTGTACGTCCGAAAACAGCAGCTTAACCGCCCGATCATTAGAAAGATAATTTGATGCAAACCACAAAAAGCCATCCCCGCCTAACGCCGTTCTTCACCATTACTGCCAGCGTGATAGCAGTTGTTTCATTGTTGACTGCCCTCGCCGACGTGCCGCAGCCCGTGCTTTCGATAACATCCCTCGGCAGCAACCAGTTCAACATCGTCATCACCAATGCGGTGACGACGACGAATTACACGCTGTTCTGGACGCCGTATCTTGGGAATCCAAGTTATCCTTGGGAAGTCATCGGAATTGCGAACGTTGGTGAAACCAACTTCATGGTTGACGGGAGCGAATGGGCGAGCGGATTTTTCCGGGCCACTTTGGGAATTGATAGTGACGGTGACGGAGTTCCAGATTGGCAGGATGCCCGCCCGAATGACCCTGCCATCGGCCTGATGACCGTCACCATCGAAACTCCTACCAATGGCTCCAACGTGCAGTAAGCCGCTAAATTTGGTGAAGCTAATCCGCCTACCTGACCCCCCATTATGAACACTCGTATGTTGTCTTTTGCCAAGCAATTTCTGATCGGCTGTATAATTGTGCTGGTGACCGCCGACGTGCAAGCCCAAACGCCCACCGCGTACAACATTCGTTTTTTACGAGGCCGGGGCAGCAACTTGCGCTACTACTCGATGGTCGTTCCTTTGAGCGGACAACAGGCCGCTCCCTTTGCGGAACCAATCGCCGCGACTTATTATCATCTTAACGCCACCAATTCCGGTTCGCAGGATTACATTACCAACCGATTTGCTTTCACTAATGTTCTGGCCTCCTTCGGCTCCCAAATGGGCGGGCCTTCGCTTTATTTGAATCAGGCGTACCGCTTCGGGATTTACGCGGGGGATCCGACCCTTTCAGCTTCGTGGACGAACGCGGTTTTGATCTTTGTCTATTCCAAAACGAACAATTCGTTGATTGATACGATGTCGCTCGCGTACCCTGACGCACCCGATACTAATCAGTGGACCCAGGTTTTAACGAACGGCCGGACCAGCGTAGTCAGCGGCTACGGCCTGACGACCACTCTCTATCAACAACCCGACACAATCTGGGGCAACGGCATTTGGGGGGAATGTACGCTGACGCATGTCGCGACGAGCGCCGCCACCAATTATGTATTCGTCACCTACATGCTTGGGCTGACGGACTTGGGCGGAATGATGTTGCAGGCCGACGGTTCGTGGTATTGGGAACCTTTGTACAGCGTCGATTTCGACCCACGCCCGGCGACGCGGGTCAGTTTCGTGGATCAGGCGCAGTTTCAAGGCGTGCCGATGCCCTCAGAATACTATGGCAAATCATTAACAGAATTGCTCTCAGTTCATGCCGTGGTGACCAACGCGGTTTCCAGCGCTGCCACCAACTGGCTGGACCTGGACAACAGCCCTGAACTCCGCGACCACCCGACCTTGGACCAATTTGTAACCGACATGGGGAGCAACGCTCTCGCACTGGCCAGTTTCGTCCAGAATGAAATCGAGTTGACCGACGCCATCGCGTACAACAACGACACCAACAAGCTGTTGGACACCGCAATTAACCTCGGAGGCGTTAACCGCGGCGCCTTGGGCACTTACCTGGAGGGACAGGGTTCTCCGGTCGAGCAATGTGCCCTCTTGATTTATCTCTTGCGCCGTGCCGGCGTTCCGGCGGGTTACATTTATCCGCCTTACGACGGGGTGCAGATGGTGGATGCCGGTTTGAGCAAGTTGTTGCAAGTGCAGCTACGCGGCGCAGTAACTTCCGACGGCTTTATTTACACCACCAACAGCCTGATTTCGGTCAACTATCCTTGGGTGGCGGCTTACGTTGACGGGCAGTGGGTGCATCTTTTTCCCTGGCTGAAAGACACTTCGGTAACTGAGGGCCTGAATCTCTATGATTACATGCCCACCAATTACAACAACGGGGCCAAATGGGCGGACCATTACATCCGGAACGATACGAACATCTTCTCCTTGAGCGCCTCAGCGGACACGCCCGATGTGTTGTTTCCCAACTTCATTCAGAACGCCCTGCTGACCACCGCTCCGGGAGTTTCCATTGATGACCTTGGCATCACGGCGTTCAATCGCCGCGTTGAGTATTCGCGTTGGAGTGATTTTCCGACCCCCTTTGCGGTGACCAACGGGGCGGTCAACACCGTGCATGACCTCACGAGCATCACGAACCTCTATCCGACTTTCACCAACATCTTCGACACGGTTGGCATCCAGATCTATAGCACGAGCGC
Organism: Limisphaerales bacterium; assembly: GCA_003140275.1. Taxonomy (GTDB): domain Bacteria; phylum Verrucomicrobiota; class Verrucomicrobiia; order Limisphaerales; family PALSA-1396; genus PALSA-1396. The sequence continues at coordinate 19,885 of PLJQ01000364.1, forward strand.
CACCAACAAGAGCCTGTTCACAGGCGACCTTCGCACGTGCGATTTGCATGATCGAAAGTTCATCATCCGACAGCAGACCAACGGGGCCAATTACATCCTGACTTTATCTTTGGCTCCCTACCGCTCGTCTCTTACCAACGTGATGAATTTCACCAACGACCCGGCCCTGCTCAAGCCACAGCAGATGCAATTGACGCTGGCCAGCACCAACGACAATCTGACCGTGCATTTCAATTTCAAACGACACCGCACGCTGCCCGCTGCGGTCACGAATTATTCCAGCTATTTAGCAGTGAACGAGGTTTTACAGTATTCATCCGATTCCTCGATACGGCTGGGAGATTTGGCGGCGATCTGCCTCGATTTGGGGAGGGTCAGCCAGAAGATGTTGACTCCCTGGGCGCAGGAATACTGGAACATGCAAAACCAGGTCAAGGCGAACCCTTCGATCACCAATTCGCTCTCACCCGACACAACGCAGGGAACCCTGCCGTACCTCATGGGCATGGCCTACTACGAGCGAACCGACAAGTTCGACGCCAAGAACCAGGCGTTGCACAAGGTTAGGTTGGGGACGCAAGTCAGCATCGGACTTTCTCTCCTCTCGGCTCAGCGGAACACCAGCGGCCAATTAATCCTGCCGCTCAAGCTCTACCATCCTGCGGTGGACATGTTTATCGAGCAAGTCAGCCTCTTCGGAAACCAAAGCATCCACCTCGACTACGGTTCCGATTTCTACGCCAACCGGGATGATTACATTTGGATCTCCAACCTCGAAGGTTCAGCGCAGGAGCACCAGATCATTGATGATTTTTATACCCGGACCGGAGGTGTCTCCACCGTGAAGCTGTTGCGGCAAGCGCAGCAAGCGGGTCAACCCGGCATGTTCGAGTTGAACATAAACACCTATGCCAGCCACAACAATTTGTCCACTTACGACTCCGGCATTTGGAAACAAGTGACGAATGTCTTCGCGTCCGGGCCGGGTCAATTTGCCATTGTGTACATCACCGCCGCTCCCATAACCAACACCGCCGCCTCGTACAAGGGGATGGGGGCGCTGGTTTACAGCCGGGACGTGGAAGCCGCGTTAATCAGCGGCAATCAATTGCCGCAGAACGGCGGCTGGGGAATACCGCTCACCGACCCCATCTACAATCCGCCCGATTACAACTACAATAACCTGACTTTTAACTCCTCAGATTACAGCAGCGGCGGCAGCAGATATGACAGTGGCTGGCAGGTGTCCTACTCTGCGCCGAGTGTCGGCACGCCGGCATTTTTGTCGGAGTCGGTTTCCTGGTGGGACACAGCTTCGACATACGGTTTCATTTCATCGGGCGCGATCAATTGGGGCTGGAATCCATTCGACTCCCTTCAATTCAATTATGCTTCCTATTACCTGAACCTGCCCACCGCGAGCACCTATCAGGACACGGTTGACAACGGCAGTGGGTACGGGCCAGCCGTAGGCCCGGAATACGCGCAACTGGCCGGCACGGTTTCCGACCCGGTCAACGCCGTGAGCGGCGAGTTTTACATCGAAGCGACCGATTTGAGTTTGCCCGGCCAGATGCCGCTCCTCATCCGCCGCAATTATTCCAGCCAGAACGTCGACATGGGTGACAGCCCGTTCGGTTGCGGCTGGCGTCCCGCATACCAGCCTTATTTGCGGATGGTTTCGACCAATCTGATTTATGCCACGGAAATGGACGGCACCGTGGTGGCGTATCGCCAGCCGAGTCCCGGCACCAACTATTGGAAGCCGACCGCGGCGGACAATCCCGAACTCAACAACCGCAGCGTGGCGGGCATCGGTTCGACGGCGAACCTGTTCAACAACTACCTCACCAACGCGATAACGGGAGGAGCAACAAATTATTACCTCTCCGGCGCGGACGGCAGTGTCCGCTTTTTCCAATACACGAATTACCCGGTCGTCGGCACAAACGGAACCGGCTTCGACCGTTACCGTCCGTATTTGCAGCAATGGACGGACGTGAACGGAAACAACTACGCATTTTCGTTTCAGACCGACAACACCCAGCCGGATTACGGGCAGGTGCATCGCATCCAAAGCAGCAGCGGCAATTTCCTCGTGTTCAACTATGACTCCTTCGGCCACATCACCGACGCCTACACGGAGGACGGGCGGCGTTTGCATTACGAGTACGACACGCACGGCGACCTGATTGCGGTGACATTCCCGGACGAATCGCAAATCAATTATGCCTACCAGCATTCCACCATCGTCACCAACAGCATGACGAACGTGGTTTCCAGTCACTTGCTTTTGACCGAGCAAAAGCCCGATGGACGGTTGTTATCCAACAGCTATGACAGCTTGCGCCGGGTGGTCACGCAGGCCGCCACGGTCGGCAGCGATCTTCGGCTGGTGACCAATGCCACTTTCATTTACAGCAACAACTTCACGAACCTGACCAACTCCATCATCACCGGGACGACCTACGTGAAGGACGTGTTTGGGAAGACGAACTCGTATCAGTACACCAGCAATTTTATCACGGGCATCACCGATCAATTGGGGCAGTCCATCACCCAGGTCTGGTTCACCAATTCCGGCGACCCGGGCTATTATCCGCACAGCCTCAAATCCCGGACGGACAAACGCGGTCTCAAAACCGATTATCAACATGATTCCTTGGGCAATCTGTCCCAGGTGACGCTCACCGGAAATTTGACGGGCGGTACGGCCACCAACGAAACGGCGACCTATCAATTTACCTACACCAGTCGCAATCTGCTTTCCACCGCGACCGACCCGCTGACCAATCAAGTCGTTTGCGCTTACACCAACACGACATTTCCCATGTCGCCCACGGCGATTGTGCGGCAGGCCAACGGCGTTCCCATTTCCACGAATCAATTTTTCTACACGAGCGTGGTCCAGGTGGTCACCAACGGAGCCGTGTCCACCAACAGCAGTTTCGGGCTGGCATCGCGCGTGATTCGGGGCGGCTTTTCGACCAATGATTTTGCCTATGACGGACGCGGGTTCCTGGCGCAGGCCATCCGTTACACCGGCACCGGCGACCCGGCGGTAACGAATACCCTCCTCTATACCGACCGGGGTGAACTCAAGCAAAGCACGGATGCCGCTGGCCGCAGCAAAGTGTTTGCGTATGACGGCATGGGGCGCGTGACTGCGGAGGAAGTGTACGAAGCCAACGCCACCACGCCGGAAGGTTTCAATTATTCCTATTACAATGAAAACGGCGAGTTGGTTTGGACCGATGGCCCGCGTTACAACCCGGAAGATTATATTTGGCGCGATTACGACGGAGCGGGAAGAAAAATTACTGAAATCCATTGGCGCAGCGCGGCCTTCGGCGACGGCAGCGGCGTCACGGCTGACCCGGCCAATCTCTATTCCACCACGTTTTACCAGTACGACTCGTTCGGGAACCTGACCCAAATAAATGACCCGCTGGGCAATTATATTGTCCAGAGTTTCGATGCCATCGGCCAACTGACCGGGCAGGTGTTTTTTGGCGCGAACGGCGTGGCGCTGGCGACCAACCGCCTTGCCTACGAGCCGGGCGGTCAAGTGGCCTTCGCGACCAACGCGCTCGGTGGAGTGACCACCAAGCAATACACGTTCACCGGCAAGCCCAGATTTCAGCAGAACCCGGACGGCTCCACCAACTCGTGGCAATACGATTTGTCCGGGCGAGTGGTCAATGAATTCCTGCCCAACGGGAATTTCTGGCAGACCGTTTACAATGACGCAGGTAATACCATTACCCGCTATTTCAACAATGGTTCGGGTGTTCTCGCGACGAACATTGCGCAATTTGACGCGCGTGGAAACGCGATTCAAACCACCGATGCCGAAGGCAATACCTTCACCAATCTGTTTGACGGTCTGGACAGAATCAAAATTGCCGCCGGTCCAGCTATTGTCTCAGTAATTGAAGACTGCGGTATAAGCGGTTCGGGTTGCGGAGTGTATGTCACCAACGTCCTCCAACACGCCGTCACGAATTTTTATGACAATGCCGGTGTCACCTCCACCAATGTCAATGCGCTCGGCGAGAAAACCATTGCGACGTTCGATGCCTTGGGGCGCACTACGAGGGTTGAAGTGCGTTCCGCGACCGGCACATCCGTGCGGGTAACCACAACTGCTTACAGTGCCGACCACCAAAGCGTGACCGTCACCAACGGCACCGGCGCGAGTGCGGTTGCCACGACCACGTACACCGACAACGCGGGCCACGCTCTTTTGACCATCACTTATCCGACCAACGGCGTCCGGGAATATATTTGGCGGCAGTATGACGCCGCTGAAAACCGGATCGCCGAAGACCAGTGTTCGTATAATGGAGCGGTCAGTGTTTGGGCCACGAATGTCTGGACGTATGATGGATTGAACCGGGTAAAAACCGGAGTTATCAGGGACGGAGCTTTAACCACCTACGGTTATGATGCTCTCGGAGACGTGACCAATCGCGCAATGCCGGGTGGCTTGACGTGGAGCGCCACCTACTTGAACGACGGCAGGATTTCCACCGAACAGGTCACCGGCGGTTCGCAAACCGCCCGCTCCATGACGTACTCGTATTATGCGGCAGGAAATCCGTTCGCCGGGAAATTACAGACCCTCACGGACGGACGCGGCACGAGCCGGACAAACAGCTACGACGATTTTCTGCGGCTGGCCTCGGTCAACACCGGCGGCAGCCTGGCGGAACAGCAAACGTCAACCACGTTTCAATACGACCTCCGCAATTTGCTTATCAACCTGGTGCAATCGTTCAACAGCACCAACACCGGCCCTTCAACCACGATCCTGCGCGCCTTCGACAGTTACGGGCAACTCGGCTCAGAGTCGGTTTCAATTGGCAGCGAGGACGGTTACAGCATGGGCCAGTCCTGGGATGCTGCCGGACGCCGCAGCCAGTTGAATCTGCCAACTGGCGGGTTGATTGGTTTTGCCTACCGCGCCGATGGTTTGATGACCGTTGCCAGTGGTTCCAGCTTTGGTTACGGAGACACTGGTTTGCTCACCGGGCGCACGAACAGTTCCCGGAGCTACACCATCAATCAGCGCGACGGCCGGGGCCGCGTTCTCCAAACGACAACCTCCGTCGGGATGCTGACGGCTTTGTCCGAAACTCTCAACTGGCGCAATGACGGACGATTAAGCAATTACTCCGCCGTCCGTGACGACTTCACCGACACTCGCAATTACACCTATTCAGCATACGCACAACGATTAACCCAGGAAGCGTTCAATACCGCTTCCGGCCAGCGCCTCACCAATAATTACACGATCGACCGGGGCACAAACGGAGGTTTGGGGCTCCTGACTTCTTCCGCGCAATCCGGTAGCGTTTCGAGCACCTGGAGCGTGCCGACCAGCGGTGGCTTGGACGGACTGAGCCGCGTGGCACAGTCGCAAAACACCACCATCAATCGCCCCGCCACCGGCCTGGCTTTGGGTGCGGCCAATGTGGCGGCAACCCTCGACAACAATCCTGTCTCTGTCCAGTTTGACGGCACAGACGCCGATGGCCGCTGGCGGGCCAGCCTCGATCTCACGCCCGGCTCGCATACGTTGCGGCTCTCCGCAGTGCATCCGAGCGGACTTTATACGGCTTTTGCCACCAACATTTTCACCGCGAACGGCGGCGCGACCGACACGGTGACGAATCAATATGACGGTGAAGGCAACATCACCAAACGCCTGTGGATTTCCGGCGGCGCAACCAATCGCACCCAAACGCTCACCTGGGATGCCTTTGACCGGCTCATCAAAGTTTCCGACCGCAACGTGCAAGGCAGCGGCTTTGACCATGTATCCATCTATGACGGCTTTGGCCGACGAGCGCGGACGATTTACACGATGGTCGTTTCCAACGCGCCCATTACCAACCCATCCGACGCGATCAGCACCGTGGATTCATGGTATGATCCGCAAGTCGAGTTTTTGGAAGTCGGAGTTTCGGTTAACGGCTCCGCCACGACGAAGATTTACGGACCGGACGCAGACGGAACTTATGGGGGAATGAACGGCGTTGGCGGACTGGAAGCCATTGCCCATTCCGGGCAAGTCAATCCGATTGGCGTAGTGCAGGACGTTTTCGGCAATGTTCAAGGCACAATCACCAACGGAGCCGTGGCGTGGAATCCAACCCGAGTCAGCAGCTACGGCCCTGTGCCGGGCTATCAATCTCCGGCTCTCTCACTGAATACGCCTTTGGAAAAGTCAATCGGCTGGCGCGGCAGACGGGTGGATGAAAGTGGATTCGTTTATCTTGGCGCCCGGCACTACGACCCGGTTGCGGGACGCTTCGCAAGCGCCGATCCGCTTGGACATGCGGCGAGCATGGACTTGTATTCCTTCGCGGGCGGCGACCCGGTGAATTTCTTCGACCCGTCGGGACGATTTGGGCGCGGCAGCTTTGACATTAGCACCGTTCCAAACGTGGCCGAGGAAGTGCGGCGCGAGGAACAGTTCATTGCGGCAGCGTCGGGCCTCGTTGACTTCGTGCCGATTTTGGGCGGACTGAAAATGTGGGGCGAGTTGAACAGCGGGCGCGACCTGTTCACGGGTGAACGCATTGACGGCAACGATTACGCACAGGCGGCGGGAATCATTCTCAACTTCTTAGCGGTTCTGCCGCCCGCGCTTTCGCTTGGCACTGAGGCAAGCGTTGCTGGCGCGGGTGCTACTTTCACAACCACCGAAGCCGGGTTGGCCGGGGCGGAAGCGCAAAACGTAATTCGAGTGGAATTCGCCGCTGCTGAAGCGGAAGCTACTCTGCCATACAGACAGGGCGTAAATTACAGCTTCACCACGTTCAATGAGTCCCTTGGGGCTGCGCCTGCACGTAGTGAAGGTGTTCTTGCAGCTACTACTGGAGCCGCAGAGGGGGGAGCGTATAGCGCCATCGGTTCGACCGGCCAAGTTGGCGAGCAGTGGCTGGCTCAAAACCTTGGCGGAGAGTCGCAAGTCTTCTTCAACACCACCCAGGGCGGACGCTACGTTGACCAGCTTGTGGGAGACATAGCCAACGAATCCAAAGTCGGCTATCAATCGCTGACTCCGAGCATTCAACTGCAAATCTCGAAAGATGCCGAGTTGTTAAACGGCGGTACTTTCCAAAGCGTAAACTGGCACTTCTTCCAGAGTCCGGTGACGGGTTTGGGCGGCCCTTCTCAGCCGTTGATGAACGCACTGCAGCAGAACGGAATCAATGTTATCATTCACTGACCATGCCCTACGCTACGGTACAGCCGCCATTTACGCTCAAGGTCCGGGAGATGCCGAAAAAGGAGCTTCATCGCTATTACCAATGGTTCATGGATGTCTTGCCGCAACGAGTGAAAGAACTCACCGCAGCAGTGAGGGAGACGCCTGGATTTGAAACATGGCAGGCCGATTGCACGCCTGCTTCACTGGACACGCTTGGTCAGTGGTTCGCAGGCCAGGTCGAGACCCGGAGCCGCACACAAGAGGAGCTTCAGGCAATCAAAGATCGTCTGGTTTTTCCGATGGATATTCCGAGCGAGGAGTTGACCAATCGGACGTTTTCCCTAGCGATGGATATTGGCATGTACTTCAGCCAAGTGCTGATGAAAAATTACCCGTCACTCAAATGGGAACAGCCACTGGACGACAAAAAGTTTGCTGATTATGGCCAACCATGTCTTTCTGGATTTGGGCCGGTGTCTCTGAATCCGGTACGCAACGGAGGACATGTTTTTGCTCACGGGTTGGCCAGCAAAACCAAGACTGGCAAGCGACTGCGGGAGGTTTACGATTACTGGGCGCAACGGGTTCAACCTGCGATTTGAACCTGCCCGGCCTCCCAAAATCCGTTACAGACATCTCTCCTAAGCGGAGCTTGAGGCAGTCGGAACGGTGACGCAATAGAGCGCTAAAATACGCATTGGTGTTGCGCCATATTCCGTGGATTTTGCGCTGCCGGTTTAACGCCTTTCAACGCCGCTCAACACTGGTCAACGTCAGCCATTCACGCGCCAAAAAATGCCGTTCAAAATCACCATTTGGACGCTTCAAAGTAACTGGTTAAAAAGCAGAAATTGGGTATGACACCAACCCCTGCGAAAATGCGTCAGGAAGCCGTTCAAGGCGTGTTCGCCGGGCCGCTCGACCAAAAGAAACAGCGGCCGTCCGAACGACGGCGCTGCCAACGCCGCCAGGCTGATCGCAATTTTGCGCGTCGAATGCTCCGCGAAATAGTCGGCTGGCTGATCGCCCATTTGATGCGGGAATGTTCCGCAAACCGGAACGAACGCCGGGACGCGGCGGCAAATGCCTGGCCCATGAAAAAGGAAGGGACGCCTGACCTCTAACGTACGTTAGCGGTTGGTCAACGACGCGCCAACGACCGTTGCCGCAAGTTCCAACGATTTTCCAAACGAAAGCCGCCGCAGCGATGCCGCAGCGTCCAACGATTTTACCAACGACGTTTGCCGCAGACTTCCACGATGTTCCCACGACCGTTGCCGCAAAGAACGCCGCAGCGTCCAACGATGGTTGCCGCATGGTTCAACGAAACGCGCCGCAGAAATGCCGCAGCCGCCAACGACCGCCGCCGCAGGAACACCGCCACCGTGTCCCGCAGAAAAACCGCCCCCAAAACTCACCCGGAAAAGACCGCTTTTAGAGGTTGGCTCACTTGGCAGTCGGGAGCGCGTTGCGAGCTTTGCTGCCGCGTTGTGCTGCCGGGCGTCACTGGCCGAGTCAGGTTGCTTATGCGCTCTAGCGCCGCGCGGCGCACCGCGATTGCTTCGCCCCAGAGTCGGCCCCCGAAGCAATCGCCTTTCCATTTAGCCGCCGCTGCCGCGCCGGTTCTTTGCTCGGGTCCGGCGCGTCGGTTGTTCCTTCGGTGTCCGCAATCTCAATGCCGCTGTTACTCTTATTGATGAATAAGGGCCGGGGCGGGCGGCGCTGACGCGCCGCCCCGCTCCGGCCCCGGTGTTGAGAGCGGCTAAAGAGAAAAACTCAGGCGGTTGTCGTTTCAGGGCGATTGGCTTTAAGCAGGTCCGCCACGACGCGCAAAACGTGTTGCTGCCGGTCACGCGGCAGCTTGCTTACTTCTTCAAACATGCGACGGGCTTTTCCGACCGGGCCACCGCCGCGTTTCGTGGAGTTTTCCCGGCCCATCAGATAATCCAGCGGGACATTTAGCACGCCCGCCAACTGCACGAGGTGTTCCGGGCGCAGCGCCGTGGTCCGCCGTTCCCAACCAGCATACGTCTGTTGAGTGATGCCAAGTTTTTCGGCCATCTGTGTTTGCGAAAAGCCAAGTTGCTGCCGGGCGGCGAGCAAGCGTTCTCCGAAAGGAGACCGTTCCGATTTTGATGGGCGACCTGCTGCCATGCCCGAAGTGTAAACTGGGTTTGAAATAAATACCGAAAGAGCTTGCATGAATTACAATTTATACAGTAATTATCCGCCATGTCAAAATCTTTCAAATCGGGCTTGACGGGTTCCGCCAGGAAAAGGCCCGCCATGAAAAAGTTCCGGCGTCCGCTGGACGTGTTTGACTCGGAAGTGCTGCAATGCACGTTCGGGCGTTATCCCTGGGACGATTGGGAACGGGACGCGCTGGCGGCGGGCGTGCCGAAGGAACTGGCGGGCCTGGGCCGGTTGACCGTGCGCGAGGCGTATCAGCATGGTTGGGACGACCGCTTGAAATCGCTCTGCGGCTGGTATGACCAGGGCAAACGCATGATCAAGCTCGCGCTGCGCTCGCCCGCGACCGCCGAAAAACGCTGGCAGCATCTTCTGGACACGGACGGCTTGCGCGGCCACTACGACCCGAAAACCGGAGAGTGGATCTCCCACCACTGAAACGCCTATGCCACGCATACCCGAAAACGAACTGCAACGCCTCAAGCGCGAGGTGTCCGTGGCGGTGTTGTGCCGGGACTACGGCATCGAGTTGAAGCAGATCGGGCCGGACAATCTCATGGGCCGCTGCCCCTTTCACGAGGACAGCACGCCGAGCTTTGGGGTGACGCCCTCGAAAAATCTTTGGAACTGCCTGGCCGGTTGCGGCGGGGGCGACACCATTCAACTGGTGATGAAGAAGGAGGGCGTGAGCTTCCGGCACGCGGTGGAGATTTTGCGGCGCAAGACCGGCGAGACGCCGGCGGCGCCGGTCCTCAAGACGCGCCAGGGCACGCAGCACCCGGTCTTGGTGGACCCGGCCACGCAGATGGCCGACCACGCCCTGCTCAAGCACGTCGCCGATTTTTACCACCAGACGTTTTTGAACGACCCGAAGGCGATGAAATATCTGGAGCAGCGCAAGTGCTTTCATCCCGAGGCGGTCAAACTCTTTCGCCTGGGCTACGCCAATCGCACACTGGGTTATCGCGTGCCGTCCACGACCGCCGAGGGGAAAAAGCTCAAGGCGCAGTTGCAACGCCTGGGCATCCTGCGGAAAAGCGGCCACGAGCACCTGACCGGCTCGGTGGTGGTTCCCGTTTTCGAGACCGGGCCGGACGGGCCGACGGGCAACATCGCGCAGATGTACGGGCGAAAAATCACGCCCAACTTGCGCGAAGGAACGCCGCTGCACCTGTATCTGCCCGGCGACCATCGCGCCGTGTGGAACGCCGCCGCGTTGCGCGGGCAAAAGGAATGGCTGCTCTGTGAAGCTCTGCTTGACGCTCTGACGCTCTGGTGCGCGGGCTTTCGCAACGTGACGGCCAGTTACGGGGTGAACGGCTTCACGCCGGCGCACTGGACTTTGCTCGATGAACTCAAGCCGGAGCGCATCGTGCTTTGCTACGACAACGACACGGCCGGGAATGCGGCCGCGACGAAGCTGGCCGAACAGTTGGCCGCGAAAGGCGTGCGCGTGCTGCGGGCCAAGCTGCCGCCAGGCAAAGACGTGAACGACGTGGCCCGCGAAAACAAAAACGCGCAAACCGCGCTGGCGACCGTTTTGGAAGGCTCCGGCGCACGCCCCATTGCCAAGCCCGCACCCGCGAACACGAACGCGCCCACGGCCACGGCAGCAGCGCCGCCGCCCGTTATAGCGAAGCCTGACGAACCGGCGAAGCCCGCCGTTGCGCCGCCGCAAACACAGTCAATCATAGCTAAAACCGACACGGCAAAACCCGTCCTCGATGCAGCAGCTAAAGAAAAAAATGCTGGCGCACCACCCGCGTTCCCACCGCCGCCACTTTCCTCTTTAGCCGCTTCTGTCCCGGCGACCGAAGCCGCTCCGGTCGAGCCGGAGCAACCAGAGCCAACGCCAGCCAACGGCGATGAAGTCAGTTTTACTTTTGGCGAGCGCCAATGGCGCGTGCGGGGCGTCGCCAAAAATCTTTCGTTCGAGACCTTGCGCGTGCAGTTGCGCGTCATGGTGGGCGACAGCTACCACCTGGACACGCTCGACCTGTGCAACGCCAAGCACCGGCAAAACTTTTTGGCGCAGGCCCACGGCGAGACCGGCCAGGCCGCCGACGCGCTCAAGCGCGACCTGGGCCAGGTGCTGTTGCAGGTGGAGGAATTACAGGAGCGGCACATCCGCAAAACGGTCGAGCCGGAGCGCAAGGAAGTCATTTTGCAGGAGGGCGAGCGCGAGGCGGCGCTGGCGCTGCTGCGCGATCCCAAGCTGCTGGACCGCATCGTGGGCGACTTCGAGCGTTGCGGCGTGGTGGGCGAGCAAATCAACATCCTGGTCGGCTATCTTTGCGCCGTCAGCCGCAAGCTGGACAAGCCGCTGGCCATCGTCATCCAGAGCATGAGCGCGGCGGGCAAGTCCGCGCTCATGGAAGCCATCCTCGCCTTTGTGCCGGAGGAACAGCGCATCAAATACAGCGCCATGACCGGCCAGAGCCTTTACTACCTGGGCGACTGCGATCTGCAACACAAGGTGCTGGCCATCGTGGAGGAGGAGGGAGCCGAACGCGCCAGCTACGCTTTGAAACTGTTGCAGAGCGAAGGCGAACTCACCATTGCCTCGACCGGCAAAGACCCGCAGAGCGGGCGCATGGTGACGCAGGAATATCACGTCGAAGGCCCGGTCATGATTATGCTCACGACCACGGCCATTGACATTGACGAGGAACTTTTGAACCGCTGCATCGTGCTGACGGTGGACGAGAGCCGCGAGCAGACGCGCCGCATCCACGAGTTGCAGCGCGAGGCGCGCACGCTGGACGGGTTGCGCCGCAAGCTGGACAAAGCGGCCATCCTCGCCGCCCACCGCAACGCGCAACGCCTCTTGCGCCCGTTGCGCGTGATGAACGACTACGCCCGCAAACTCACCTTCCTGAACGACCGCACGCGCACGCGGCGCGACCACGAGAAATACCTGACGCTGATTGACACGATTGCTTTCCTGCACCAGTACCAGCGGCCCTTGAAACGGGACGGGGCGCAGCTCGAGTACATCGAAGTCACGCTCGATGACATTGCCACCGCCAACCGCATCGCGGGCGAAATCCTGGGCCGCACGCTTGATGACCTGCCGCCGCAGACCCGGCGCTTGCTCCGGCTTATTGACGAGTTCGTCGGCCAGGAAGGCAAACGCCTGAAACTGGCCCGCGCCGATTACCACTTCACCCGGCGCGACGTGCGGGCGCACACCGGCTGGACGGACTTCCAGGTGCGCGTCCATCTGGACCGGCTCATGCAAATGGAATACGTGCTGGCCCATCGCGGCAAACGCGGCCAGTGCTTCGTCTATGAACTGCTTTACGACGGCCAGGGCCAGGACGGAAAGCCGTTCCTGATCGGCTTGCTGGACGTTGAGCAGTTGCGGCAGGGCCAAAAGTTCGAGGGGGTAAACGGGAAGTTGGAGGGGTCAAATCCGAAGTTCGAGGGGCCATTGAGGGGCCAAGAAGCCCCCATTGTGCCCCCATCAAGCATCAGTCAAAACGCGACTTTGCCCAATAACGGCGGGGCTTCTGTCCCGGTCGAGCCGTCCAAGCGCAAAAACACACGCCCGGAGCAGGGCGAAAAATCGCGCCCGTCGTAATCGTACTCTCTCTTCTTTTTAGCTGCTCTTAGCTGCTTCAACACCATGCCCAAGAAAGGACAGAAAGGCCCGCCCAAGACGCTCGGCGATCCGAGCGATCCGCACGGCTTTGGCGTGCTGTCGTCCCTGTTCTTCGAGTGGATGCGCGTGCATAACTACTCCGAGCGCACGGTGGAAAACCGGCAAAACTATTTACGCTACTTCGTCCTCTGGTGCGGGGAACGCGGCATCGTGCAGCCGGGCGAAGTCAGCAAGGCGATTTTGGAACGCTACCAACGCTGGCTCTACCACTACCGCAAGGAGAACGGCCAGCCGCTGACCTTCGGCAGCCAGTTCACGCACCTGGTTCCGGTGCGGGCCTTCTTCAAATGGTGCGCCCGCCAGAACCACACGCTCTACAATCCGGCCAGCGAACTGGACATGCCCCGGATGGAAAAGCGCCTGCCCAAGCACGTCCTCACGGCCAGCGAAGCCGACCGCGTGCTGAACCAGGCCAACGTCGCCGACCCGCTGGGCGTGCGCGACCGGGCCATGCTCGAAACCTTCTACTCGACAGGAATGCGGCGCATGGAACTGTTGAGCTTGAAACTGTACGACCTCGACATCGAGCGCGGCACGGTGATGATCCGTTTGGGCAAGGGCAAGAAAGACCGGATGATCCCGATTGGCTCGCGGGCGCTGGCGTGGATTGATAAATACGTCATCGAGGCCCGCCCGACGCTCGTGCGCGAGCCGGACGACGGCACACTGTTCCTGTCCAATCTCAACGAGGCGTTCACGCCCAACCGCCTCACGCAACTGGTGCGCGAGTACGTGGACGCGGCGCAGCTTGGCAAACGCGGCGCGTGCCACTTGTTCCGGCACACGATGGCCACGCTCATGCTGGAGAACGGAGCCGACATCCGGTTCATCCAGCAGATGCTCGGACACGCCGAGTTGAGCACAACACAGATTTACACGCAGGTCAGCATCCGCAAGTTGAAGGAAATCCATTCGCTCACGCATCCGGCCAGGCTGGAAAAGGTCCTTGCGGACGGCCACCAGCCCGCGCCCAATGCGCCTGACGGCGCGACCGCTCCAATGACCAGCACCAACGGCGAGGCGCAGAACCAAATGCTTTTGGGCTTCACGGTGCAGGCCCGCGAGCAGGAAGCCGCCGCCCTGCATTCCCTTTTAGCCGCCGAACCCGACAACGACAGTGAGTGACTTCCGGCCCGGCCTCTGGTAATCTTCGAGCCGCTTGAACGCGGCTAAAAAAATAATCCTGCTCCTGTGGCTGCTCATCGCGGCGAGCCTGGGGAACGCATCGGCGCTCACGCCCGGCGCGAGCGAAAACCGCGTCTGGCAAAAATCTTTTGAAACGCTGGAAACGCGCCAGGCCGAACCGCTGCAAACCCTTGGCGGGCATCAGGAAAATGGAAGTGCGGGCTATGATTATGCGGTGGACTCACTCCTTGCCGCAGATACAGGAGCGATTCGTTGGGGGCCGTTAAATGGCGGGCCACTCAATGACGCAGTCACAAGTACTTTCCGAGGCGGGTCATACACGGAATCAGTGTTGAGTGGGGAAACCACACTCTATCGTTCGTATGGCGGGACTGCTGGAGAACTTGGCTCGTATTGGACGCGGACTCCTCCTGCCGGGCCGCTTCAAGCCACGATGGACAGCGCACTGAATCCGGCTTGGGGCAATACGGCGCAGAACGTGTCCACGATTAGAGTTCCGTCAGGAACGACAATCTACGAGGGCTTTGCCGCTCCGCAGGGTGGACTGCTTGGCGGAGGCAGCCAAGTGTACATTCCGAAAGTGAATCCCAACTGGCTTGTTCACCCGTAAACTCAAATGAACTTCACAAACACTATTCAACGTTGGTTCAAGGACGAATGGGGCGGAAGCCTGCTTTTACCCGATGGCTGGTACGGACGTCCGTACGACAACCAGCACGCGCTCACGTCTGTTGAAGAGTCTGGCGAAACGTTGACTATCGTTCTTGACCGAAAACTGACGCTTCATTTTGAGGGTTTGAAATCAGTCAAAGCCCAAAAGCGTGAACTGGCTTTTGGGCCATTTGAAAAGCTCCGCTTCGATTGGGAAAGCTTTGGCGCTGATGGAAAACGCGGCACCAAGGAATATCAGGCCGGAGAGGTAAAAATTCTGACCGGCCCATGATGAAGCGACACGCGAAACCAACTCAGTTTCTACTGCGGCTGTTTCTAGTCGCTACGATCATTTTTCTATCCAGCGCCTCAATCTCTCGCCTTTGGGCAGTAAATTTGCCGTTCAGCACCTTCACTTATGACGGGCTGAGTGAAGCAACAGTTGCCTACGACAATAGCGAAGAGTCCGCCGCTGGTTATGACGCTGCTTCCGTGCTCACCACAGGCGAAAAGGACGACGGAACGACGGGAGGTCGTGTTTCCTTTGCTCGATTCGCTGAATTTCTTGCCGCAGAGAGTGTACCGTCTGCTTTGAACCCGGCGGAGATCAATTTCTCTCAACGAACGGTGAGCGCAAATGTTCAACAGTACACCGCAGATATGGCGAACGGGAACTGGAATTGGTCTAGGTCAGGTCCCTTGCGGGTTATGCAACAAGACGGCCAGTGGGTGTCATATGACAATCGACGCCTGATGGCTGCGCAAAATGCCGGAGTTAATTCCGTGCCAGTCCAAGTCGTTCAACCAACTGCTGTCGGCCCAAATGGGATGACTTGGGGAGATGCCTTTAATGCGCGGTTTAATCACCCGTGGAATGTCCAATCCGGTGGCCCGGTTCCGCCCACAGGGCTTAGCTCTCAACCAACGATATTTATTAGGGGAGGAGGCAATTGATTTTAGAACACACTATGAAAACAACTCAGCAAATGTGGGAAGACAAACTGTGGCCTATTCGAAATGGTCTTTACTTTGCTGATGGCACTGTCGTCCTGTTGAGCATCTTGATGCCTTGGGAAACTGCGAACAAAGCGGTTTCCATTAAGATTTCCAAGACCGTCACGCTAGAGGAGGTCGAAGAATTTGGAAAGAATGAAACCACTCGCATTGGGTCGAATAATGAACAGTCTTACCCCGACCTAAATCTGCGCGTATTATCAGGCGAGGCCTCGCATGGTTCAGAAGGATTTGTTGCTGTCACTCAGATAACAACAGGGCATCTTGTATGGCTCGCATATTTTGATTGCTCGAATCCTTTTGAGAAAGTGTCGTTGGTAAACGGTATCGTTACGGCCATTTCCAACCTCGGCCATGCTTGGCACTTGCCTTTGGCAGAACCTGCGACGTTGACGGTCGTTGTAAATGAACAATGAATCAGTGGAGGAAAAACTTGGTACGCTTTGGACTGCTATGGCTCATTTGTCCTCTTTTGGGCAACATGTTCGCAGTGGCGGTCCCGGCGGTAGGTTCAGCTTCTGCCAAGTTGCTGTTGGTGTCTCAACAGGTGGGCGAATTAAAGGGCATTGACTACGATGTCCTGAATTTTTTCGCGGTCTTACCGCCCGCTCTTTCTCTTGGCGGTGAAGCGAACTTTGCTGGTGCCGGTACTACTTTCACAACCACCGAGGCCGGGTTGGCCGGGGCGGAAGCGCAAAATGTAATTCGAGTGGAATTCGCCGCTGCCGAAGCGGAAGTTACTCTGCCATACAGACAGGGCGTAAATTACAGCTTCACCACGTTCAATGAGTCGCTTGGGGCTGCGCCTGCACGTAGTGAAGGTATTCTTGCCGCTATTAGTGAACCCACAAAGGAGGCAAACTACATCTATCGCGGCCTAGCCCAAGGCGAGGACATCGCCAACGGCTTGGTTGCTCGACTGCCCAACGCGGGAAACGACGCGATAAGCCATGTTGTGGGACGGGAGGCCAGCCAATGGATTTCGACCACCAAGAGCGAAACGATCGCACTGGAGAAATACGGCGAAAACG
The DNA here is from genome assembly GCA_003140275.1 of Limisphaerales bacterium. Lineage (GTDB taxonomy): Bacteria > Verrucomicrobiota > Verrucomicrobiia > Limisphaerales > PALSA-1396 > PALSA-1396. The sequence continues at coordinate 36,803 of PLJQ01000364.1, forward strand.
GGGTCGTCCGCATTGACCTGAACGGGGTCTCCAGTCCTGTCTTGGACGTGTCTGGCGGATTTCCAGGCAAGCCTGGTATGATCTCGAATTGGGCGATCAAGGACCAGGAAGTTTTGATTCAGAACTTCGTTCCCCCACAAGCAATCACTCGAATACGGTAACACTATGAGCGAACAAATTCAGAATTGGATTCAGTCACTCGAAGCGGAATGGGCAAAGCCAGACGGCTTCCTGGGGAAAGCAAGGGAGGGTGTTTTCGACCCTAGGCAAGGTGCGAGCTTTGTCAGCCAGCTCGAAAACATCCAGCCGTCGCAGAACGCTCCAATTGACCGTCGTCTTGTCTCGCTGATTTGGTATATCCCCATGTTCTTGGATTGGCAGAAGAGGCGAGTCATCGACAAAGGCGGAGACGCTTTGGCGTTTGAACAGTTAGTCAATCGCGTTAGGGCAATTGTTGAAGAAATCTTGGGTGTTCCATGAGAAACCAACGTCTATGACAATGGAGGTTGGCTCACGGCGCGTTCTTTGGGCGTGGCTTGTAGTTAGAGGAAGACGTGCATGGCGCATTTCCTCATACGGGCGGTTTCTCGCTCGGAAACAAGTGACAACAAGCAAAATGGAAATTAAACAAAAACTCTGCGAAGAATCGGTATTTGTTGCGAACTTACAATAGGAGATAAGCCTGAGCGCCCCAGAAGAAACAGTCCCCGCGCAGTCTGTTTTAACTGCCGCAATCGAGTTCAAAATAAGCTAAACACTTCTGATAATATGAAACATCTTCGCCAAGGGATAATCTGTCTCCTGTTTTCGTGCGTTGTCCCACTACAGGCGCAACTCACCGTGACCGTTTCGCCGCCGAAAATTGTCGCGCAAAAGGCAGTAGTGCCATTGGCAATGAAGAACAACTTTGCTGACACGATTGAATCAGCCAGGGCGGTTGTGTTCTTGCTTGATGAACACGGCAAGATGGTCAATCAAATGACACGTTGGGTTATCGGCGGAAGCAACGACAAACCCGGCCTGCCAGCAGGCGCGACCAATGCCTTTTACTTTGTCATCACGGCTGACAAGCCGTTCACGACAACCAACCTCACGACGAAGGTCACTTTTACCCGCGTGGTGTTGGCGGGCGGCAAGCTGGCCAATGTTTCAAAAGACGTGCAGGTAACGCAGAAGTGAATTTCTTCGGCTATTACAATGGACTCGCGCCGCTCTTTGCGCTTGGTCAATGGACGAAACGGCCAGTCGAGGCAACATGCGCTTGGTGTCGCGAGCCAATTCTGCGAAGCGATAACGGAGTTGATTTCGACAACGGGAGCTATGAACACATCGAATGTTTCATTCACTCAGTCGTTGGTTCAGTTGCTCATCAGGAAAAATGTTGTCTCTGTTACGGCGGGCCGATTGACTGCGAAGAAGATTGCCGAGCGACAAGACGAGAGAACGCGAAGGCGGCTTTTCAATGTTGGCAAAAATGGGGAACGGCCGCCGCCGAATCAATAAATCACTTCCAATTTGAGCGGCATTTAGACATTAGAAGCCGCCGCAAATGACAGCCGTAACCCAATAGAAATTGAGCAAACCTTCCATGAGACAGAAAGGTTTTTTAGAAAATTCCATTCGTTGCGAATACATGGCTCAAACGTGATTTACAATTGTTTTGAAATTAGCAAATTTGTCTTTACCAGTGGACAACGTGGAATTTGTTTTGGAAGACCATCGAAAATCTGACGCGGTCGGGTTGGCGGCAGTGTAAAAGCAACAGCACTTGGTTAAAGTAAATCTGCGGATCATGCCAAAGCTTCACATAAAACGGTTTTATTACCGCAGTGGTCAAATCCACACGGAAATGAGGGCAATGGGTGGGCGATTTCATGGCCTCTATCGCACCTGGCATCGCAACGGCAAGCTCGCGGAGGAATTACGTTATCGCCACGGGCTGTTGCACGGAGTGAGCCGGGAATGGGATGAAAACGGTCGTTTGCTTGGCTCGTTCACGATGGTTCACGGCACCGGCATCCAGCGTTACTGGCATGACAATGGCCGAATGCAATTTGAAATCACTTCCCGCAACGGCAAATTTCACGGGCGGAACCGGAGTTGGCTGCGCGATGGCACCTTGATTAAGGAAAACTACCTCATTGAAAATCGGGACGTGACGCGCGCCGCATATCTGAAGGTCGCCCGAAAAAACCCCGACGAGCCGCAATATGAAGGCGAACGAGCAGGTCGGGTGTTTCGCAAGGGTGACGCCTTGGAGCGAAAGATAATCAATTTGTTCGCGCAAGCCGTTTTGGAAAAATCCGGTCATGCCGAGGCCAGATCATGGCTGAAGGCTGAAACGCATCCGAAATCCCGTTCACTAGCAAAATTCCACACCGCAAAAGCGGCCTTGAAATTTGTGGAGGAACTTTACGCGATGGGCGCGGGTGCGGTCATCGTCTTTGCGATTTCCATCGGCAAAGGCAAAAAACTTTTTGCCGACGCGCTGTTGGTTCAGTTGCCTGGCTCAAAATCAAAACGTGCCGCCTTGAGAAACATCTGCCGGGAGTTTTGCGCCAAGCGCGGTGGTGCAGCCTTGCCGGAAAAAGAAATCGGCGAAACGCATTTGTATATGATGCTGGCCTGATAAAGCGTGGTTTCATGCCGCCGTGACCAACGGGCGGAAATGACACGGCTGCCTGCGCTCACTTCGCTCCGGCCAGCCTTCCGTCACTTCCGCCCGCTCGTCACGGCTCGCATCTGTGGCGCAGTTGCGCCCGCTTCCGTCTGGCTCAAACTGTGTCGTTCCGCGCGGGACTAACGCCGCCCGCGCTCCACGCCACCGAGTTTGTGCCAGACCGAAGCCAGTTGATGACAGAAGCAATTGAGGCGAGGATTCCATTTGATGAATTCATGCGAAAGCATCCGTTAAAAAAGCGACACTGGCGCGAATCGCCGTTCCGATGGTATGGCTCAACTGCGCTTGTCAAGGATGCTACGGGTCGGCTCGAACAACATCACTCGCCGCTTCCGTTCCTCCTTGGACAATGCTCGTTGAGCCGGGAGGGGACGGCGTTCAGGAATTCGCGCCGGGGTTTCTGACCAGTGGAGGGAAGGGGTCATTCAATCTTGAGCCGGTCATTGGCGGGGTCTGCCATGAGGCAACCGTCCGCGCACCCTTTGAGCAGTAGCGCCCCGGCCACGGCGTCGCCCACGAGTTTTTCCGCTGCATCCCGCATGGGGCGCGCTCCAAGTTTGGGATGAAAACCTTTGCGGACAAGAAACGGCAGGACGGATTCAGCCGCTCGGACGTTGCATCCCCGCTCGCTCAAAAATCTGATTTCCTTGTCCAAGAACTTCGCGGCGATTTCAAGCTGGTGTTCGTAGCTCAAACGATGGAACACGAGTTTCTCGGCGATGCGCGCGAAGATTTCGGGGCGGAGCGATTGTTGTGCGCGGGAAAGGACATGGCGTTCCAGTGTGGCTTCCGCCGAATGTTGCAGGATCATCAATTCGGCAGAGCCGATGTTGGAAGTCATCACGATATAAAACCCGCTCAAGTCGAGCGTTTCGCCGGTCGCAATGGTGACGCGCGCGGCATCCAGCATTTGCAGGAAGACATCCATGATGCGGGGATGGGCTTTTTCCACTTCGTCAAACAGCAGCGTTCCCGTTTTGGTGCGGTCGTAGGCCGCGCCGAGAAATCCGCTTTCACCCGGACGCGAACCGAGCAGCAGGCCGAGGGACTCCTGCATTTGGAATTCCGACATATCGTAACGGACAAGTTTATCCAGGCCGAAAAGGTTGCCGGTGAAAACCTGCGTGAGTTCCGTTTTGCCGACACCCGTGGGGCCGAGAAAAAGAAAGCTGCCGCGCGGTCTTCCAACCTTGCTCAAGCCCAATTCACCGCGCTGCAACACCGACACCACGCGCGGAATGATGTGGTCCTGCCCGCGAATTTCCGCGTGCAAGGTTTGGGCAAGGTTGCGCAGGCGTTCAGTTTTTTCAGGTTCAAAGGTTGTCTTGTTCATGCTTCCAGAGTGCCGGAAACTTTTTTTCATTTTGTGTAATGATTACACAAAACGGGTTTCGGGAGGTGTTAGACCTTTGCGCGTGATCGGCGGCGTGTGCCGCCGGCAAAAAATAAAAATGAAAGCACGCACAAACAACACTATGAAAAAAAGCATTCGATTCCTGAACCGTTACCGTCCGCTCCTCACCGTGGCCGCACTGCTCGCACTCAATACCATCTCCGCCTTTGCCCAAGGGACGGGGTTCAATTCCACCGACCTCAAGACCGGCATCAGCAACAGTCTTGCCGTAATCATGATGTTCGGATTCGTCCTCGGCATCTCCTGTGTCATCTACGGCGGCTTCGCCATCCGGCGCGGCGACGTTGACCAGGGAAAAATGTCCATCATCGGCGGTGCGATCATCGCGGCGGCTCCGGCGGTCATCTTTGCCTTCTACAAAATCTTCGGCCTCGATGCCAACAGCGCCGTCGGGGTCGGCAATTTCTGATGCACGACGAGCGGAGCAGCACAAATCAGGGGAAACGGCTTATGACTTGGATAATCGTCACCACCGTTCTCGCCGCACTGCTCGCTTGGTTGCTCCACACACTCGGAATCCCATTCACGCCGATTTTTGCACGAACATTCACCGGGCCAATGTTATGAAAAGCGAACTTCGTCTCACCGATACCAACGCCGCGTCCGACTCCAAAGGCCGGACGTGGGGTTTGGAAGGCGGTCTCTTTTGGTGGCTCATTGGCGGCGTCGGCGCGGGCATCATCGTTTTTTTCGTCCTGCTCGTCGTCCTTGATTGGTCGCTCGCCGCCGCTTTTGTTGTCGCGCTCGTGCCGCTGTTGATTTGCCTCGCCTACATCTTCGCGTTGCGGCAGGGCAAACCACCCGGGTACGACCGCGACTGTTTTGAATACCTGATGACGGGACGCGGCTTCGGCCCGCAGGCCGGACACAACTTCAATCATCCTCTCTATGAGTCATAAGAAAAAAATATGAACCCCGGTGAACTCCAGGCGATTGAAAGCCAGCGGCAGGCGTTGCTTGGCCAGCTCAACGCTGCCGAAACCGCCTTGCGTAGCGGCCTGCACACACAACAGGGCTTTGGCAGCACCGCCCGCGCGCACATGGAGCGGGCAATGGCGCACATCTGCGAAGCCTACATCGCCATCAACGAGGGCAAAGCTGTGCGCAGCGTTCATCAACTCGTGGATGACCTGACGCGCATCCAGCAGGTGATGGATGACGTGCGACGGCGAAAATCACAACGCATCTGATTATGTTTGAACGTCCACCCAACGGTTTCTTCGTGCGCGATTTGATCCTGTTCAATCATCTGCGGCGCGGAGGTTATGTCTCCAAAGGATTCATCTTTGAAGCACCCGACCTGACCAACAGCCCGATTGCAGACTTGAACGAATTTCAGGAGCAACTCTGTTTGTTGCTGGCTTCGCTGCATGAAAATCAGCGGTTGCAGGTTCAATACTTCTCCGACTCGGACTACAAAACTGAATTGCTCCGCTATCAGCAGGAGACTGAACGCTTTGAAAATGTCTGGACGAAGCGTTCGCGCAACGAACGGTTCGGACGTTACTGGCAGGCAATGGTTGAGCGAAGACTCCGGCGGCAGCGCGTGGTTTTCTATGTGTCGCGTTCGCTGGAAAATGTTCCCAAAACGCTCACCACCAACGCGGCCTTGCGCGAGTATTACCTGACGTTGCTCGACCAGTTGGAAACCGAATTCGCACACGTTCAGCATCTGCTCGTCGAAATTTTTGCCAGCGCCGGAACGCGCGTGCTGCCGATGACCGACCTCGACCATTTCCGGCATTACAAACAGTTTTTGAACCCGTCGTTGAGTGAACGGTTTGATTTTGACCCGGCAGCCGATTTCGTGCCTGAACTTTCCATCCAAGAAAATTGCTGGCACAGCGAAGGCAATGGCCAGAGCGATTTTGGTTTTTACATGGACGGCCATTATCATTCCGTCATCGCGCTGACCCGCTGGCCGCGCACGACCTATCCCGGCATCATCCAACGCCTCACCAATCTGCGGCTGCTCGACTACGCCATCACGGTCAATGTTGATCCGCTGCCCATCACCCAAGAAATCAACAAGGAGGAAAAGGAACACGACCGCGTGGCCGGCGATTACGCCAGCGAAAAGAAAATCTCGCTGCTTACGGTGATGGAAAAGAAGCAGAAGAAAATTCATGCGCTGATGCAAGGGCAGACCATTCCTTTCAACGCGCTATTCGTGATTCGTGTTTGGGATAAATCAAAAGACGGCCTCAACGCGAAAGCTAGCGCCATCAAGAACGCCATCAACTCGATGAACTCGGCGCAGTATTTCGAGAGCAATCTGCCGAGCAGCTCGAAGAATTTATTTTCCCAGACCTGGCCCGGCTGGACGTGGGGCCACTACGAACATCGCAAGCTCTACGCCGAACACCGTTATCTGGCGGATATGCTGCCCGTGACCAGCACGTTTACCGGCCATCTGAAAACCGCCGAAGCCATCTATGACGGCCCGAACAACAATTTGATCGGCGTGGAAACTTTCTCCGGCTCGAAAGATAATCAGTCACCGCAGCACGCGGTGCTTTTGGGAATGTCGGGCGCAGGCAAATCGGTGACGGTTTGCGACCTGCTTTCGCAGACTGAAGGTTATTTCGCTTACACGGTAATCATCGAGGAAGGATTATCCTACGGCATTTATACACAGACGGTCGAACCTAACGCGCGCCCCATCATCATCCATCCTGACGGCGACTTGACCATCAATTATCTCGATACCAAGGGACTGCCGCTGACCTCCGACCATCTATCCGCTGCGACCGCGCTCGTCGCGCGGATGATTGGAACGTCGGCGCAGGAGGACAAGCAGATGCTCCGGCAGGCGCAAATCGCCAAGTATCTGAACCTGCTTTACGAGGATTCATTCCAAGACTGGCAGAAAAAACGGCACGACCAGTTGCTTGACATCGCGCGTCACGCGTTGGGGTTGCAGAAATTCCGCGCCGAACGGATGCCGCCGGGCGCAACCACCCTCGAAACTTTTGCGGACTTCCGGGATCAGGCGGGGTCAGGACTCATATCGTCCAAGACAGAGCCGCACTTCAATGAATGGGGACGGGATTATCTCGCCCAATTCGACGAGGGAACGGCTCTGAAATTCCTGAAAGACCCCAAGACCAGCCGCGAAGTCCGCAATCTCGCCTTCGCCTACTTCACACCGGAGGAATTCCCCACGCACCGGATGTTGCAGGAATTGATGATGCTCGACCCGGTGGGTTCGGAGCGCGACCAGATCATTGAAATCGCCACGCTGATTTTGCCGTGGTGTCGGGATGGCAACTACGGTTGCCTGTTCGACGGCACGAGCAATCTTTCTCTCACGGGGAAAATCGCCCACTTCGAGTTGGGCTACATCCCGGAATCGGCCAAGGAGTTGAAGGCGGCGGCGGGCTTCCTCATCACGAATCACGCGCGCAAGCACATCATGACGCTGCCTCGTGCCTTGCGAAAGCGCAACGTGTATGAGGAAGTCGCCCGCTTCCTCGACATCCCCGGCGGGCAGGAAATCGTCCAGGAATCCTA